>JADFJJ010000022.1 GCA_022566215.1 Pseudomonadota bacterium | reverse complement strand
TCGACCCAGAATTGCCAGACCGTAGGTTTGTCCCCAGCCATAAGAGGGGAACACTATACTAAAGCCCCGGCCTAAAAGCAGGTCTGTTTTTCTAATCAATTTTAAATTCAAACCAGATCGGGCGGTGGTCGGCAATGTGGAATTTTATGCAGGACTTGAAATATTTTTCGGAAACATTCCAGGCATCCTCGAAAAAGGGTTTTGCGTCAAAATCGAAAACACCCCCCTTTTTGGTAAAGGCCTCCTTCATTCCGCCGGCATGAAACCCGATTTGGTCATAATCCTTGTCGCCCGCCAGGTTGCTGCCAATTTTTGAAGAATGTTCGGGCAACTCCAGCCCTTTTTTGGTTAATGCTTTATATATATTGTCGCTTTTGTCACGTTTGGGCAGGTTGAAATCACCCATCAGCAAAACGTTTTCGGTATAGGCGCTTTCAGAGTTCATGCGGAGACTTGCCCAGCGCGCCAAGGCAAAAGCTTCCAGCGTCCGCCGGTCCTCATCGCGGTAGCTTTCGCTGCCAAAAAAGAGGTGAACGCTGACCGCTGTAAATTCCAGATTGCCGGCGCGGAAGGCCACCAGGTGCGGGTTGCGGTCAAAACCGGTAAAGACCCCGGAGATCCCTTTTAAGCGGATGTGCCGGTGGGCGCTGGGCGGGACCGCCACTTCGCCAGCCAGTTCCAGGCGTTCCACTTTATTGGAATCATAGATAAAGCCGGCCCGTTCATTGTTGCCGCCCGGGTCGGAGATAATTGTCCGGTAGCCCGCGGGCAGTTTACTCATCAGTTCCTGCAGGTCGGAAATGTTGTCCTTCAATTCCTGAATGGCAATCAAATCGAACCAGGAAATCACCTCGGCCATAAGCTTTAGGTCGTTGTCAGATCGCTTTTGCTCACCGAAATTGGTCAAATTCCACGAGGCCGCCAGCATTGTCCCGGCGGACTTGTCAGGAATTTCACGCACCGTCTTGTGGCTGCGCAGAGCATCCCGCTCGGTGGTAAAGGTGTAACTGAAAGCCGGGCTTGGCTTGGCATGGGACGGCATGGTTCCTCTCCTGTTATAAACCAAAGAGGGAAATTTATCACAAAATCACAACCGGAGAAAGTGTCCACCGCAATTTATTTTGCGGCCCCATAAGCAGGATTTTATTTAACGGCTTTATTCCTGATCTCCATATGTTAAACCACCCGGATGTCAATCTGGGGTAAAATACTGGGCGGCGGGCTTGGCTTCGCGGTCGGCGGGCCGCTTGGCGCCCTGGTCGGCGCCTTGCTCGGCGCCCAGGTCGACCGCGGCATCGATCGGGCCCGGGGCAAAATCACCCCCGAGGCGACCCGGCAGATCACTTTCACGATCGGCGTAATTGCGCTTTCCGCCAAGATGGCCAAGGCCGACGGCCATGTCACCCGCGAGGAGGTCGATGTCTTCAAGCGGATTTTTCAAATCCCCCCCCATGAGGCCAAAAATGTCGGGCGGATTTTCGATATGGCGCGCCAGGACAGCGCCGGCTACGAGGCCTACGCCAGCCAGATCGCCAAGATGTTCGGGGACAGCCCGGCGGTGCTCGAGGATTTACTGGGGGCGCTGTTTCATATCGCCATGGCCGACGGGGTTTACCATTCGGCGGAAGATGCCTACCTCAAAAACGTCGCCCGGATTTTCGGTTTTTCCGAAACCGAGTTTGAGCATATCAAGGCCCAGCACACCGGCGATGCCGCCGAGGACCCGTATAATATCCTGGGCGTCGGCACCGATGTTTCGGACGCCGAGCTGAAACGCATCTACCGCACATTGATCAAGGAGCACCACCCGGACCGGCTGATCGCCAAGGGCATGCCGGAGGAATTTATCGCCATCGCCAATGAAAAACTGGCGGCGATCAATACCGCCTACGACCGCATCGCCAAGGAGCGCGGGCTCAATTAGCCCGCCTAATTATGCGCTTTTCACACCTCATGGTGGTTCTGGCTGTCAACCTTTCGTGGGGGTTGAATTTTCTGGCGATTAAATATGCGGTTGATGAAATGCCGCCGGTATTTGCCGCGGGACTCCGGTTCGCCCTGATTTTTATTTTGCTGTTGCCGTTTCTGAGATTGCCGAAAGGGAATATCAAGCCGCTGCTGACCGCCGCGTTTGTGATCGGCGCGCTGCATTTCGGGATTCTTTACTACGCCATCAGCCTTGCCGATGATATTTCTTCGGTCGCCATTGCGACGCTGACCAATGTGCCGTTCGCCACCTTGCTGGCGATTATTTTCCTGGGTGAGCGGATCGGCCTGATTTCGATCACCGGGATGGTTCTGGCCTTTTCCGGGGTCATGATCCTGGGCTTCGATCCCAAAGCGCTGGAGCATTTCTTCGATCTGTCGCTGGTTATGCTGGCGGCTTTTATTTATGCGGTCGGGACGATCTTGCTGCGGAGACTGAAAGGAATTGGGGTCTTCTCGCTCCAGGCCTGGATCGGGCTGATCGGCATGGTGACCATCTTCTCGATGTCCTTCTTTCTTGAAAGCGGGCAGTGGGATGCCTTGTCCTCTTCCTCCTGGCTGGCCCGGGGCGGGGTGATTTTTTCCGCCGTCGCCTCGTCGATCATCGGTCACGGGGGGCTTTATTATCTGCTGAAACATCACCCGGTCACCACCGTCACCCCGTTGACGCTGTTGTCCCAGGTGGTCGCGGTGCTTTCAGGGGTTCTGATCCTGGGCGAGGTGCTGACCCTCAAGATGATTTTAGGCGGGGCTTTGACGTTTCTCGGCGTTGGTGTCATCCTGATCCGGAAAAAACAGAAAACCGAAGCGGCCAGTCCAGCCGCCCGGGAGACCAGGTCATGAAACAGGCGCCATCACCAAATTTCGATACCCGCCAATGCGCTATCGACATGCTGGTGTTGCATTATACCGGCCGCCCCAGCTTTGAAGAGTCTCTTGAGTGGCTGACCAGTCCGGACAAAAAAGTCAGCAGCCATTACCTGATCAGTGAAGCGGGCGAGGTAACCCGGCTGGTTGCGGAGGATCAAAGAGCCTGGCACGCCGGGACCGCTTACTGGGCCGGGGAGAGCGATATCAATTCCGCGTCGATCGGCATCGAGCTGCAAAACTCCGGTCATGAATTTGGCTACCGGCGCTTCCCCAAAACCCAACTGGAAAGCCTTGCTGGTCTTGTCAGGGATGTGCTTTCGCGCCATGACATCCCGGGGAATCGTATCCTTGGCCATTCAGATGTAGCGCCGGGAAGAAAGCAGGATCCCGGTGAACTTTTTCCCTGGCGCTGGCTGGCGGGGGAGGGGATCGGGATTTGGCCGGACGCTCCAGACCTCAGCGCACCGGGCAATGAGACACTTTTGAGGGAAAAGCTAACTCAATTCGGATACGACCCGGAGGCGCCCTTATTGGATGTCGTGACCGCCTTCCAGCGCCACTGGCAGCCGGAAAAGGTCGACGGCATTGCTGATCAGGTGACCTGGGGGCGGCTCAAGGCGCTTCTTTAGGCCGTGGCTTTCCCGCCGCCGAGTTTGATTTCGAGGTTTTTGATATACCTTAGCAGAACCCCGCTGGCCAGGATGCCGAACGCCGCCGCGCCCACCGAAGGTCCGGCCAGCACCCCGAAAACCCCGAACCACAGCCCGCCGAAATAGGCGAATGGGATGGTGCCGATAAAGGTTTTGCCGAAATTGAACATGGTCGCGTAAACCGGTTTGCCGAGGTTGTTAAAGCCGGCGTTGACGACAAACTGGGCGGCCTGGAAAACGAACGGCAGCGCCAGCCAGGTGCAGAAAAACTTGATCAGGTCGGCGGTCTCGCCGGTTGCCCTGAAGGCCAGCACGATATAATCCTGAAGGGCGAACAACAGCAAGGCGACCAGCCCGGTATAGATGGTTGAGAACTGAAGGCTGCGGATAAAGGTGCGGGAAATCCGTTTAAAATTATGGGCGCCGAGGTTCTGACCAAAAATCGGCCCGACCGCGCCCGAAAGCGAAAACAGAACCCCGAACACCACCGGCGCCAGGCGGTTGATGATTGAAACCCCGGCGACCGCGCTGTCACCGTAGGTGGCGATCAGCGCGACCACATATATGGTGCCGATCGGGGTGACGATATTGGTCAATATGCTGGGAACCGCGATATCGAGAATCCGCCGCAGGTAATTTTTAAAGTGCCTGACACGGAAAGGGCTGTACAAGCGGTGAATATATAAAGCCCCGTAAAGCGCCACCGCCACCATGACCAGGCGGCTGATCAGGGTGGCCACCGCCGCCCCCCTGATTTCCATCCCGAGGCCAAAGATAAAGATCGGATCGAGGATGGCGTTGACCACAGCCGCAATCAGGGTCACCATCATGGCGCGGCGGGCATCGCCCAGGCCCCGCAAGGCCCCGCTGGCGGTCATCGAGAGGGAAAACAGCGGCACCGAGGGCAGCAGGATATAAAGATAGCGCATCGCCTGGACCTTGGTCTCGCCCACAGCCCCCATGAGATCCAGAATTGGCCCGAGGAAAATCAGCAGCACGGCGGCCACCACGCTGGTCAACAAAAAGGCAAAGACATAGACATTGGTCGCAGCCCGCTTGGCGCGCAGGATCTTTCTTGCCCCGATGCTGCGGGAGACCAGCGCGCCCATCGTGATCATCAGGCCGATGTTGACCGAAATGGTCAGCATCATAACGTTGCCGGCAAACCCGACCGCCGCCGTGATTGAGGTATTTTGCAGCAGGCTGAGGAAATAAATATCCACCAGGTCGACCATAAACAGGGCGATCAGGCCGACGCTGGAGGAAAACGTCATCACCAGAATGTGGCGCCGCAACGATCCCTTGATGAACTTGGCCTCAACCATTTTTCCGTATGTCTCCCCAGTTCCCCGGTGCGGGAAGGTTCAGTAAAGTCCGGAATGTTCAGAAATGGAACAAACGTTCTCGTGAAGAGGCCGCCGGCCGGAAGTGGAATTTATCCGTCTTCGTCCTCGCCCCGCAAAGTTTCGTCGGTATGGCGGGCGTTGTCCTTGTCCCCCACCAGTCCGCCGGGAAGCTCTTTGACCAGGTCCTTGGTTTTCGGGCCAAGATCAGCATCCGAGATTGCCAGCGGACCTTCGCGCTCGACCTTGGTGCCGCCGCAGCCGGCGATCAGCAAGACACTTAAAACAAGCCCTGAAAATATTAATGCGCGTTTCATTTTGTTTTCCCGCCAGGTATTTTTCAGGCCTCGGAATGTGCCGCATATAATTCCGCAAGGCAAGAGGAAAACTTGACGTGGATTGAGTAAAACCTTACATAACCCCCAGGTCAGACGGCCGGATGGCTGCTGCAGCGATGCAGAGGAAAGTCCGGGCTCCACGGAGGCACGGTGCCGGGTAACTCCCGGCCAGGGCGACCTGAGGGAAAGTGCCACAGAAAATATACCGCCTGCTTGCAGGTAAGGGTGAAATGGTGCGGTAAGAGCGCACCGCGCCCCCGGCAACGGGGGTGGCAGGGCAAACCCCGCCGGGAGCAAGACCAAATAGGGATGTATATGTGCCGTCTCCGGCGCGCATCCGGGTAGGTTGCTTGAGGCTGCTGGTAACAGCAGTCCCAGATGAATAGCCATCCCCCTGGTTTACCAGGCGGACAGAACCCGGCTTACAGGCCGTCTGACCTTTTTCTTATTTCAAGTTCATTTTGGGGGCTGCCCAGCCCCTTTTTTATACCCGGGCGCTCCGTTAATCTTTTGTTAACACCTAGGTTTTCTGCCATTTTTTATGCTTTTCCCATTGACTCCCATAAATTCCCATGATATCCCATGTAAATCCAAATAGGCGTGTTAACCGGACCTGTGGGTACAGTTCGGTGGGAGCAACGAAAAGCACGCCGGGTAACGCGGGTTAGAGAAATGGAGCGGAGGAGTGTTAAAATTCCTTTCAACGACCACCAACAAGGTGGACAAAAAAGGCCGGGTTTCGGTTCCCGCCCTGTTTCGCTCCAACATCGGCATTGAGGGGTTTCAGGGCGTGATCGCATATAAATCTTTCAAACATCCCTGCATTGAAGGGTCTGACCTCAGCTTTATGGAGCAGCTTTCCGAGCGCATTCATAGCGATTTCGGCTTTTTTTCGGATGAGAACGAGGCGCTGGCGACGGTCCTGCTGGGCAAGTCGACCCAGCTTTCCTTTGACCCCGAAGGCCGCATCCATCTCCCTCAGGAATTTATCGAACACGCAGATATAGAAGAGCAGGCGACCTTCGTCGGCCTCGGCAACAAGTTCCAGATCTGGAACCCGAAAGCCTATGAGGCGCATTACCAGGTGCAGCTCGAAATTGCCAAAAAGGAAGCCAAGAAGCTCGGGCCGGTGGCGCGTTCCCTTTCCCTGAAAGAAAAGGATAGGGGGTAATGGCCGAAATAAAACATACCCCGGTGATGCTGGCCGAAGTGATTGAGGCGCTGTCTCCGAAAGACGGCGAGATTTACGTCGACGGAACTTTTGGCGGGGGAGGGTATGCCAAAGCCATCCTCGAGGCCGCCGATTGCAAGGTTTACGCCATCGACCGCGATCCCGAAGCGATTAGCCGCGGCCGGGTCTTGGAAAAGGAATTTGAAGGACGCCTGAAATTGCTGCCGGGATGTTTTTCCGAAATGGATGTCCTGCTGGAGGGGCAGGGCGAAGACAAGGTTGATGGCATCGCGCTGGATATCGGCGTTTCTTCCCATCAGCTGGAAGACCCTGAACGGGGGTTCTCTTTCATCAAGGAAGGCCCGCTTGATATGCGCATGAGCCGCCAAGGGGTGAGCGCCGCCGATGTGGTCAATACCTTTGAAGAAAAAGCGCTGGCCGATATTTTTTATCGCTATGGCGAAGAACACGCCTCCAGGCGGATCGCCAGGGCAATTACCAGGGCCCGCGCGGAAAAGCCCATCGAGACCACCACCGACCTGGCTAAAATCATCGTCAGCGCCGTGGGCGCCAAAAAGGCCCGCGGGGCCAGCCGCATTCACCCGGCGACAAAAGTATTCCAGGCGTTACGCATTTATGTGAACCGCGAGCTTGAAGAGCTGCGGTTGGGATTGCAAGCGGCTGTCAGCCTCTTGAGGGACGGGGGGAGGTTGTGCGTAGTCTCCTTCCATTCCCTTGAGGACCGCTTGGTCAAAAAGTTTTTTAACGAGAATAGTGGGAATATCCCGCAGGGCTCGCGCCACTCTCCTCCTGATGCAACACCCGGCAAATGGCGCGGGCCCACCCTTATTCTGAAACGGCGGAAAGTCCTGAAACCGGGCAAAGAGGAAATCGCCACGAACCCCCGGGCCAGGTCGGCCCGGCTGCGCACGGCCATTCGTACAGCTGAGAAGAGCATCCCCGCCACGGTTTCCCCGGAAAGGCCTTAGGTCATGAAACCCAGGATTTTCCACGGGATTATTCTGAGTCTGATGGCCGGCGCCGCTTTGTTTTATCTCAAGTACACGGTCGAGCAAAAGGAAACCCAGTTGACCGAAATGCAGGCCCAGTATCTTGAGGACCAGAAGGCGCTCCGGGTTCTGAAAGCTGAATGGGCTTACCTGAACTCCCCCCCGTACCTGCAGGAACTGACCCGTAAATATTTGACCGTCCGGCCCTTGGGCTACACCCAGGTGGCCAGTTGGGTTGAGAGCGCCTCCAGCACCCATTTGCCCCTTGGCCCCCTGACCTATGCTTCGAAATACAGGCTTCCGGCGATCCGGGAAGTGGCCGCAACGGCCTCCATTCCAACTCCGGGGAGGGATGACGAACCATGAGATTGAAGGGGGGTAACAAAGGGCCTGTAAATGTTCGCAGAGCCGAAATGGAAACGGTCCGCAACCGTTTAATGGTGGCGGTTTTCTTATTTGTGGCCGCGTTCCTTCTGCTGAGCGCCAGAATGGTGGGTTTGGGGTTCTCTCCGGTGGGGCAGTCCGGGGAACACTGGACCCGGGGTTTGCCGGCCTACCAGGCCAAAAGAGTAGATATTCTTGACCGCAACGGGGTGGTGCTGGCCACCAATCTTGAAACCTCATCACTCTATGCCGACCCGAAAAAAGTACAAAACCCAGAGGCTGCGGTCCGGAAACTGGCGGGTGTTTTACCTGACCTGGCCGTTGGCAATCTGCTGGCCCGCCTGAAATCTGACAAACGCTTTGTCTGGGTCCGGCGCAAACTTACCCCCCAGCAAATATACCAGGTCAACGCCCTGGGTCTGCCCGGGTTCTTTTTCCAGGCCGAGGAACAGCGCGTCTACCCGCATGGCCCGCTGTTCGCTCATTTGGTGGGTTATGTCGATATTGATGGCCGGGGACTGGGCGGGATTGAATATAATTTTGACGAACGCCTGAAAAACCCGCTCGATGCGGATGATAATCTTGTCCTGAGTTTCGATGTCCGGGTCCAGCATGCGCTTCGCGATGAAATGGAACGGGCGGTGAGAATCTTCCAGGCCAAGGCGGCCGCCGGCATCGTTCTGGATGTTAATAACGGCGAGGTGCTGGCGATGGTTTCGCTGCCGGATTTCGATCCCAATTTTGCGGGCCGGGCCAGCGCCGATCAAATATTCAACCGGGCCACCAATGGGGTTTACGAGTTGGGTTCCGTGTTCAAGACCCTGACCGTGGCGATGGGGCTGGATTCCGGGGCGATAACGCTGGCCGATGGCTATGACGCCACTAAACCCCTCAAGGTTGCCTCTTATACCATTACCGATGACCACCCCAAGGCCCGCTACCTGACGGTGCCGGAAATCTTTATTTATTCCTCCAATATCGGGGCGGCGCAGATGGCACTGGATATTGGCGCCGAAACCCAGCAGGCCTATTTTGAAAAATTGGGGCTTTTTACCGCTCCCTTTATCGAGATTACCGAGGTTGGCCGGCCGATTTATCCCGCCTATTGGCGCGATATCAATACCATGACCGCGGCCTATGGACATGGCATCGCCATCAGCCCCCTTCAGCTGGCCAGCGCGGTCGCCGCCACGATCAACGGCGGATATCTTATTCCCGCCACATTGGTGCATGAGGGTGAGGGCTTCCGGATGCCGGGAAAAAAAGTATTTTCACCCGAGGTCAGTGAGCAAATGCGCGCCCTGATGCGCCTGACGGTCATTGAAGGCACCGGCCGCCAGGCTGATGTTCCCGGCTATCTGGTCGGGGGCAAGACCGGAACCGCCGAAAAACCGGGAGAAGGGGTCTATCAGAAACACGCCACGCTGTCCTCGTTCGTCGGTGTTTTCCCGATGGACCGGCCGCGTTACCTGGTTCTGGTGGTTCTGGATGAACCGGTCGGCACCAAAGAGACATTTAATTTTTCCGGCGGCGGCTGGGTGGCGGCCCCCCCGGTGGGCCGGGTGATAGCAAGAATTGCCCCGATTTTGGGCGTTGAGCCACTGGCAAATGAGGTCCGGGGTTACCAGGAGGTCGCCCTGCTGGTCTCGGACATTCCTTAACGTCAAGCGGTGGGGCATTTGAAGTGAATGATATGCAATTAGCTGAGCTGACAAGTAAAAAAAACCTTCCAGGGCAGGTTGAAATTGAAGGCCTGGCGCTGGACAGCCGCCAGGTCCGGAGCGGCTACCTGTTCGCCGCCCTGAGGGGTGAAAAGCAGGATGGAACAAAATTTATTGATGATGCCATCAAGCGCGGGGCGGTGGCGGTCCTGACCGGCCCGGAACCCGAAATCAGGTTCCGGGGCGCGGTGCATATCGCCGATCACAACCCGAGAAAGACGTTTGCCAAAATGGCCGCCAAATACTACGGCGCCCAGCCCGCTACCATGGCGGCGGTGACCGGCACCAACGGCAAGACCTCGGTTATTCATTTCGTCCGCCAGATGTGGCAGCGCTTGGGGGTCAAGGCGGCTGCCATCGGCACGCTTGGCGTTATCTCCGAGGGCATAAATTATTCCACCGGGCTGACCACCCCCGATCCGGTAACGCTCCACCAGGCGCTGAGAGAGCTGGCGGACCTGGATGTCACCCACGCCATCATGGAAGCCTCGTCCCACGGACTGGCGCAATACCGTGTTGACGGGGTCGATGTGCAGGTTGCCGGCTTTACCAACCTGACCCAGGATCATATGGACTATCATGCCGACGAGGAAAACTATTATAAAGCCAAGGCCAGGTTGTTCGGGGAAGTTCTGAACGTCAAGGGAACCGCCGTCCTGAACACCGATAATCCGTTCGGGATGCGCTTGGAAGAGGCCATGCAAAAGCGTGGCGTAAAAATCATAACGGTGGGCCGGAAGGAGGCGGATATCCTGCTTAAGCGCGCCACCCCGGAAAAGGGCGGTCAACACCTTGCATTCACATATCGGGGCAAGGATTTTGAAACCCGCTTTCCGGTGCTGGGGTCTTTCCAGGCGGAAAACGTTTTGCTGGCGGCCGGGTTTGCGATCGCCAGCGGGTTTCCGCCCGCGAAGGTGTTCAAGACGATTTATTATCTGGCCGGGGTTCCGGGAAGGATGGAAAAAGTCGCGGAGACACCTGATGGCGGGGAAGTTTATATCGATTACGCCCACACCCCGGACGGCCTCAGCCATGCACTTTCCTCGATCCGCGAACACACTTTCGGCAAGCTGCATCTGGTGTTCGGGTGCGGCGGCGAACGGGATACCGGAAAACGTCCCAGGATGGGCGCGGTGGCCGAGGCCCTGGCCGATTACGTCTACGTCACCGATGACAACCCCAGGCACGAAAACCCGTTTCAGATTCGCCAGGCGATTCTGAAAGGGTGTCCCACCGGCATGGAGTATGTCGACCGGGGCGATGCGATCCGTTTTGGAGTCCGGGCCATCAAACCGGACGATGTTCTGTTCATCACCGGAAAGGGTAACGAAACCGGTCAGATAGTCGGCAACCAGGTGCTGCCGTTTTCAGACAAGGAAGTGGTTCACGAAACCATCGCCAAAATGATCGAGGAAATGCAATGACCGCCCCGCTTTGGAGATACCATGAGGTTCTGAAAGCCACCGGAGCCAAAGACGCCAAAGGCGCCAAGGGGGCCGGAGAGAGGTCCTTTTATGGCGTCTCAATCGACAGCCGCGAGACCGCCCCGGGGGATATTTTTGTCGCACTCCCGGGGACCGAGGCGGATGGTCATGCGTTCGTTGATGAAGCCTTTAAAATGGGCGCTGCCCTGGCGCTGGTCTCCAAAACGCCTGAGGGCCTGGCCGGGGATGACCCACGTCTGGTTTGGGTGAAAGACACTTATCAGGCGCTCATTGACCTGGCCCGTGCGGCCCGCGAAAGAGTGTCCGCCACGATCATTGCGGTGACCGGGACCGCCGGCAAAACCGGCGTCAAGGACGTGCTGTTCAAGGCGTTTTCGATGCAGGGCCCGTCCCATGCTGCAGTGAGAAGTTTCAACAATCATGTCGGGGTTCCCTTGTCATTGGCCCGGATGCCGCGGGATAGCGCCTTCGGTGTTTTTGAGGTGGGCACGAATGCGCCCGGCGAAATCGCGCCCCTCAGTTCCCTGATCCGCCCGCACGTGGCGCTGATTACCACCGTCGGCAAGGGTCACCTGGCTGCCTTTAAAGGGGAACAGGAGATCGCGCTGGAAAAAGCCGCCATCTTTACCGGCCTGGAGGCGGGTGGAAGTGCGGTTCTGAATATGGATAACAGCCATTTCGCTCTCCTGAAAAAGCAAGCGGAAAAGTACCGCGTAAAACACATTCTTGGCTTTTCCACCGTTAGCTCCAGGGCCGACGCCTATCTTTTGAAAAGCGCCGAGCATGCGGACTGTTCGTGCCTCAGCGCTCAGGTTGGCAATACCACCGTGACTTATAAGGTGGCCCTGCCCGGGCGCCATTGGGTGGAAAATTCGCTCGCTATTCTTTTGGTTGCAAAAGCCGCCGGCGGTGATCTCGGCCTGATGGGGCTGGCCCTGGCCGGCGCCACCGCCCGTGCCGGCCGCGGGAGGGTTTATGAAATCCAGACCGGGCGCGGCCCGGTCAAGGTCATTGATGAAAGCTACAACGCCAACCCGTTGTCGCTGAAAGCGGCCCTTAACGTGTTCGCCAAAATGAAACCCATGGCCGCGAGAGGCCGAAAAATCGCCGTCCTGGGCGATATGGAAGAGCTGGGCGACAATGCCATTGCCGAGCATGCCAATCTGGCCGGGGATATCAGGTCGGCCGGGGTCGAGGTGCTTTATGTCAAGGGTTCCGGGATGGCGGCGCTGCTGGAAAAATTGAAACCCGGCCTTTCAGGTTTTTCGTTTGCCGACAATGCCGGCATTTGCCGGAAACTTACCCAGGATATCACCAAGGGGGACCTGTTTTTGGTCAAAGGGTCCCGCAAAGCAGGCCTTGATCAGGTGGTTGATCACCTGAGGTCGATGGAAGTTTTAGAAACCTCGGGCGGGTGGGGGACACCCCTGGCCGCGGCCGGGTAGGAGACAAGCTGTGCTGTATAATTTACTGGCGCCATTAGCGGATGATTACGGGGTGCTGAACCTGTTCCGCTACCTGACGTTCCGCACCGGTGGGGCGCTGATGACGGCGCTTTTCATCAGCCTGGTTTTCGGCGGGCCGTTTATCCGCATGCTTAAAGCCAGGCAGAAAAAAGGCCAGCCGATCCGCAGCGATGGCCCCTCCGGGCACCTGATTGAAAAACAGGGAACCCCCACCATGGGCGGTTTTCTGATCCTGCTGTCGCTGGTTTCTTCAACCCTTCTGTGGGCCGATATCACCAGCCATTTCATCTGGATCGCGGTTGCCGTCACGTTAGGTTTCGGCCTGATCGGCTTTGCCGATGATTACATCAAGGTCACCAAATCGTCCTCCAGGGGGGTTCCCGGAAAATTGAAATTCATGCTTGAGGTGATCATCGCCGCGGCTGCCGCGTACTGGATATTCAAGCTGGTCAATCCCGGGGTGGCGGTCCCGTTTTTCAAGGATTTGATTATTGATATCGGCTGGTTCGCCATTCCCTTTGCCGCTTTTGTCATTGTCGGGGCGTCGAACGCGGTGAATCTGACTGACGGGTTGGACGGGCTGGCGATCATGCCGGTGATCATCGCCGCCAGCGCCTTCGGCTTGATTTCCTATGTGGTGGGCAACGCGGTTTATTCCGATTACCTGCAAATCACACAGGTTCCGGGGACCGGCGAGTTGGCGGTTTTTTGCGGCGCCATTATCGGCGCCGGGCTCGGCTTTTTGTGGTTCAATGCTCCGCCGGCGATGGTGTTCATGGGCGATACCGGTTCGCTTTCCCTGGGCGGGGCGCTGGGAACCGTTTCGGTCATTACCAAGCACGAACTGGTGCTGGCGATTGTCGGCGGGCTGTTCGTGCTGGAGGCGGTCTCGGTGATGGTCCAGGTGGCGTCCTTCAAGCTGACCGGAAAAAGGATTTTTCACATGGCCCCGCTGCACCACCATTTTGAAGCAAAGGGCTGGGCGGAATCGACCATTGTGATCCGCTTCTGGATCATCGCGGTGGTGCTGGCGCTGGTTGGTCTTTCAACATTGAAGCTGAGGTAAGGGATGATTGTGGTGGACGCATACCAGGGAAAAAGGATCGGGGTTTTCGGCCTCGCCCGGTCCGGCCTTGCGGCGTGCCGCTCGCTTGTGGAGGGAGGGGCCGGGGTCCTGGCCTGGGATGACAAGGAAAGCCAGAGGTCAGCCTCTCCCGTCCCGCCGGTTAATTTAACCCAGGAAAATTTTGAGGGTTTAACCGCCCTGGTGGTATCGCCGGGTGTCCCCCTGACGTTCCCGAAAGCCCATCCGCTGGTCAAAAAAGCCCATGACGCCGGGGTCCCGGTGCTTGGCGATATGGAATTGTTCGCCCTGGCACGGGCCAGCTTGCCAAAGCATAAACTGGTGGCGGTAACAGGGACCAATGGCAAATCGACAACCACGGCTTTGCTGGCCCATTGCCTGAGTGAG
This sequence comes from Pseudomonadota bacterium, assembly GCA_022566215.1. Lineage (GTDB taxonomy): Bacteria > Pseudomonadota > Alphaproteobacteria > Sphingomonadales > SMXR01 > SMXR01. The sequence continues at coordinate 13,148 of JADFJJ010000022.1, read as the reverse complement.
GGCGGGCTGTCCGCGCTTGGGGCGGGCAACATCGGCATCCCGGTCCTGGATATCGATCCTTTGCCGGAAGGCGGGATTTATGTTTTTGAGCTTTCCTCGTTCCAGCTGGATCTGACCGAAAGCCTTAAGCCCGAAGTGGCGATTATCCTGAACGTCAGCCCCGATCATCTCGACCGGCACGGCAGCATGTCGAATTATGTGGCGGCCAAGCGGCGGATTTTTGAAATGCAGGAGGGGGACGGAGTAGCAGTGATCGGGGTCGATGATGCTTACGGCCGGGCGATGGCTGAAACCCTGCCCCAAAAGGTGATCCCGGTTTCCTGCGAAGGGCCAGTCGAGGGCGGTGTCTATGTTCTGGACGGGATGTTGTTTGACGCCACTTCTGGTGCGGAGAGGGAAATCGGCCCGGTCGGAACCAACCGGGCGCTTCGCGGCAAGCACAATGGCCAGAATGCCGCAGCGGTCTTTGCCGCCGCCCGGGAGCTGGGCGTCGCGCCGGATAAAATTTTAGCCGCGTTTGAGACCTTTGAAGGGCTGCCCCACCGGCTGGAAATCGTTGGCGAGAAGGACGGCGTGCACTTTATCAATGATTCCAAGGCCAGCAACACCGGGGCGGCGCTAAGAAGCCTGGAAGCATTTGAAAATGTCTATTGGATCGCCGGCGGCCAGTTCAAGGAAACCAGCCTTGAGATGTTCACACCAGTCCTGTCCCACGTGAAAAAGGCCTACCTGATCGGCAAGGACGACCGCATTTTTGTCAATTTCCTGAGACATAAGGTGCCCTTTGAGCAAAGCCATACCCTGGAGGTGGCGATCAGGGCCGCGGCCCGGGATGCCAAAAAAGATGGCGGGGTGGTTCTGCTGGCCCCGGCCTGTGCTTCCTTTGACCAGTTCCGGAATTTTGAGCACCGCGGAGAGGTTTTCCGTAAAGTGGCCAGGGCGGTTATCCAGGGAGGGGCGCCATGATCTCCTTTGCCCGCTCAGACCAAAGCCTGTTGTCCCGCTGGTGGTGGACGGTCGACCGCTGGCTGATCCTGGCGCTGCTGACGCTGGTCAGCATCGGGCTGCTTTTGACCTTTGCCGCCAGTCCGGCGGTAGCCGAACGTCTTGGCCTTTCCAGTTTTCACTTCGCCCAGCGCCAGTTTGTTTTCCTGGTGGCCTCGGTTGGGGTCATGTTCCTCTTGTCACTGGTCCATAAAAAGACCGTCCGGCGGCTGGCGGCCCTGATGTTCCCGTTATTTTTAGGCCTCTTGTACGCAACCATCTTTTTCGGGCCGGAGATCAAGGGCGCGACCCGCTGGATGCAGTTTGGCAGCTTCACCCTGCAGCCCTCGGAATTCCTGAAACCGGCGTTTGTCGTGATCACCGGCTGGATGCTGTCAGAGCAGCTGAAAACCCCCACCTTCCCGGGCCGGAAAATTGTCTTGGGCGTCTTTGCGGTGGTCCTGTTTGGTCTTTTCCTGCAGCCTGATTTTGGCCAGATGGCCCTGATTTCAATCGTCTTCGCCGCCCAGCTGGTGGCTGGCGGCCTGCCGCTTTTATGGGTCGTGGCCTTGGGAGGGGCTGGGATTGGCAGCCTGGTTCTTGGATATTTCCAGGTACCCCATATCCAGGGCCGGATAGATGCTTTTTTGAACCCGGAGAGCGCCGATACCTACCAGATCGATGCCGCGCTGAATGCCTTCCGCTCGGGCGGTCTGTTTGGCCTCGGGCCGGGCGAGGGCACGGTAAAAAAGATCCTGCCCGATGCCCATACCGATTTCATCTTCGCGGTCGCCGGGGAAGAGTTCGGGATTCTGGCCTGTCTTGGAATATTGCTGCTGTTTACTGTGATTGTGGTGCGCGGGCTGGCGCATTTGCTGGAGCAGGAAGACCAGTTTGTGGTGCTCGCCGCGGGCGGGCTGATTATCCTCTTTGGCCTCCAGGCATTGATCAACATTGGCGTCAACCTGGCGGTCATCCCGGCCAAGGGGATGACCCTGCCGTTCATCAGCTATGGCGGCTCCTCAGCGCTGGCGCTGGCGATCACCATGGGCATGGTGCTGGCGCTGACCCGGCGCAACCGGCACCTGAAAACCAAAACCATCAAAAGAGGGGGGTTCTGATATGAAACGCAAACCCCTCACTTTCGCGATCGCTGCCGGCGGCACCGGCGGACACATGTTCCCGGCGGGCGCTTTGGCAAAAGAATTGAAGCGCCGTGGCCACCGCATTGTGCTGATTTCCGATCCCCGGGGTTTGCAGTACTCCGATCTGTTTGAAGGGGTGGAAAGCCATCTGGTGGAAAGCGGAACCTTTGCTCTCGGCGGGCTTTCTGGAAAAATAAAGACCTTCTTCGCGCTGGCCAAAGGAACCCTGAAAGCCGGCTGGCTGTTGATCAAACTCAGCCCCGCGGGGGTGATCGGCTTTGGCGGGTACCCGGTGGTGCCAACCATGGCGGCGGCCCGCTTGCTTTCAATTCCTTATTGCCTGCACGAACAAAACGCCATCCTGGGGCGCGCCAACCGGGCCCTGGCCGGGGCCGCCAGGGCGATTGCAATCTCGTTTGAAAAAACCGGAAAAATCAGACCAGGCAACCTGACCAAAACCTACCTTACCGGCAACCCGGTGCGCCGCGAAATCGCTGCCCTGGGAAGGAAACCTTACCCCAGCCTTGGCGCCGACCACGTTATTCGCCTGCTGGTCATGGGCGGCAGCCAGGGGGCGGCCGTCTTCAGCGAGATCGTGCCCGAGGCCTTATCTATTTTACCCAAGGCCGTGCGGAGGCGTCTGCAGGTCACCCAGCAATGCCGCCAGAAAGACCTTGAGCGGGTCAAAAAAGCATACAAATCGCACGGGATCGCGGCCGAGGTGTTTCCCTTTATCCAGGATATCCCGGGAAGACTTCTGTGGGCGCACCTGGTGATCGGCCGGGCCGGAGCCAGCACCCTGTTTGAACTGACGGCGGCTGGGCGGCCTTCAATCCTGGTGCCGTTTCCCTCCGCCATGGATGATCACCAAAGCGCCAATGCCGCCTTCCTTAAAGGCGCCGGGGCGGCCTGGGTGTTTGCTGAAAAAGAGTTCACATCACCGGCTCTTGCCAAGCTGGTGCAGCGGCTGGTGGTCAACCAAACCCTGTTGAAAGCGGCGGCTGGGGCCGCGCTCGGCATTGGCCGGCCCGAGGCTGCCGAGCGGCTGGCCGACCTGGTGGAAGATATGGTTCTGACCAGGCGGGAACGGATTAAGGCAAAAAAACTCGAGAAAAAATCAAACCGGGGAAACCCCGGTGGGCTGCAAAGGGTGATGGCATGAGACAGGTTCCCTTTGACATAGGCCTGGTGCATTTCACTGGAATTGGCGGCATCGGCATGTCGGGCATCGCCGAGGTCATGCACAATCTCGGCTACCGGGTCCAGGGCAGCGATGTTGCTGAAAATTCCAATGTCATGCGCCTGAAGAAAATGGGTATTCCGGTGATGATCGGCCATCGGCCGGGGAATGTCAAAAACGCCAATGCGCTGGTAATTTCCTCCGCCATCCCGAAAGACAACCCGGAAATCCTGGCTGCCGCCGAGAAAATGATCCCGATTGTTCCGAGGGCGGAAATGCTGGCCGAACTGATGCGGCTGAAATGGTGTGTTTCGGTTGCCGGCACCCATGGCAAGACCACCACCACTTCAATGATCGCCAGTGTCCTGGACGCTGGGGGTATCGACCCGACCGTGATCAACGGCGGTATTATCAACGCTTATGGCACCAATGCCCGGATCGGCCAGGGCGAATGGATGGTGGTTGAAGCCGATGAAAGCGACGGCACTTTTATGCGCCTGCCCGCGACCATTGCGATTGTCACCAGTATCGATCCGGAGCATCTGGATTATTACGGCACTTTCGAGAAGGAAAAAGAAGCCTTCCTGAGCTTTGTCGAAAAGGTTCCTTTCTACGGAGTGGTGGTGCTGTGCATTGATCATCCGGAAGTCCAGGCGCTGATTCCCAAGGTTTCCGGCCGGAAAATTATAACCTACGGGTTTTCCCCCCAGGCGGACCTCAGGGTGAAACACCTGGGGGTTAAGGGGGGGCGCTCAATCTTTGACGTGATGTGCAGCGGCCGGCTGCGCGGCGGGGCGCGAACCTTCAAGGGCATAACCCTCAATATGCCCGGGCGTTACAATGTCCAGAACGCCGCCGCGGCGATTGCCACCGGCCTGGAAATGGGGGTTGATGAGGCGGCCATACGCAAGGCATTTGAGATGTTTGGCGGGGTTAAACGGCGCTTTACCCGGGTCGGCACGGTTGACGGGGTCACCATTATTGATGATTACGCCCATCACCCGGTGGAGATTTCCGCGGTGCTTCAGGCCGCCCGCGAGATTGCCGAAGGCAGGATCATCGCGGTCGTACAGCCGCACCGTTATTCCCGGCTGGCCAACCTGTTTGAAGAGTTTTGCTCGGCCTTCAACGATGCCGATGAAGTGGTGGTCACCCCGATCTTCGAGGCCGGTGAAGCGCCGATTGCCGGTATCACCCATGAAAAATTCGCCGCCGCCCTGAAAAAACACGGCCACAAACATGTCCACACCATTGAGGGTGAGAAAGACCTGGCGCCGCTGCTGTCAAAAATCACCAGGAATAAAGACATGGTGGTTTGTCTCGGCGCCGGCAGCATCACCGCCTGGGCCAACGCCTTGCCCGGGAAAATGGCGGAAAGGGGGGCGGCATGATCCCGGCCCGGAATATCACCCTGCTGGATACCTTGCCCAAGGTCGCGGGCGGGTATACCGAACGGGCGCCGCTCGCCAACCTGGTCTGGTTCAGGACCGGCGGCCCGGCTGAGGTTCTGTTCCGCCCCAGGGACGAGGCGGATTTGCAAACCTTCCTGAAAAATCTGGGCGCGGATGTTCCGTTAACGGTGATCGGTGTCGGCTCGAATTTGCTGGTCCGCGACCGGGGCGTCAGGGGGGTCGTGATCAAACTTGGAAAACCCTTTGGAAACATAGAGATAGAGGACAATCTTATCACCGCCGGCGCCGGCACCACGGATCTCGCGGTGGCCCACAGCGCGCTTGCAGCCTCGCTTACAGGGCTTGAGTTCATGCGGGGCATTCCGGGGACAGTTGGGGGCGCTTTACGGACCAATGCGGGCGCTTACGGGACTGAAATCAGCGATATTTTCCAATCTGCAACCGCTTTTGACCGGGATGGCGAAGTTCACACCCTTTCAGCGTCCGAGATGGGCTTTTCATATCGGAGCAGCAAGATTCCGGCGGACTGGATTTTCACCTCGGCGACCTTCCGCGGAACCCCGGGGGATCAGAAAACCATCAAGGCAAAAATGGATCAGATTCAAATGACCCGGGAAGCGACCCAGCCGATGCGGGTCAGGACCGGGGGCAGCACCTTCAAGAACCCGGAAGGGATCAAAGCCTGGCGGCTGATTGACCAGGCCGGGTGCCGGGGCCTTGAGGTCGGCGGCGCCAGAGTGTCGGAAAAACACTGCAATTTCCTGATCAATACCGGCCCGGCTTGCTCCGCGGACCTGGAGGCTTTGGGCGAGGAAGTGCGCCGCCGGGTCAAGCAATCGGCGGGGGTAACGCTGGAGTGGGAAATCGAGAGGATAGGGGAGCGTTAAGGTGACAACCAGCGCACAAATCAGGCTTATGAATAAGCGCGGGCAGGGAAGTTTCAGCTTCACCCGCCCGGCCAGGGTTGCTCCGCCGCCGGCCCGCAGACGTCCGCGCCGCGGCCGCATCCGGCTGGTTTTGAAACAGCTTGGGCTGCTGGTGTTCCTGACCTCGGTGCCGGCCCTGGGCTGGGCCTGGCACCAGGGCCATGCCGGGACCTGGTGGCAAGACGTCAACATGCGGATTACCGCGGCCACCGTTGAGGCCGGATTTGCGCTCGAGCGGGTGCGCGCCGAAGGCCAGGTCAGAACCTCGGACGAAGCCATGCTCGAGGCGCTTGGACTGAAGGTGAAAGAACCCATGTACGGCCTGGATATGAGCGCCCTGAAGAACCGCATCGAGGCCCTGCCGTGGGTCCGGGAAGCGGTCGTCAGCCGCGAGCTGCCGGACACCCTGAAGGTCTGGGTAAAAGAGCGCACCCCGTTTGCCCGCTGGCAAATTGGCGGGCAGCTGATGCTGATCGATGAAACCGCGGCGGTAATCGCCGGGTCTGACCTGAAAGAATTTTCGCGCCTGCCCTTTATCGTCGGTCCCGGAGCTCCGGCGGCGGCGGCGGAGCTGTTCAGCGTTCTCGCGTCCGAACCTGAGCTTTCGGCGCGGGTGGTTTCGGCGATCCGGGTTGGCGACCGGCGCTGGGATCTGGAATTTGACAACGGCATGCGTCTCAAGCTCCCGGAGCAGAGCAAAACCCATGGCCCCGCCAGGGCCTGGCGGAGATTTGCCGAAATGGAGGCGGAAAAAGGAATCCTGAGCCTGGGGGTGATGGTGATTGACCTGAGGCTGGCCGACCGGGTGGTCATGAAGCTGACCCCCGAAGGCCGCAAGCTTTACCAAAACATGGACCAGGAAACATAGGGGATTTTAAACAGGGAAACCAATAATGGCGTTACACCACAATATATCCAAAAACCATAACTCAGGCCGCCTGATCGCCGCCCTGGATGTCGGAACATCGAAGGTCGCCTGCCTGATCGGTCGGGTCGGGGACAAGGGCGGTCTGGTGGTCAAGGGCATGGGGCACCGGGTCAGCCGCGGCATCAAACGGGGAATTATTGTTGATATGGATCATGCCTCTTCGGCCATTTGCGCGGCTCTCGATCAGGCCGAACAGGTGGCCGGGCAAACCATCGGCAATGTTATTGTCAACCTGTCCGCCGGATCGCCCAAATCCCATATCCTGGACACCATCATTCCGCTCAACGGCGGCGGGGTCCAGCAGAGCCATATCGATCGGGCGCTGGGCCAGGCGTCGGAACGGATTGACCTTGGTAAAAACTCGCTGATTCATGTTTTTCCCGCCTGTTACGGGATCGACGGGGTGCTGGGGGTGAACGAGCCGATCGGCATGTATGGCGATAATCTTTCGGTCACCCTGCATGCGGTGGTGGCCGCGCCGGGACCCTTAAGAAACCTGGAAACCTGTGTCCAGCGGGCGCACCTGGACGTCTCGCGGGTGGTCCTGTCACCCTATGCATCCGGGCTGGCGACCCTGGTTGAGGATGAAATGGAGCTGGGCGCGGCCTGTATCGATATGGGCGGCGGCACCACTACGCTTTCGGTCTTTGTCCGCGGGCGCATGGTCCACGCCGAGGTGATCCCTCTCGGCGGAGATGAAATTACCGAATCGATCGCCGCCGGACTGTTGACCCCGATCAGCCAGGCGGAACGTCTGAAAATCCTGAACGGGTGCGCCTATTTCACCAAATCCGATGAACAGGAAATTATCGAAATTCCAAAACTGGGCGGCAGCGGCAATGAAGACCGCACACAGATCCCCCGCTCGGTGCTGACCAAGGCGATTGAACCGCACATGACCCGCCTGTTTGAAACCATAAATGCCAGATTCAAGGCCTGCGGGTTCGTAGGGCCGCAAGCCCGGCGGGTGGTGCTGACCGGCGGCGGCAGCCAGCTGATGGGGGTCCAGGAGTTTGCCGAGAAAGTTTTGGAAAAAAAGGTCAGGCTGGGCCGTCCCATGGATGTCAACGGCCTGCCCGAGGCGGCCCACGCCGCACCCTTCGCCACGCTGGTGGGGCTGTTGCAGTACGTCGTCCAGGCTCCCCTGGAAGCGGGTGAAGCGCGTATCCCGCGCTATGCCGCCCCGCCCGAGGAAGGGAAATGGTCACGCCTGTCCCACTGGCTGAAAGAGAATTTTTAACTTTGGAAAAGAGCTTTGAAACTTAGCAACATTTAACAACCTGATTAACAAAAAGGAGGCTGATATGGCCATCGAATTTACATCACTGGAACTTACCGAGCTGAAACCAAAGGTGGCGGTTATCGGGATTGGCGGCGCCGGCGGCAATGCCGTCAACAATATGGTGGAAACGGCGCTCCAGGGCATTGATTTCATCGCCGCCAACACCGACGCCCAGTCCCTGGCGCAATCCCGGGCGAAGCTGAAAATCCAGCTCGGGGTTGAGACCACCGAGGGGCTTGGCGCCGGATCGCATCCGGATGTCGGCCGCGCCGCCGCGGAAGAGGCGATCAGCCAGATTGAAGACGCCCTCAACGGGTGCCACATGGTGTTCCTTACCGCCGGCATGGGCGGCGGCACCGGAACCGGCGCCGCGCCGGTGATCGCCAAAGCCGCCAAGGCCCAGGGAATCCTGACCGTTGCGGTTGTCACCAAGCCGTTTGATTTCGAAGGCAAGCGGCGCATGAAACTGGCCGAAGAGGGAATTTATGAACTGCAGCCCTTTGTTGACACGCTGGTTGTTATCCCCAACCAGAACCTGTTCCGGGTGGCCAACAAGCAAACCACCTTCGCCGAGGCTTTCGCCATGGCCGATGATGTTCTGTGCTCAGGGGTGCGCGGGATCACCGACCTGATGCTCCATCCCGGACTGATCAACCTTGATTTCGCCGATATCAAGACGATTATGCACAACATGGGAACCGCCATGCTGGGGACCGGGGAAGCAAGCGGCGAGGGCCGGGCGCTGAAGGCCGCTGAGACAGCGATTTCCAACCCGCTGCTGGATGAAATGTCGCTGAGCAGCGCCAAAGGGGTTATTATCAACATCACCGGCGGGACCGACCTGACCCTGTTCGAGGTTGACGAGGCCGCCAACCACATCCGCAAGGAAGTGGACGAGAATGCCAACATCATTGTCGGCTCCGCGTTCCATGGAGACTCGCAAGGGAAGATGAGGGTTTCAATCGTAGCGACCGGCGTTACCTACCTGAAAAAATCCAGCTCCGGCGCTTCCTTGGCCACCGGGGACTACGATGAAGAGGCCACCACCCTTCATTTCGAGGTGGGCGCTGAGGGCGAAGTTGAGAAAACCCCGCCGCATCAAACCTCCCAGGCCGAACCCGAACCGGTTGGGATGGTTGACGATTTTGCCATGCCCGAGGCTGCCGAGGTGGAGGATGCCACCCTCGCCGATGGTGAAATTGAACCCGGCGCGGGAGAGGAGCTGGTTCACGCCGCCGGCCCGGAAAAGGCGCCCGCGCCATCGTACCAGATGAAAGAAATGAAGGCCGAAGATAATGATCCCTTTTCCCAGGCCAAACGCCGCAGCCTGTTTCAGGAAAGCATTGAGTTTGTGGCCGACGAGGAAGATCCTCCGCTGATCGAGGAACCGTCAGCCGAACCGCCCAGGAAAAGTCTGTTCAGCCGCATGGCGGCAGGCATCAAGGGTGTTTTCAGCGACTCCGGCAAGGTTCTTGAAGAGCGTTCAGAGCCCTCCATGACGGATTTTGAACCCGAACCGGAAGGGGGCTTCGAGACCGACAATATCCTTAATATGGAAGATAAAATGGACCTCCCCGAAACGTTTGAGGATGAGGCCGCCAAAAAGGAGCCGGCGGCTGACATCGAAGAACAGGATGATCAACTGGAAATCCCGTCTTTCCTTAGAAAACAGGCTTAATCAGTTGGCAGTTGGCAGTTGGCAGATGACAGTAAGAAACAACTGAAACCTGATAACTGCTAACTGATTACTGACAGTTAGCCACTGCAAACCGATAATTCACCCTCACCCCATCCCTCTCCCATCAAGGGAGAGGGGACTAAAATTAAGTCCTCTCCCCAACGTGGGAGAGGATTTAGGTGAGGGGGCGCCCTTTTGTTTATCGTTCACGCCAGTGAGCTTCGCTCACGGCTCCACGGGGGCGCGAAACGGTTCGCGGGGGCCGGGTGGCCCCGGTCGGTGCTAGGCGCACCTCCAGTTTATTTCACCCTCACCCTACCCTCTCCCATCAAGGGAGAGGGGACTAAAATTAAGTCCTCTCCCCAACGTGGGAGAGGATTTAGGTGAGGGGGTTGAATGATAAACTTCCCGCCAACACCAGGCTACGCCGAAGCGAAGCTTCAGCTTCGCCCAGGCGAGAGCGTTGGCGCGGCAGTCGTCTGCCGCCCTCCCGGAGCGATAGCTGAAAGCTATCTTGCGTGAGGGATAAACTGAAGGACTGCCATCCGCGGCCCTAGTGGATATGTTTGCTCATGACTGAAACCAGGTTGGCGATCGCCTGCTGGACATTCTTGTCCAGGTGCATTCCTTCCAGGTAAATGACCGGGATTTTGAAATTCGTTTTGCTGCTGCTTTCGGGGGTGCGATCCAGCCCTTTGAAAAAATAACTGGTGTCAATAAACAATAACCTGGAAATCTGGTGCAAGCGCCCGGCGCTGATCCGGTTAAGTCCGGTTTCATACTTCTGGATTTGCTGGTAGGAAAGCCCCAGTTTACCCGCCAGTTGAATCTGGGTCAGACCCAACTCCATCCTTCTTTTCCTGATCCGGGCTCCGATCGCCTTTTCCAGGTCCTGGAGGGCGGCGCTCCGCACCGTTTTAGTTTTCGCAGGTTTTTTCATTATTCTTGCCTTTTTTATCCCCGGTTTTTATTGTAAGAAGAGTCCGGAAATGAAACAGACCCTGCCGGCTTCGTGAATAATATACATATAAGTTGTAAAAGTCCACACAATTGCAACATATAATAGAGAGTTCGAAAAATCATGCTCAAAAGACGTACGGTAAAAATTATTACCCTGATTCTGGTTGCTGTTTTTATCACCGGCTGTTCCAGCAAAAAGCGTGAGGAACGGTACGTCGCCCGTGAAGTGGGAGTGCTTTATAACCAGGGAAAAGCCCAACTGGACCGGAAAAACTATCCAATCGCAGCGGCATATTTCGATGAAGTTGAGCGCCAGCACCCCTATACCGAATGGGCCCGGCGGGCCCAGTTGATGTCGGCCTATTCCTACTACCAGGCCAACGATTACGAGGAAGCTATTTTGGCCTCGGAACGTTTTTTGGCGCTCCACCCGGGCAATGCCTCCGCCCCTTATGCCTATTACCTGATTGCCATCAGTTATTACGAACAGATCACCGATGTCGGCCGTGACCAAAAAGTGACCGAACAGGCCATGAATGCGCTAAAACAGGTCGCCCTCAGGTATCCGGATACTGCTTATGCCGATGACGCCCGGCTGAAAATAGACCTGACCAGGGACCATCTGGCCGGCAAGGAAATGGAAATCGGGCGCTTTTACCAGGGCCAGAAACAATATCTGGCGGCCCTGATCCGGTTCAAGAATGTGATTGATGATTACCAGACCACCACCCATGCTCCGGAAGCCCTGCACCGTCTGGTGGAAGTTTACCTGGCGCTTGGCGTCCCGGCCGAGGCCCAGCAGGTGGCCTCGGTCCTGGGGTACAATTTTCCCAGAAGCAAATGGTATAAATACTCCTACGGCCTGCTGACGGATGCCAACTTGACAGAAGAAGAGCCGCGCAAGAAAAAATTCCTGGGAATTTTTTAGCTGACCGGGAATGAGGCTTATCACCCATGCTTCAAGCCCTGACCATCCGCAACATCGTCCTGGTTGAAACCTTGTCGCTTTCATTTGAAAGGGGCCTTGGCATCCTGACCGGTGAGACCGGGGGCGGAAAATCGATCCTGTTGGATGCCCTCAACCTTGCGCTCGGCGGCCGGGCCGATGCCGGGCTGGTGCGCCAGGCGGCGGAGCAGGGCGGGGCGACCGCCGAATTTATGCTTGCCAACGGGCATCCGGCGTTTTCTCTCATCCGCGATCAGGGCCTCGGCATCGACCCCGAACAAGGGCGCCTGATTCTGCGCCGGACGCTTTCCAGCGATGGCCGCAGCCGGGCATTCGTCAACGACCAGGCGGTGACCGTCGGTTTTTTGAAAACCCTGGGAGAGACGCTGGTGGAGGTCCATGGCCAGCATGATGACCGCGGTCTCTTGAACCCCCGGGGCCACCGGATGCTATTGGACGCTTTTGGCGGGCTCGAAACCAGGGTTAAGGCGCTGGCGAACCTCCACAGCGCCTGGCGGGATGCCGAAGGGCGGGTGCAGGCCTTGAAGGCGGAGCTTGAAAAAAAGCACGCCGGGGAAGAATACGACCGGCATTGTTTTGAGGAACTGAACGCCCTGGCGCCCGAAGCCGGCGAGGAAGTGGAACTGGCGGAAAAGAGAGCCCTGATGATGCAGGGGGAAAAAGCCACCCGGCAGCTGATCGAGATCCTGAGGCTGCTGGAAGAGGGGGATGGAGTGGAGAGTAAAATCCGCAGTGCGCTGCGCCGTCTGGAAAGATTGCCGGGTGAGCTGGCTGGGCATTTAAAACCGGCCCTGGAAGCCCTGGAGAGCGCGGCGGGCGGGGCGCAGGAAGGGGTTGCGGTGCTGCACCGGACCGCCCGGGAGCTGGACTGCGACCAGAACCAGCTGGAGACGGTGGAAGAGCGTTTGTTTGCGCTGAGAGCGCTATCCCGCAAGCACAGGTGTCCGGTTGACGACCTGCCTTCGCTGCGGACCGCGCTGGAGAAAAAACTGGCGGGCCTTGAGCAGGGGGACCAGGCCCTGAAAGAATTGGCAGCCAAAGCGGCCGGGCGCCGCAAGAAATTCGAGGGCGCGGCCCTGGCCTTGAGCAATGAGCGGAAAAAAGCCGCCAAGGCCCTCGATCAGGGGGTCGCTGGGGAACTGGCGCCGCTGAAGCTGGAAAAGGCCAGGTTCCGGACCGCCTTTGAGGATATCCAAAAGGAAAAATGGGGGCCGGAGGGGGCCGAGCGGGTGGAATTTGAGGTCTCCACCAATCCCGGTGCGCCGTTCGGGGGGCTCCTGAAGATCGCCTCCGGCGGCGAGCTGGCGCGCTTTATCCTGGCCCTGAAGGTGGTGCTGGCGAGCGCCGGTTCCGCCCCAACCCTGATTTTTGACGAGGTCGACCGCGGGGTCGGCGGCGCCGTCGCTGATGCGGTCGGTGAGCGGTTGGCGCGCCTGGCGGCCACGGTCCAGGTGCTGGTGGTGACCCATTCGCCGCAGGTGGCGGCCCGCGCAACCACCCACTGGCGGGTCGGCAAGGAGGACAAAGGCGGCAAAACACTGACCGTTGTTACGCCCCTCGACCAATACGCCAAGCGCGAGGAAATCGCCCGTATGCTCAGTGGCGCCAAGGTTACCGACAAGGCGCGCGCGGCGGCCGGCAGCCTGATCGCTGGAGCGGCCCAATGATGAAAAATTTCTCCAAAAT
>JADFJJ010000074.1 GCA_022566215.1 Pseudomonadota bacterium | reverse complement strand
TTTGCCGATCGCGCTCGGCTTATTAAGCGTTCTGGGCGCGCTGGCCGAGGACGAACTGACTGAACGTGTGGTGCTCGGGGAGCTGGGGCTGGACGGCAGGATCCGTTCCGTCCCCGGAGTGCTGCTGGCGGCGCTTCACGCCAGCGCCAGAAACCTGGGATTAATTTGCCCCGAGGAATGCGGTCCCGAGGCCGCCTGGGCCGGTGAGGTCGGGATCCTGGCCCCGCCCGATATCTTGACCCTCTTGAATCACTTCAAGGGGGAGCAGGTGCTTTCCCAGCCGCTTCCCGGAGAGGTGCTGGATGAAAAAAGCCATCCCGACCTCCGGGACATCAAGGGCCAGGAAACCGCCAAGCGGGCGCTCGAGGTGGCGGCGGCGGGCGGCCATAACCTGTTGATGATCGGCCCGCCGGGGGCGGGAAAATCAATGCTGGCGGCGCGCCTGCCCGGCATCCTGCCGCCCCTGACACCCGAAGAAGCGCTCGAGACCTCGATGATCACCTCGATCGCCGGCGAGATGAAACGCGGCACGCTGCAGCGGGCCAGGCCCTATCGCACCCCCCACCATTCGGCCTCGATGCCGGCCCTGACCGGGGGCGGCGCCAAGGCCAGGCCGGGGGAAATTTCACTGGCCCACAACGGGGTGCTGTTCCTCGACGAGCTGCCGGAATTTTCCCGCCAAGCGGTGGAATCGTTGCGCCAGCCGATGGAAACCGGCCAGGTGGTGGTGGCCCGCGCCGCCGCCCATGTCACCTATCCGGCCCGCTTCCAGCTGGTCGCGGCGATGAACCCGTGCCGCTGCGGCTACCTCGACGACGCCGCGCTGGCCTGTACCCGGGCGCCCCGCTGCGCCGCCGACTACCAGGCCAAAATCTCCGGGCCGATGTTCGACCGGATCGACATCCATGTCGATGTTCCGGCGGTCAAGGCCAGCGATTTGACCCTGCCGCCGGCGGCTGAATCCTCATGCGATGTCGCCGAACGGGTCGCCAGCGCGCGCTTTATCCAGCTGGAGCGCTATAAAAGTGTGAAAGGCGAGACCATCCGCACCAACGCCGAGGCCGACGGCAAACTGCTGGAGGCGGTCGCCAGCCCCGATCAGGACGGCGCCAGGCTGATGGCCGAAGCGGCCGGTAAAATGCACCTGACGGCGCGCGGCTACCACCGGGTCTTAAAGGTCGCCCGGACCCTGGCCGATCTGGAGCTGGCCGAGGGCGTCCGCCGCCACCACGTCGCCGAGGCGCTGTCCTACCGGCGCATTCACCCGCAGATGAACCTCTGATTGGCGCTTTTTTCTTTCCTTAAGATAATCCACCGCTAAGATACAGGATATGTCGGTAAGCCGCGTAAAAAAATCACCCTGGATGATTTATTTCCAACCGAAATTCCTGACCATTATGGCGTTGGGGTTCTCGGGCGGGGTGCCGTTGGCGCTGACCGCTTCTACTCTCTTTGTGTGGATGCGCGAGACCGGGGTCGATCTGACCACGATCGGGATTTTTGCCGCGCTGGGAACGCCCTATACGATAAAGTTTTTATGGTCGCCGCTGGTCGATCAGCTGCCTCTGCCAATCCTTGGGAAACTGTTCGGGCGGCGCCGGTCGTGGCTGTTGTTTTCGCAAGCGCTGTTGATTGTATTCATTATTGCCCTGGGGTTTTCTTCGCCAGCGCTGGACCCCGCCATGACGGCGGTATTGGCGTTTGCCGTGGCCTTTTTTTCAGCCACCCAGGACATCGTCATCGACGCCTTCCGGATTGAAAAAATGGAAAAAAAGGAACAGGCCGCGGGGGCCACCGCCTACGTTTATGGCTATCGCATTGGCATGCTGGCCTCGGGCGCCGGGGCGCTTTACCTGGCTACCTTTTATTCCTGGAGCGTCGCCTATATGGCAATGGCCGGGCTGATCCTGGTGGGCTCGGCGGCGGCGCTTCTGGCCAAGGAACCGCAAGCCTCTGAGGCCGCCGCAAAAAATGACAAGCCCAAAGATGCCGCCGCGTGGCTGGGAAAAGCAGTGATCGAACCGTTTGCGGATTTCCTGACCAGAAAGGGCTGGGTGTTTATCCTGCTGTTTATCACGCTGTTTAAATTTGGCGATGCGCTGGTTGGCACCATGACCAATCCGTTTCTGATCGACCTCGGGTTTTCAAAAATTGAAATTGCCAATGTCGCAAAACTTTTCGGTTTCTGGGCGACCATGGGAGGGTTGGCTATCGGGGGGGTGATGCTGGCGAAGGTGAGCTTGTTCCGGGCCCTTTTGATCAGCTTTTTTGTCCAGATTGTCTCGACCACCTTGTTTGTGGTCCAGGCCTACGTTGGCTATAACCTGGAGCTTCTGGCGGCCACCATCGCCGCCGAAAATCTCGCCAGCGGGATGGGAACGGCGGTCTTTTTGGCCTATCTTTCGATCCTTTGCAATGTCCGCTACACCGCGACGCAGTATGCCCTTTTCTCTTCGCTGTTTGCCATCTCAAGGACCTGGCTTTCGACCGCCTCCGGCCTTTTGGCGGAACAACTTGGCTGGCCGACTTTTTTCATTATCACCATGGTTGCGGCGGTGCCCGGGCTTATTCTGCTGTTCCTGATCAGGAAATACGACCAGCGCGAAGACGGGCACAGGATATTTACCTAGGTACTTACCTGATTTCACCTTTTAAAGCCCCAACCCATAGGCTAATCTGTGGCTAATCTGTGGCTAATCTATATTGGCCGGGAACAGCAGAGGGATGATTGGGATAAAAACCGTGGCGCAAAAGGAAAAAAAGACCCCCGCAGGGAAAAAGACGGCTGAGGTCACGCCGATGATGGCCCAGTTCCTGAAAATCAAGGGGGAAAACGCCGATTGCCTGCTGTTTTACCGCATGGGTGATTTTTACGAGCTGTTTTTTGACGATGCGGTGGCGGCCGCGAGTGCGCTCGACATCACCCTGACCAAACGGGGCCGGCACCTGGGCCAGGATATCCCGATGTGCGGGGTTCCGGTCCATGCCGCCGACACCTATCTGGCGCGGCTGATCCGCAAGGGTTTCCGGGTGGCCGTGTGCGAGCAGGTCGAAGACCCGGCGGAAGCCCGGAAGCGGGGCCCAAAAGCGGTGGTCAAGCGTCAGGTGACCCGCCTGATCACTCCCGGCACCCTGACCGAGGATACCCTGCTGGACGCCCGGCGCCATAATTTCCTGGCCGCCCTCGGCCAGGCGGAGGGTAAGCTGTCACTGGCGCTGGTGGATATGTCGACCGGTGATTTTTCGGTCATGCCGGCCTCCCCCGATACTCTCGATGGGGAGCTGACCAGGTTCAACCCCGGGGAAATCCTGATTGCCAAAGCTTTCCTGGAGGGGGACGAAAACGCCCGCCTGTTGAGCCCCTGGGCGGACCGGATGATGCCGCTGGAGAGTACTTTCTTCGACAGCCTGGAGGGGGAAAACCTGCTCAAAGCTATCTACGGCGTCAAGGTTCTGGACGGGTTCGGGACGTTTTCGCGCAGCGACCTGGCGGCGGCGGGGGCGCTGCTGGGGTATCTCAAGGAAACCCAAAAAGGATTGATGCCGGCCCTGAAGCCGATAAAAAAACTGGATCCGGGCGCGGCCATGATTATCGACATGGCGACCCGCAAAAACCTCGAGCTGACCCGGACCCTGTCCGGGGAGAGCAAGGGAAGCCTGATCCAGGTCATCGACCGGACCGTAACCGGCGCCGGCAGCCGCCTTTTGACCAGCCGCCTGCTGGGGCCCCTGACCGATGTCAAAGCGATCCATGCCCGGCATGAATCGGTTGCGTTTTTTAATGGCAACGAATTCTTGTGTGAGAAAATCAGGAAAATCCTGCGTTCAACCCCTGATCTGGAACGGGCCTTGTCCCGCCTCAGCCTCGACCGCGGCGCGCCTAAGGATCTGGGCGCGATCCGCGATGGCCTTAAGGGAGCGATGGATATCCGGGCGCTGTTCGACCTTCCCGGCAAGCCTTTGGAGGAAAATTTGCCGCGGGAAATTGAAGCGGCGCTGAGCGCCCTGAAAGGGCATGAAACGCTGGTTCAGGAGTTGACCCGCTCGCTCAAGGCCGATCTTCCACTGCTTAAACGTGACGGCGGATTTGTCGCCAAGGGGTACAATGCCGCGCTCGACGAGTTCCGGACCTTGCGCGATGAAAGCCGCCGCTTGATCACCGCGCTTGAGGGCCGCTACCGGAAGGAAACCGGGGTGCCGAACCTGAAAATCAAGCATAACAATATCATTGGCTTTCATATCGATGTTGCGGCCCGGCATGGGGAAAAATTTCTCGCCGCGCCGCTGAACGAAACCTTCATTCACCGCCAGACGATGGCCTCCTCGGTGCGCTTCTCAACCCCGGATTTGTCGGACCTTGCGGGAAAGATTTCACAGGCCGCCGACAAGGCCACCGCGCTGGAACTGCAGATTTTTGAAGACCTGGCCAAAAAAGTGCTGGCAAACAGCGCGGAGATTTCAAAAGCGGCGGAGGCGCTGGCGGCCCTCGATGTTTCGGCGGCGTTAAGCATCCTGGCGATCGAGGCCGGATATGTCCGCCCGGCGGTCGATGACAGCCTGGCGTTCGAGGTTGCCGAAGGCCGCCATCCGGTGGTGGAAAAAGCGCTGCAGCAGGCGGGGGATATCCCGTTTGTCGCCAATGCCTGTGATCTGGGCGCTGGCCACAGCTTGTGGCTGGTGACCGGGCCCAACATGGCCGGCAAAAGCACTTTTTTGAGGCAAAACGCGCTGATCGCCATTCTTGCCCAGATGGGCTCGTTCGTCCCCGCCGCCTCGGCCCATATCGGGGTGGTCGACCGCCTGTTCAGCCGGGTCGGCGCTTCCGATAACCTGGCCCAGGGCCGCTCCACTTTTATGGTGGAAATGGTGGAAACCGCGGCGATCCTGAACCAGGCCGGGGAAAAGTCGCTGGTGATCCTGGATGAGATTGGCCGCGGCACTGCCACTTATGACGGGCTGTCGATCGCCTGGGCGGCGATTGAACATCTGCATGAAGTGAACAAATCCCGCACCCTTTTCGCTACTCATTACCATGAGCTGACGGCGCTCCATGCCAGGCTGGAAAACATCTCGCTCCACACCATGCGGGTCAAGGAATGGAAAGGCGACCTGGTCTTTTTGCATGAGGTCGCCCCGGGCGCCGCCGACCGGTCTTACGGGATCCAGGTGGCCAAACTGGCGGGGCTTCCCGTGGCGGTGGTGGAGCGCGCCTTCCAGGTCCTGGAAAGTCTTGAGGCGGCCCGTGAGGAAGGCGGACAGGGAAAGGCGATCGAGGACCTGCCGCTGTTCCAGAAGGCGGCCCGGAGCCCTCCCCGTGGCTCCAGCCCGGATGCCTTGATCGCCGAGGCGCTGGAGAAAACAAATCCCGATGAACTGTCACCCAAGGAGGCCCTGGAGCAACTGTATTCCCTGCGCCGCCTGCTGAAGAAGAAGGATTCCTGAACCCGTGGAAAAGGGTGCGCATAAGGAACCCGTCAAAAAAGGGTCAAGGCCTGAAGACATCAAAAGTCTGGCCGTGGAAGGGCAACCCCATGACGTCCAGAGGGCCAGGGTGGTGGGGTTTTTGAAGCCAAAATTCCTGGACCAAAAAGCCCAAATCGCCCGCGCCCTGAAACAAAGAAAAATCACCGGGCTTGAGGCCGCCCGGCGTTTGAGCGATGTGATGGACGAAACCATCACCGCCCTCGACCGGCTGGCCCGCGAGGAGGTGTTCCGGACCGGCGGCCGGACTTCTTCCGAGCAGATCTGCCTGGTCGCTACTGGCGGCTACGGGCGGCGCCAGCTGGCATTTTACTCGGACATCGATGTAATGTTCCTGATCCCCTATAAACCAGGGCCGTGGGTGGAAAAAGTTACCGAATTTATGCTCCAGGTGCTGTGGGATCTGGGGCTGACGGTCGGCCATGCGCTGCGCACCGGGGATGACTGCATCCAGATGGCGGAAGGCGACATCAGCATCAAGACATCTTTGCTGGATGCCCGCTATCTGACGGGTGAAAAAAAGCTGTTTGAAAAGTTTGAGAAAAAATTCCGGAAAAAAATCATCTCCGGCAAGGGACGGCAGTTTGTCGAGGACAAGCTGGAGGAACGGGACCGGCGCCACCAGCGGATGGGAAACTCGCGCTACGTGGTGGAGCCCAACCTGAAGGAGGGCAAGGGGGGGCTGAGGGATCTCCATACGCTGTTCTGGCTGGCGCGGTTCCTGTACCGGGTTGAGGATATCTCCGGCCTGGTCCTCAAGAAAATTTTTACCAGCAAGGAACTTGGAACGTTCCGGCGGGCGGAAAATTTTCTGTGGACGGTACGCCAGCATTTGCACTTGCTGAATGGACGGGCGGAGGAACGGGTGACCTTTGACATGCAGCTGGCGCTGGCGAAAGAGTTCCGGTATCAGGATCACCCCGGCCTCAACAAGGTCGAACGCTTCATGAAGCATTACTTCCTGATCGCCAA
>JADFJJ010000073.1 GCA_022566215.1 Pseudomonadota bacterium | reverse complement strand
CCTTTGAAGATATTTTCGATACCACAACAGAAACTTATGCCTACAGCTCGCCGGATTTGATGCTCCATCTCTCGGCCAATAAATTTACCAAAGCCAAGGTGGAAATGCTGGTCCCGAAAGACTGGAGTGTCGAGGAGACAACCCTTGAGGAAGCCTCCGCCGGCCGGCCGCTGGAGCGGATTATTCTGGACATTGCCCCTTATGAAGAACCCTTCCCCGGCGAAGCGCCGGAAGGCCTCAGGATCAGCCTGGAAGGCCTGCCGGACCAGAAACTCAATGCCTCTGCCTATCAAGAGGCGGGCGCCCGGGCCCTGGCCCAGATTATTCAATCGCCCCAGGAGCATTCTTCAAAAGATGTCAGCGACGAAATGGTTGACTTGATGTTCGGGGGCCATTGTCTCTCGGCCTACAAGGGCAGCGCCAACTCTGGCGGCGTGATGGCCACCATTTATGAAGGAAGGAACGATGAGGGACTGCCGATCAAGGTTTTGCACCTGTCCGCGGGCGGGTTTTATCTGGCCTGTAATTATATCTACTCGGCCTCGCCAGAGCGTTTTGATCAAAACGTCGATATGGTCATGGATTTTCTGAAAGATCTGGGGGTTATTTTCCTCGGCCCACCCTTAAAGCGCTGAATTTTTTATTACTGAGACGAAAATAGCGTGGCGAAAGCCATCAGGCCCCCGACAATTCCTTCCCTTCTTTCGCCTCGCCCCACAAAACCTTCAGCGCATGCCACAGGCTTTTGCGGGTGGCCTTCAAATACAGCGTATTGTCGGCAAGGCCCGCCGCCAGCCGCCGGTGGGCCTGGTCCAGCGCGTGGTAGGGCATGTTTGGGAACAGGTGATGGGTGGCGTGGTAGCGAAGCCCGACCGGCGCCCATAGCGGGGTGAGGAAATCGCGGCCCGGGACATCGACCGAATCCAGGTACTGCTCGGCCACCGTCATCGGCCGATCATCTGAATTGCGGTAAGCGTGAGCGGCCAGGGTGCGGAATGAATTGAGCGTGAAAACCAAAAAAGCCACTGCGTACCACAGCACCAGGGCCCCGCCCGGAATGGCGCCGTATATGATCAATCCGATCGCCGTCCAGCCAAAAACAAAGGTGAAGAATTCCTGCCAGCGCCAGGTCGGGTCATCCCGCTTGGCCAGCCCCGGGCGTTGGTAGGCCAGATCGATGGTCAGCGAGGAAGCGCGCTCCCAGATGAACCCCGCAAAACTTTTACTCAACCAGCCGAGCGGGGCAAGGATCAGGAACCGAACGGCAAAAAACAGCGGCAGGATAGACGCCAGCAAGACGTACGTGATCATATGAAACGGACGTTTGCTGACAAACGGGATATATTCGCCATCCCGCCCCGTGCCGTAAATATCCCGGGTATGGTGGTCGTTGTGAACCCCGTGATAGGTGAATGAGGGGACCATCAGCGGAAAGCCGCAGATGACATTCCAGACCAGCCGGAAAGCCTTGAAGGTGCCTTTTTTCAGGTGGGTCAGTTCGTGGGTGAAAATAACCGCCCGGTAAAGGGCGAAGGAGGCGATAAGATAGGTGACGATCTGCACCGGCGTGAAAAAGGGCAGCTTCAGGGTCGCATAAAACGCCGCCCAGCCGAGCGTGACGCTGAGCAAAAAATCAACCCAGTAAATCAGCGGATTGGGCGTCATCAGGTCCTTGACCATGTCGCGCGCCTCTTTCAGGGGAAAAATTTCTTTTTTTAGATCCGGTTTCATCGCCTAGCTCCTCCCGGCGAACGCCACCGCTCAAGCACCGGTGATCAACGCCCAAATGGTTGAGGGGAACTTTACCCACGATCAGAAACAAAGCCTTGATTTCAATCAAATTGGTGAAAATTTACAGATGGATTGTTTCCGCCTCATCACAGGACAGGTTAAAGGCATCGAGGCCGTTTTGCAAATGTTCGGACAAAAGCGGCGTTCCCAGCAGGTATTCAGCCGTGGTATGGGTGGCCTCTTTGGCGGCTACCGCCCGGGCTTCCTGGAAATCTTCCGGGTCATAGGTGCCGCGCCCGACCCACATCAGGGCGATCAGGTCGAGCCCCTCGTCAACATTGAGATTGTCGATAAAGGAGCTCAGCTCGTCATAAACGCTGTCATCCTGGCGCTCTTGAAGAAGATCGAGATCAAGGTCTTCAATCGGGTTCGGTCCGGAATCAGCGTCCGCCGGCGCCACCTTGACCTCAAACTCCCGGACCTTGAGGATGATAAAACAAACCTTGTCCAGATTGATCTCAAAGACCTGGTCTTCTATCTCACCCTTGGGTTTCATTGACTTGTTCCTGATGGGTTTTGACTTTTCCGGCCCAAATCCCGACCAGGTCCTGAAGCTGACGGCGGGCGGCGCGGAAGGAATCGCGGATGGCGACATAGGGTTGTTCGTGGGCCTGATGTTGGTCAGGATTGCGGTCCACCTTGACCATCTTGCCGCCGGGCAGACTGAGGTAAATCCGGACCGCGTAAAGGTTGCCCTTGGTCTTGTGTTTGTGGGGCAGGTAAACGGTCACGCGGCAGGAGATGATTTTATCAAAAAACTGTTCCAGCTTGCTGACTTCCTCGCGAATGCGCTTTTCCACGAATTCTGAATGTTCAAGGCCTTCAAAACTTATTTCCAATGGAACCTGCATAACCTGGGTGTCCCTCCTAATCCGTTCCTACAATAACAGCATACCCCTTTTTGCCACAAGCCAATTGATTTAAATCAAACCAAAGCCGAGAGGTTTTTTAAAGCATGAATTGGCGATCCAGAAAAGAAAAAGCGGGTTTATTCAACCGCCACATCTTGAGCCAGAACCATCAGGGTGGTTTCCCCATTCTCACCAATATGGACTTCATATAGCCGGCCGTATTCGCTCTCACCCATCGGCTCGGTTTCCTGACCGGTTAAAAGCGCGGTCAGCTCAGGCGTGGTATTGGAATGCCCGGAGATTACAATCACCCCCTCTAATTCTCTTAATTGGCTGGCAAATCCTTCCAGATCCCGGGGGTCATAAATCTCAACCGGAATGCCGGTCGCCTCTGACAGAGGTGCGACGGTCTCACGGGTTCTAATGTAATCAGAGGAAAAAATATCAGTGACGCCTTTGTCCTTAAAAAATTCCACAAGATACCGGGCGCGCGCTTTTCCCTCCCCGGTCAGACCGGGGTCCTTGACATCGGCCACTTTTTCCGCATGCCGGAAAAGATAATAAACAGCACTGCCCGCCGAGGCAGGGGCGGCTATCAAAGCGAAAATGAATAATAATGCGGGAACAATTAGCCTTGAAACAGGCACAGGCTTTAATTTTCCAGGCAGGTTTTCAGGATCTTTAGCAAATCATGGGGCTCAAACGGTTTGGCCAGGCTGTAGTTGGCGCCAACCATTTCAGCCATCCTGAGGAAGTCCTGATTGCCTCTCCGGCCGCCGCCGGAAATGGCGATGATCTTGATCTCAGGATTCATTTCACGAACCTCAACGATGGTTTCAATGCCTTCTTTCCTGGGCATGATAATGTCGGTGATCAGGACATCTATATGGTGCTTTTTAGCCTGCACCAGGGCCTCAACCCCGTCATTGGCCAAATAAACCTTATGTCCTTCGCGCTCGAGGATCAGTTTGTATAAATGACGGATCGAAGGATCGTCATCTGCCACCAGTATGTTAACCAAAGTGTCTCTCCAGATATTTTCTCATTGCGGGTTGTTTTCAACCCAAAGTCAGCCTAACCGATTATTTTTTTTTAGTACACTATATTTTAAAAATGTTCGTTCACTCTTTCAACAAAGAATTTCGGCTCGAACGGTTTTTCAAATATACAGCAGGCGCCATACCTCTTGGCTTTTTCCAGAAAATCCAGGGAGCCGGAAACGCCGCCGCCGGAAATGGCGATGATCGGGATATCGCGCTGCTTTTTTTTCAATTTTCTGATGACCTTGAAACCATCCTGCTTGGGCATCAGGATATCGGTAATAATCAGGTCATAGGAATTGGCGCTGCAAAGCTTGAGGGCTTCCTTGCCATTCTCGGCCAAGGTCACAACGTGACCGGCGTACCTGAGAGCCAGCGCCAGCATCTCCCGGACATCAGGGTCGTCCTCCGCCAGGAGAATCTTTTTCCCGGACTTGCCGGCTGTCTCATTATTCATTCTTTTACTGTCCTTATTTTGGGCCCGATGATACTTTTCTTAGCTGTCCCGATAAAGGCTCAGTCCCTCCCTTAATATAATATACCGCAGTAACAATCGCAATTAACACTTATTATTAGGATTTTATTTGCTGTTTTTTAATCAAGTTTTAAACCTGTATATTATTATTGTGCTGTATGAGCCATTTTACGAAAAAATACGGGGAAAACCAAGCTTTTTTCAAAACAATGCCAAAATAAATACAAGTATTTCCTGAAACTAATGAAATAATATTTTAATAAAAATAGTAAAACTTGTTGGAAAATCCACAAAAATTGGGTAAAGTCGGTAACAATTATTTGTATGTCCCCGGGAATGGTGTTGTTTCGAGGGGATATCCAGTCAATTTTAGGTTTTCCCAGTTTGAAGGGAGGAGAGCAGATTGGTTAAAACAGAAAAAAAGAAACCATTGGATTTCGGCCCTGAGGCCGGATTGACCCCTTCTCGGGAAGGGGCGGACAATTTTCAACGAATTATAAATGATACAATGGTCGACGGCCTGGTGGTTATTGATGAAAAAGGGATTGTCCTTTCTATTAACAAAGCCTGTACAGACATATTCGGTTATTCCGAGAAAGAGGTGGTTGGCAATAACGTCAATATGCTGATGAACCGGCGCGATAAAAAGCACCACGACGGCTATTTGTCCAAGTACCTGAAAACCGGCAAGGCCAAAATCATCGGCCTCGGCCCAAAAGAAGTCACCGGCAGAAGGAAAGACGGCTCGGCTGTGGCTCTGGAACTGGTGATTAATTCCCATAAGGAAGAGGGCGGCGAGACGATCTTTGTCGGCTCGCTGCGCGACATTACCCAGCGCAAGCAGGCCGAGGCCGCGGTCAAAGAGGCCGAAGACCAGTACAAAATGCTGGCGGACCATGCAACCGATATCGTTATTCTGGAAGATACAAATTCCAGGGTAATTTATGCCTCTCCCTCGCTGGAGCGGCATCTTGGAATTGATCCTGAAGATGCGGTCGGGAAGAATTCATGGGACATGGTGCACCCCGAAGACAGGAAAAAAACACGCTCGGATTGGAAAAAGGTTGTTCTTGGGGAAAAGAAGCCCTGCATCTCCCGTCTTCGTTTTCAACATGCCGAGGGTCAGTATATCTGGTTTGAAAGTCTTTGCACCCCGGTGGTGGACGAAGCCGGCAAAGTGACCGCGGTCATTTCAAGGACCCGGAATATTTCCGAGCAGTACGAGGCCGAGGAAAAACTGAACCTGGTTACTGAAAATATGAGTGACATTATTTTCCTTTTCGATACCGCGGGGAAAATTCTTTTTGTCTCTCCTTCCATTAAAAACCAGCTGGGCTGGACCATAGACGAGCAGCTGGGGAAGACCTGTCTTGATATCCTGCATCCCGAAGACAAGCCATTGTGGTCGGAATGGAAACGCGGTGTTATGGAAAAGGGCAATCCGTTTACCTCGAGGGTAAGGTACCGGCACAAGGATGGCTCTTACTGCTGGTTTGAATCCGTAACCCAGCCGATCAAGGATAAAAAGGGCAGGGTTACCGCGGCGGTTATGGCGTCACGAAACATCACCGAACAGCATGAGGCCGAGGAAAAACTGAAAATGCTGGCTGAAAATACCAGCGATATCATCACGCTCCGGGATTCCAGCGGCAAGGTTATTTATATTACTCCTTCATTTGAAAAACATCTGGGCTATGATCCGGAAAAAGAGAGGGGCAAAAACCCGCGACTGGAGATAATTCACCCCGATGACAGGGGCAAATTAGAGCTTTGGGAAAAGCGTGTTTACAGGGAAGGAAAACCCTTTCTGACCGACCTCCGTCTCAAATCCGCCAAGGGTGTGTATCTTTGGTTTGAAAGTCATACCGAGCCGATCAAGAACAAAAAAGGCGAGGTGATTGCCGCCGTTACGACCTCCCGCAACATCACCGAGCAGCATGAGGCCGAGGAAAAACTGAAAATGCTGGCTGACAATGCCAGTGATATCATTATGCTTCATGGTGAAAAGGGTGAAATTACCTATATTACCCCGGCGCTCAAAAAACATCTTGGGATCAATCCGGGCGAGGTGATTGGCAAACAAACTATCGGTACGGTGCATCCCGAAGACAAGAAAGATTTAGCCAAGAACTGGAACCAGCGGGTTTTAAAGGAAGGTAAATCTTTCTACAAGGATGTGCGCTTCAGGAATAAAAAAGGCGAGTATCTTTGGTTTGAATGCCACACCCAGCCGATCAAGGACGAAAAGGGCAGAGTGATCGCCGCGGTCACGACCTCCCGCAACATCTCCGAATACAAGCAGGCGGAAAGCGAGGCCTTGCGTTTAGGGCGTATTGTTGAGGAATCGCTTAACGAGATTTATACCT
>JADFJJ010000072.1 GCA_022566215.1 Pseudomonadota bacterium | reverse complement strand
GCGGGGCGTAGTGGCGAGCAGAAGAGAAAAAAGCCCCCGGAGGCCAGACCCAGGACACCAAGCACATGTGTACTGGCTGAAGTTCTTGGAGCAGATTCGCACTGAATATCATTAAAGAGGTCTTGCCCGGAACCTTTGGGGATATATTCCAAGGTGGTCAGTGCGGTAGCTACTTCGTGCGTTTGAGCTCGCGGTTTTCCCAGAAAAACATCAGCGATTTTGCTTCCCAACCCAAAGAGTTTTTCCTGGGCCAGGGCATAATCATAAATATCCCCGCGCGCCGCTAAAACGCAGAAAGCCTGGATATCTTCGGCGGTTTCAGGGGTCAACCCAAGTTGGGTCAAATCTTCCATAACCTGGGTTGAAATATCCGCGCGCCCTTTCAGGGGCCAAAAGGTGGGAACCAACGTCCTGTCTTGGATCGCCTCGCCAAAACCAACCACCAGCATGTAGGAAAAAAAGCCCGGCAAATGGCGGGGTTCTTGGCATCCCCGCGGGCCAGAATCATGACCCCGAAGGGGGGAGCGGCCAAATCCATCTCATCCCCGAACGAAACCGCTCCCACCGGCCGGGTCGGGGCAATCTGGGATGAAAAGAATTGGACCTCGGTGACCTCAAACTGGTCTTCTGCGGATGCTGGTTCGTCCATTATTTCCCCATTAAAATCAATGGAATCTCCCATCATATCATCACCGGCCTCGCTGGTCTCTTCTGTGGCTTTTTCGGTAGGTGCTGCTTCGTCGGAGGCTTGATCGCAGGCGCTCAGGGCCATTAACCCCAGCCCAAGAAAAAACCCAAACAATAGTTTAAGGGGAGCTGTCATTTCCTTATCCTTTCACCTTGGAAAAAATCCAGAAAACAAAAGATACCAGGGCAAAAACCATCAGAAATAAAAGAAAAACCGAGGGTCCGGACGGAAGGTCCAGATAAACCGCGCCCAGGAAAGTTAAAACCACGGAAACCGCCACCACATACTTGGCTTGTGGGGGAATTTTTATTTTTGAAAAATCCATGAGCCACCCCCCGCGAAGCACTACCATTATAGGTATTTACTTCATGTTTTTCAATCATTAATTACGTGTGGCCCGGAAGCGGTGGAGGGCAAAAAAACTTTATTTCCCGAATCCGCCAGAAAAAGGGGGCGGGTGGGATTAATTCATGCTTTTATTGACTTACGGGGTTTTTTCTTCTTGAGCGGGAGGCTCTTGCAATGGTTCATGCTCAAGACCAGCCATTTTTTTAAGGTCTCGCCGTTCGCATCGACAATGCTTTTCGGAATGACCGTATAACTCTTGCTGGGGGGATCGCTTGGTTTGTAGCGTAGCGGATAGCCGTCTTCCTTTTCAATCAGGCAGCTTCTGTCGTCCTCTGAGAGTTTTACCGCGATACCTGCGTTTGACAGCGACGCAAACGGGCGCCCGTACGCATAAGCCATTATGCCGCCGAACATTGCCCGGAAGCGAATTTCAAACTCGACCGCCTCCGGGCCGATCGCCTCAACAATCGCTTTTTGAAGGCTTTTCGGGTCACTGTCCCACATCCGTGTTCTCCTGCCTGAAGCTATTTCACCTTTCACCGTTTTGTCAATTCCGGAGCCAAAAACGTGAAGTGACATTGGTCTACCCCATGGACAAAATGGGTACATAATAATTCTCTCTGTTTGACAATACTTTATATTATATGTATTACGTATTGCATATAATTGAAGATTACTATCAGGATAAACATCTGATAAAGACCCTATAAAAACCCTATAACGACCTGATAAAGATCGGAAAAGTATATGACTACGCCAGGCAAGGCCCTTCACCCGGGCAAAATTTTGAAGAAAAAATTCATGGCGCCGCATAACCTTTCGGCCACGGCGCTGGCGTTAGCGTTGCGGGTTGCGCCAAACCGCATGACCAACATCGTGCGCGGGCGGAGAGGCGTCACCGCTGAAACCGCGATCCGCCTCGCCCTCTATTTCAGGAACACGCCCGAATACTGGCTGGGCCTGCAAACCGCCTTTGAGATCGGTAAAGCAGAAAAAGAAAACGGCGCAAAAATTCGAAAACAGGTCATCCCCCGGGGTTCAAATTTGTGAAGTGACAGCACACTCATCCATGGACAAAATGGCCCTGTAGGATTACACCATGGCCATGCTGAAATATATTTCCGTCAAAGGCGCCAGAGAGCACAATCTGAAGAACATCAGCGTCGACATCCCGCGCGATAAGCTGGTGGTGATCACCGGCCTCAGCGGCTCCGGCAAATCGTCGCTGGCGTTCGACACCATCTACGCCGAGGGCCAGCGCCGCTATGTCGAATCCTTAAGCGCCTATGCCCGGCAATTCCTCGAGCTGATGCAAAAGCCCGATGTCGATCATATCGAGGGATTGAGCCCGGCAATCTCGATCGAACAGAAGACCACCTCCCGCAACCCGAGATCGACGGTCGGCACGGTGACCGAGATTTATGATTATATGCGCCTTTTGTGGGCCAGGGCCGGGGTTCCCTATTCGCCCGCCACCGGGCTGCCGATCGAGAGCCAGCAGGTCAGCCAGATGGTCGATCTGGTGATGGCGCTGCCGGCCGGGACGCGGCTTTACCTGCTGGCGCCGATTGTCCGCGGCCGCAAGGGCGAGTACAAACGCGATTTCCAGGAGCTGATCAAGAAGGGCTTCACCCGCGCCAAGATCGACGGCGAATTTTACGAGTTGCACGACGCGCCCACCCTCGACAAGAAATTCAAGCACGACATCGACGTGGTGGTCGACCGCATCGTAATCAAAGAGGGCCTCGAGACCCGGCTGGCGGACAGCCTGCAAACCTGCCTGCAATTGGCCGATGGGCTGGCCACGGCCGAGTTCGCGGACCAGAAGGATGACCAGGGCAATCCCAAACGACTGATTTTTTCCGAACGGTTCGCCTGTCCGGTCTCGGGCTTCACCATTGAGGAGATCGAGCCCCGGCTGTTTTCCTTCAACAGCCCCCACGGCGCCTGCCCGGCGTGCGGCGGCCTCGGCGAAAAACAGTATTTCGACCCGGCGCTGGTGGTCCCCAACCAGGATTTGAGTTTGCTGGAGGGCGCGGTCCACCCGTGGTCGAAGTCCGACAGCCCCTATTACCGCCAGACCCTGGAGGCGCTCGCCGGTCATTACGATTTCGACATGCGGATGCCGTGGAAAATGCTCCCCGAGGCGGCTCAGGCTGCGGTACTGTTCGGAACCCAGGGAGACGTCACTTTCCTCTACAACGATGGCGCGCGCTGCTACGAAGTGGTCAAACCATTCGAGGGTGTGGTCAATTCGATCGCCCGGCGCTGGCGCGAGACCGAGTCGGGCTGGATGCGCGATGAGCTCTCCAAATACATGACCGCATCCGATTGTGAAAGTTGCGAAGGGCATCGCCTGCGCCCGGAAGCGCTGGCGGTCAAGATCGCCGGCAAGCACATCGGCGAGATTACCAAGATGTCGGTCAAGGCGGCCCACGCCTGGTTCGAAAAACTGCCTGCATCATTGAAGAAGAAAGAACAGGTAATCGCCGCGCGGATTTTGCGGGAGCTGATCGACCGCCTCGGTTTCCTCAACAACGTCGGGCTGGAATACCTGACGCTTTCCAGGAAATCGGGGACCCTGTCGGGCGGGGAATCACAAAGGATCCGCCTCGCCTCCCAGATTGGCTCGGGGCTGACCGGGGTATTGTATGTCCTGGACGAGCCCTCGATCGGCCTTCACCAGCGCGACAACGCCCGGCTCCTGAAGACCCTCCATGGGCTGTGCGAGATCGGCAACACGGTGATTGTGGTCGAACACGACGAGGAAGCAATGCATTCCGCCGACCACATCATCGACCTCGGCCCGGGCGCCGGCGAACATGGCGGCGAAGTAGTGGCGACCGGCCCGGTCGCCAAAATCATGGCCACCAGG
The DNA here is from genome assembly GCA_022566215.1 of Pseudomonadota bacterium. Lineage (GTDB taxonomy): Bacteria > Pseudomonadota > Alphaproteobacteria > Sphingomonadales > SMXR01 > SMXR01. Next base: position 2,631 of record JADFJJ010000072.1, on the reverse strand, counting down.
GAAAGCCTGACCGGGCAGTACCTGTCCGGCAAAAAATCGATACCGGTCCCGGAGCAGCGCCGCCCGGGCAAAAAGGGGCAGATGCTGACCGTCAAGGGCGCCACCGCCAACAATCTTAAAAACCTCACCGGATCGATCCCGCTCGGCACCTTCACCTGCATCACCGGGGTCTCGGGCTCGGGCAAGTCGACCTTCACGATCGAGACCCTGTACAAGGCGGTGGCCCGGCACCTGAACGGCGCCAGAGCGGTGCCAGGGGCGCACGAAGGGGTCGATGGCCTGGAATTCCTCGACAAGGTGGTCGATATCGACCAATCGCCGATCGGCCGTACGCCGAGATCCAACCCGGCCACCTACACCGGCGTCTTCACCCCGATCCGCGACTGGTTCACCGGTCTGCCGGAATCAAAGGCCAGGGGCTACAAGCCGGGACGGTTTTCCTTCAACGTCAAGGGCGGGCGCTGCGAGGCGTGCAAGGGCGACGGCGTGATCAAGATCGAAATGCACTTCCTGCCGGATGTTTACGTCCAGTGCGATGAGTGCCACGGCCAGCGCTATAACCGCGAGACCCTGGAGATCAAATTCAAGGGAAAATCGATCGCCGATGTTCTCGACATGACGGTCGGGGAAGCCCATATCTTCTTCAAGGCGGTGCCTTCGATCCGCGAAAAACTCAGCATGCTGGAACGGGTCGGGCTGTCCTACATCAAGGTCGGCCAGCAGGCGCCGACGCTGTCAGGCGGCGAAGCACAGCGCGTCAAGCTCTCCAAGGAGCTCTCCAAGCGCTCGACCGGCAAGACCCTCTATATTCTCGATGAGCCGACCACCGGCCTCCACTTCGAGGATATCCGGAAACTGCTCGAGGTGCTCCAGGCGCTGGTCGACGGCGGCAATACCGTGGTGGTGATCGAGCATAACCTGGATGTCATCAAATGCGCCGACTATATCCTCGACCTGGGCCCCGAGGGGGGCGACGGCGGCGGGGAATTTATCGCCGAGGGAACCCCGGAGGAGGTGGCCGCCAACCCCAAAAGCTACACCGGCCATTTCCTCCATGCGATGTTCAAGCAGAAGCGCAAAACCGCCTAGTTCTCGAAAATCGGAATAAAGTCAAATTTGTCATACCCGCCTCCGCCTGTCCCCCGAAGCCCTGTGCGAAGGGGGATGCGGGTATTCATTTATAATTTGTCACCCTCACCCTATCCCTCTCCCATCAAGGGAGAGGGGACTGTAGTGGGCGCTTCTTAAACTCCCTCTCCCCCCGTGGGAGAGGGGTGGGGTGAGGGGGTAGTAGAAGAGCGCTTAATCCCTTGAAATCATTTGCGCCGCCGCGGCATAGGTGGCGACCGCGTAGGGGACCATGTAGGTCAGGACAATTTTGAACCAGTTGATCTCGCCGCCGCCCACGAACACATCGCCGTGGTTGATGGCGACCAATATGGTGCCGATGATAACCGCCACCTTGAGCGCGCGAATGACAACCGAGCGCTCAAGCGCGGCATTTATAAAAGAGACCGGTTGTTTTGATTGACCTTTCATGACGGAAAAGCTAGCACACGGGCGATGACAGACGAAGCAAAAATCCTCCATATCATCGGCGCCGGTTTGGCGGGATCTGAGGCCGCGTGGCAGGCCGCCGAAGCCGGCATCACTGTCATCCTCCATGAAATGCGCCCCGAGGTAAAAACCGAAGTGCATGAGACCGGGGCTTGCGCCGAGCTGGTCTGTTCCAACTCGTTCCGCTCCGACGATCATGAGAACAACGCGGTCGGGGTTTTGCACCAGGAAATGCGCATTTTAGGATCCTTGATCATGACCGCCGGCGATGCCGCGAAGGTGCCGGCGGGCTCGGCGCTGGCGGTCGACCGCGATGACTTTTCAGCACGTGTCACCAGGGCGCTGGAAGATCACCCCAAAATCACGCTCGAGCGCGGCGAGGTCGCCGGGCTTCCCCCCAAGAAATGGCGCCAGGTGATCATCGCCACCGGGCCGCTGACCTCTCCGGCCCTTTCGCAAGCGATTCTCGGCCTGACCGGCGAGCAGGAGCTGGCGTTTTTCGACGCGATCGCGCCGATCGTGACCAAAGAGAGCATCAATTTCGACATCGCCTGGTTCCAGAGCCGCTACGATAAAGGCGATGGCGCCGATTACATCAATTGCCCGATGGATGAAGGTCAGTACGACGCCTTTATCGCGGGCCTGTTGGCGGCGGAAAAAATGGATTTCCACGAGTGGGAGAAGACCACTCCCTATTTCGAGGGCTGCATGCCGATCGAGGTAATGGCGGCCAGAGGCCCGGAGACGCTGCGCTTCGGCCCGATGAAGCCGGTCGGCCTCACCGATCCCGGGACTGGCGGGCGAGCCCATGCGGTGGTCCAGCTGCGCCAGGACAACAAGCTCGGCACCCTCTACAACCTGGTCGGCTTCCAGACCAAAATGAAATACGGCGCGCAAACCCGGCTGTTCCGCACCATCCCGGGGCTGGAGAAGGCGGAATTTGCCCGGCTCGGCGGCCTGCACCGAAATACCTTTCTGAATTCCCCGAAACTGCTCGATAACCAGCTGCGCCTGAAGGCTGAGCCGCGGCTGCGCTTCGCCGGCCAGATTACCGGGGTCGAGGGCTATATCGAG
>JADFJJ010000071.1 GCA_022566215.1 Pseudomonadota bacterium | reverse complement strand
TTCAGACAATCTCTTTTTTAAATTCACGGTCAACCCGACATACTTTTCATCCGGGGAGGAAACACTTTGGATTAGATAAACATAATACATGATTAACTGCCCTGCGTCGCTAATCCTCCTTCGCCAAGGCTACGGAGGACAGGAGCTATGCAGGGCACTCCTGCTTGCAATTCAAGGCTACTTAGGGCCTGCGCCCTGCGTAGCCTTGGCGAAGCAGGGTGGGGCGAGCGAGGGGACTTGAACCCCCAACCCCTGGCACCACAAGCCAGTGCTCTAACCAGTTGAGCTACGCCCGCCATATAAACGCGCCGCATCCTTAACTTCAAGCAGCGGTTCCGTCAAGAAGGCTTCTCACGCGTCCTGAACATGATATAAGACCTATAGCACAAACCTTAAAGCCGGAAAGCCGCATTGAGCCATGAAAAAAATTGAAGCGATCATCAAACCGTTCAAGCTGGACGACGTCACCGACGCGCTGCAGGAAGCAGGCGTTTCCGGCCTGACGGTCACCGAAGCCAAAGGGTTCGGGCGCCAGAAGGGCCACACCGAGCTGTACCGCGGGGCCGAATACGTGGTCGACTACCTGCCCAAGATCAAGGTCGAGGTGGTGGTCGAGGATGCGATGCTGGATAAAGTGGTCGAGGCGATAGTGATCGCCGCCAAAACCGGGCGCATCGGCGATGGTAAAATCTTCATTTACGAGGTCGCCGAGGCGATCCGCATCCGCACCGGCGAAACCGGCCCCGAGGCGGTCTGAGCCAGTTTTCAGTTACCAGGAAACAGTTGACAGTTTTTCTTTTTACTAACCCCTCACCCCATCCCTCTCCCTCGGCCTGTCCGCCATAGCCTTCGGCGACGGCGGAAGGGGAGAGGGGGTTTTTGATGGAGCCCTCCATATAGTTCCCTCTCCCTTGATGGGAGAGGGATAGGGTGAGGGTGACATTATAAAACTGTCAGGCCCCTATTTCCAGGCTACGCCGAAGCGGAGCTTCCGCTACGCCCAGGCGAGATTCGGGCATCCGGGTTTTGTTTTTGTCTTATAGACCAGAGAATTGCTTCCAAATTTACCGGATACCCGCTCGGAGGCGGGCATGACATTTATTTATTAAATCGCCCTCAACCAGGCACGCTAAAATCCATTCCTTTTTTCCCTGAAAGCCGGTTGACAGAAAGCGCCAATGGGTGCATTTCTATGAAATTCCGCACTAAGGGGTGTGCATCCATTCACTGAGAGACACAAGATATAGAAATCTGCAAAGGACCGGGCCGTGGCTCATTTTCAAAAACTTACCGCTGAAAAAATAGCAAAACTCAAAAAGGACGAGGACCTCCGCTGGATCGATCTCAGGTTCACCGATCCGAAGGGGAAATGGCAGCACCTGACCATGGATGCCGAAAATCTCGATGACGACATGCTCGAGGACGGGATCATGTTCGACGGCTCGTCGATCGCCGGCTGGAAGGACATCAACGATTCGGACATGACTTTAAAGCCGGACCTTTCCACCGGCGTCATGGATCCCTTCTCGGCCCAGCCCAGCCTGATCCTCTTTTGTGACATCCTCGATCCTTCCACCGGCCAGGCCTATAACCGCGATCCCCGCTCGACCGCCAAGAAGGCCGAGGAGTATTTGAAGTTCACCGGGATCGGCGATACCGCCTACTTCGGCCCCGAGGCGGAATTTTTCATGTTCGACGACGTCCGCTTCGATACCGGTTACGGCTTCGGTTTTTATGAGGTCGACGACGTCGAGAGCCCGCACAATTCAGGATCTGATTTTGAAGGCGGCAATATGGGCCACCGGCCCGGCCCGAAGGGTGGTTACTTCCCGGTGCCGCCGGTCGACAGCGCTTCCGACATCCGCGGCGAGATGGTCACGGTGATGAAGGAAATGGGCCTGCCGATGGACAAGCACCATCACGAGGTCGCCCCCTCCCAGCACGAGCTGGGGATGATGTTCGGCACCCTTTTGCAAACCGCCGACCGGTTGCAAATTCTCAAATACTGCGTCCACCAGGTGGCCCATACCTATGGCAAGACCGCGACCTTCATGCCGAAACCGATCCAGGGCGACAACGGCTCGGGCATGCACACCCACCAGTCGCTGTGGAAGGGCAAGAAGCCGCTGTTTGCCGGCAACGGCTATGCCGATTTATCGGAACTGGCGCTCTATTACATCGGCGGCATTATCAAGCACGCCAGGGCGCTGAACGCCCTGACCAACGGCACCACCAATTCCTACAAGCGCCTGACCCCGGGCTTTGAGGCGCCGGTGCTGCTGGCCTATTCCAGCCGCAACCGCTCGGCCTCGTGCCGCATTCCCTACACCACCTCGCCAAACGGAAAGCGGGTTGAGGTGCGCTTCCCGGATCCCACCGCCAACCCCTACCTGGCTTTTTCGGCGATGCTGATGGCCGGGCTCGATGGCATCCAGAACAAAATTCACCCCGGCGACGCCATGGACAAGGATCTGTATTCGCTGCCCCCGGAAGAGCTGAAGGACGTGCCGACCGTGGCCGGTTCATTGCGCGAAGCCCTAACCGAGCTGGACCGCGACCGTGCTTTCCTGAAAAAGGGCGATGTGTTCAGTGACGACCAGATCGACGCCTATCTGGCGCTGAAATGGCAGGAGGTGACGGATTTCGAACTCTCCCCGCACCCGATCGAATTTCAGATGTATTATAGCGTTTAATTTTTTCGCTCACGCAAGATAGCCTTAGGCTATCGCTTCGCGGGAGCGGCGAACGATCGCCGGGCGCACGCTTGTGCGCCGGGAGGTTATCATGAATTTCCGAGGCTAATTGAGCCGAGGCAAGGGCGACTGCCCGCCGCGCGTCGTCGCGCGTAAGCCATCATGGCGTTTGAATGGTATTAAATAATGTGGGAGAGGGATAGGGTGAGGGTGGCCAAATAAAAAAGGCGGGGCCGGGACCCCGCTTTTCTTGTTTAAATAACTATTATAACCAATTGTTTCTATTCTGTTTTAGGCCCCCGTCCAGGCGTCCATGGGGCGCTGCCGGCGAGCTCCGCCTCGAGCGCCTCCAGGCCCTTATTCAGGGCCTCGAGCCGGATCACCAAAGCGTCGAATTCCACCCGCGCGCTGGCGATCGAATCCCTGGCCTCATCGGTGGGGTTTTCCAGCGAGGAGGCCAGCACGAACGGCAGCAGGCCGTAAGTCCCGAACAGCCGGTCGCGGATCGAGGCCGGGGCCTGTTCATTGCGCGAGATGATCGCCTGGTCCCCGTTCATCAGGACGTCCAGCTCCTTCAAGTCCCGGTCAAGCTCGCGGATGCGGGAATTTAACGCCTGACCGGCCCCGGGATCACTCATCAGCGCCTGCTTGATGTGATCGATGCGGGTTCTGATCTCGGCCATGTATTTGCCCGCGCCAAGCGCCTGGCGCATCAGTTCGCTGTAATTGGTCATAAAAGCATGGAGGCCCTCGAGATCGCTCTCGAACGAGCCCTGCAGCAAGGCCTTGACGGTAAAGCCGAGCGGCTCTGAAAGCTCGGTCCACTGCCCGCCGTGGCGTTTCGCCATGGCCACCGTATAGGCCCCGGGCAGGACGTAATGGCCGCCCTCTTCGTCCTCCTCGTCCCCGCCGTCAAGCGAAACCGGCGTCACGTCAAAGGTGCGCAAATCCCAGGCAATCCGGTGGAGGCCGGCGGACGACGGCCCGGTGATACGGCGCACCACGTTGCCATCCCAATCGCTGATCGTGAACACCAGCGCCGGGGCTTCCTCCCAGTCTTCCTCCCGAAGTTCATCCCAGCTGGGGTAGAAGTTATCGCCGCCTTCCTTTTTCACTTCCTGTTCGGCTTCCTGGCGGACTTCTTTTTTGGTCTTCAGGCCGTCCTTCAGGTAATAGGTGATGACCGCCCCGTACGGCGGGTTATCGGCGGAATAGAAATCGTCGCCGAAGCTGCCCTGGGCGCCCCCCAGGAAACGGTCGTTTTCGACATAAAGCCACGGATCCTTGATCTCAAAGACAAACGCCTCGCTGTCCTTGACGGTGGCGGCATCGATGCGCAGCGGGCTGTAATCGTCCAGAATATAGAACCCGCGGCCGAAAGTCGCCAGCACCAGGTCGTTCTCCCGCTGCTGGATTTCCAGGTCGCGCACCGCGATGGTCGGGAAATTGCCCTTCAACTGAGTCCAGGTGTGGCCGCCATTCTGGCTGAAAAAGACTCCGAACTCGGTTCCCGCGAACAGCAGGCCGGGATCAACGTGGTCCTGCTGGATGGTGTGAACCGTGCCCCGCTCCGGCAAATTCCCGGCGATCGAGGTCCATTTCCGGCCCTTGTTATCAGAACGGTAGAGGTAGGGCTTGAAGTCGCCCTTCTTGTGGTTGTCGAAGGTCGCGAACACCACATTGACATCGTGGGACGAAGCCGCCAGGTCGCCGACATAACTCATCTCGGGCACCCCGCGCACCCGCTCAACCCGGGTCCAGGTCTGGCCGCCGTCTTCGGTGATCTGGATCAGGCCGTCATCGGTGCCGGCATAGATCAGGTTTTCCTGCAGCGGGCTTTCGGAGAGCGAAATGATCGAGCCGTAGATCGAGGTCGAATCGTTCTTGGCGACCGCATCGACGCTCCACACCCGGCCCATCACTTCCAGTTTGTTGCGGTCCAGATCGCGGGTCAGGTCGCCGCTCACCTTGCGCCAGGAATTGCCCATGTCGTCGCTGCGGAACAGGTATTCGGCGCCGAAGTAAAGGCGCTTCGAGTCGTGCGGGCTGATAATCAGGGCCGAGTTCCAGTTCCAGCGGTAGGTATCCTCGCCCTGATCCGGCTGGGGGGTGATCCACACCCTATCGCCGTTCTTTTTGTCGTAGCGGAACAACAGCCCGTACTGCAATTGGGAATAAATGATGTTGGGGTTTTCCGGGTCGACCCGGGTCTGGAAACCGTCGCCGTACAGGGTATAGGTCCAGTCGGCATTGACGATCCCGCCGACCGTGGTGTTGCGCGACGGCGCGCCCAGCGACTGGTTGTCCTGGGTGCCGCCGTAGACGTTGTAGAAGGGAAAATCATTGTCCGCCTCGACCCGGTAGAACTGGGTGATCGGCAGGTTCCGGTAATGGCGCCAGTGCGCCCCCTGATCGAAACTCTCATAGATCCCGCCGTCGCTGCCGGTGATCAGGTGATCGGTGTCCCGGGGGTCGATCCACAGCGCGTGTTCGTCGACGTGCTTGGCCTCGGTCGATAACGCGGCCCAGGTTTTTCCGGCATCCTCGGAAACGCTCAAAAAAGTGTCCATCAGATAAACCCGGTCCGGGTTACCGGGGTCGACCACCAGTTCGTTATAATACTGCGGGCTGGAGGTGCCGCGGTCCGATTGCTTGTTCCAGGTTTTGCCGAAATCGTCCGAACGGTAAATGCCGCCCCCGTCCGCGGTCTCGACCACCGCATAGACGATATTGGGATCACTGGGCGCCATGCCCAGGCCGATCCGGCCGAGATCGCCGTCCGGCAGCCCGTCGGTGATCTTGCTCCAGCTGGCGCCGCCGTCATCGGAGCGGTGCACCGCTGAGCCCGGGCCGCCGTCGATCAGCACCCATACATGCCGGCGCCGCTGGTAGCTGGTCGCCAGCATCAGCTCGGGCTGATCGGGGTTCTGGATCACCTCGTTGACCCCGGTGTGCTCATCGATCTCGAGGATTTTTTGCCAGGTTTCCCCGCCGTCGGTGGTCTTGTAGAGGCCGCGGTCGCCGCCCTCGTTCCATAAGGGGCCTTGGGCGGCCACATAAACGATGTTGGAATCCCTCGGGTCGATGATGATCTTGCCGATGTGCTGGCTGTCTTTCAGGCCGACATTTTTAAACGATTTGCCGCCGTCGATGGATTTATAGACGCCGTCGCCGTAGCCGACCGAGCGCTGCGAGTTGTTCTCGCCGGTGCCGACCCAGATGACCGCCGCATCGTTCGGGTCCACTTCCACATCGCCGATCGAGTAGGATCCGTAGGAATCAAAAACCGGCGTCCAGATCTGGCCGTTGTTGGCGGTATACCAAAGCCCGCCGGAGGCGGTGGCGGCATAAAACTTGTGCGGCGAACCGGGGATCATGGCGAAATCCGTGATGCGCCCGGAAGTGACCGCCGGGCCGATCGCGCGGAATTCGATCCCGGCATAAATGGCCGCCGGATCGTCGTCCTTTTTATCCTTGTCCTTAGCCAGTGCGGCGGACGTTAAAAGCGCGGTTGAAAGCAGAATTGCGATAAATTTTTTCATGAAACCCCTCGTGCCGTTGGTTAACCGTGTGTCTGAGCGAAGGCACACTTAAGCGGAAAAGAAAGGGCATGTAAATAACCGCCCGATAAATTTGCCGCGAAAGGTTCGGCCCGTGCGCCGGGTCCCATCTTTTTCAAACCAACTCGGTTGGCTTTGGCTCATCCTGAATTCCTTTTGAGCCTGGCGAAGAATCAAAAACGCGGAATGCAGGAACAAAGAGGCCGGAATGATGGCCACAATAATATCCGGCCACAAAGGATACTATTTATCGTCTAATAAAACAACGTTGGGTTACCCCTCCAACCATTCAAGAATGGGCAGG
>JADFJJ010000070.1 GCA_022566215.1 Pseudomonadota bacterium | reverse complement strand
ACCGGCTTGGCAGTTGACAGGCGTCAGTGAGCAGTTGGTGGTTCCTGGTAAAGCACTCTGTCATGCCCGATTCAGTCGGGCATCCGGGTTTTTTGGTGTCATACCGGCTTAAGGCCGGTATCCGGATTACAGATGTCAGATGCCAGTAAGCAGTTGTTGGAAACGGTCATAAATTTCATGTTTAGCTGACAACTGTGTTCTGTCCTCTGACATCTGACAGCCAGACCCCCGCCTTCCTCCTCTCGCCTCGGCGTAGCCTCCGGCGTAGCCAGGGTCGCCAAGGCTACGGAGGACAGGCCGCGGGGGTGACAAGGGGGTGGGGCGAGGGGGTTGAATGATATACTTCCCGCCAACAAGTGTTGGCGCGGCAGTCGTCTGCCGCCCTCCCGGAGCATTGACCGGAGGTCAATTTGCGTGAGGGACAAACTAAAGGGCCTAGCGGCCCGCGCGCGCCTGGGCGTAGGCCTGGGTTCCTTCGGTGTAAACCTGGTCGGCCTCCAGGATGGAGGTAATCTCCAGGTCGCTCATGGATTGCAGCTGTTGATAGATCGGGCCAAAGTCCTGCAGGGTCGCCTCGAACAGCTCTTCAAAACTGCCGATCACGAAATAGACCTGCTGGAAATCATCAATCCGGTATTTGGAGCTCATCACCCGGAGCAGTTCGAAATGGATCCGGCTGGGTGAGGCATCCTCGAGGCAAAACACCGATTCAGTCTTCGAGGAGACGATCCCGGCGCCGTAGATTCGCATCCCCTCATCCGGGCGGTTGATCAGCCCAAACTCCACGGTATACCAGTAAAGCCGCGCCAGATTGTGCAAAACCCCCTTGCCGGCGGCGCGCAGACCCCCTTTTCCGTAGGCTTCCATGTAATCGGCGAATACCGGGTGGGCCAGCATCGGCACGTGGCCGAACACGTCATGGAAAATATCCGGCTCCTGGATATAGTCCAGCTGGTCGGCCCGGCGGATGAAATCGGAGGCCGGGAAACGGCGGTTGGCCAGGTGCTCGAAAAAGACCTCATCGGGGACCAGGTCGGGGACCGCCACCACGGTCCAGCCGGTGGCTTTTTCAAGACGCTCGGAAAGCCGCCCGAAATGGGGAATGCCGCTTTGCGAAAGCCTCAGCATGTCCATCCCGCGCAAAAATTCATCACAGGCCCGGCCTTTCAAAATTTTGCGCTGGCGGGCGTACAGGGTGTCCCATCTGGCGTGCTCCTCAGGGGTGAATTTTTGCCATTTCTGGGGAATCGTGTAGTCGTCGTTGACGTCGACTTCCTTGCCCAGTCTGGTGGTTATTTTAATCATTGTTTTTCCTTTTTTTTACAATAAGTTATAGTATTTACTTAAAGTGCTTTCCGAGCGCCTTCAACAGCAAGCCATTTTCTTCGGCGGTGCCGATGGTGATGCGCAAAAATTCCGCCAGGCGATAGCCTTCAACCGGGCGCAGGATGATACCATGTTTTTTCAAATCCGTGAACACCCGACGAGCCTGATGAACGCCGCCGGGAAATTTCGCCAGCACAAAATTCCCGGCGCTGGGAAGGACGCCGAGGCCGAGCTTTTTCAGCCCACTTGCCACCCGCGGCAGCTGCTCGTTGTTCAGCCGCCGGACTTTTTCCATATAGTCCTGGTCATCGAGCGCCGCGATCGCCGCCGCCTGCGCCAGGGTCGAGAGGTTAAAAGCCCCCCTCACCCGGTTAAGGGCGTCGATCACGCTCTCCGGCCCATAACACCAGCCGATCCTGAGCGCCGCCAGCCCGTAAATCTTGGAAAAGGTCCGCAGCATGCAGACATTTTCCGCGCCTGTTGCAATCGCCGCATCCACCAGTTCTGTTCCGGCTTGATACTCCTTCTCCCCGGCATAGTCGGCATAAGCCGCGTCCAGCACCAAAAGGATGTGGGCGGGGAGTTTGTCCCGCAAGCGCCCCATTTCGGAAGCCGGGATCCAGGTGCCGGTCGGGTTGTTGGGGTTGGCCAGGAAGACGATTTTGGTTTTTTCCGTCACCGCCGCCAGGATCGCATCAACATCCGTGGTGTAATCCCGCTCCCGGGCCGCGACCAGGTCGGCGCCGGCGGCCAGCGTAGCGATTTTATAAGCAATAAAGCCGAATTCCGACTGGATCACCTGATCGCCGGGCCCGGCATAAATCTGCGCCAGGTAAGCGATCAGCTGTTCCGAGCCGTTGCCGCACACGATGTGCTTGTGATCGAGGCCGTAAACCTCGCCGATTTTCTGACGCAGCAGGGTAGAAGAACCATCGGGATAGCGCGCCAGGCAGCCGAGCTCCACTTCGATCGCCTCCCTGACCTTGGGCGAAGGGCCGAGCGCAGATTCGTTCGAGGCGAGCTTGATGATGCGCCCCCCGCCGTCCCCCGCTTCCCCCGGCACATAAGGGTGGATGTGAAGAACCTTGGGGTTTGGGGCGGGTTTCTGGGTCATTTTTCTTCTGTAGCTTCAGGGTTTGTAGGCTTTCACTTTCTGGTCGATGGCGCCGAAGATCGATTTTCCGTCTGCGTCGAACATTTCGATGCGCACCCGGTCGCCGAACTTCATAAACGGGGTTTTGGCTTTGCCATCGGCGATAATCTCCAGCATCCGCACTTCCGCCAGGCAGCACGAGCCGGCCGAGCGGTCAACGTTCGAGACCGTGCCCGAGCCGATAATGCAGCCCGCGCCGAGCGGCCGGGATTTGGCGGCATGGCTGATCAGTTCCGGGAAATTGAAGGTCATGTCGACCCCGGCGTCGGGGCTGCCGATCTTGGTGTCATTCAGCGTCGCATGCAGCGGTAGATGAACCTTGCCGTCCCGCCAGGCCCCGCCCAGCTCATCCCGGGTTACCGCCACCGGCGAGAAAGCGGAGGAAGGCTTGGACTGGAAAAACCCGAAGCCCTTGGCCAGTTCGCCCGGGATCAGGTTGCGCAAGGAGACGTCGTTGACCAGCATAAAAAGTTTGATGTGGGCGCCAGCGGCTTTTGCTTTGACGCCCATCGGCACGTCATCGGTGATGACCGTCACTTCGGCCTCGAAATCGATCCCCCAGGCCTCGTCCTCCACGCATATATCTTCGCAGGGGCCGATAAATTCGTCAGAGCCGCCCTGGTACATCAGGGGTTCGCTCCAGAAGCTCTCGGGCATTTCCGCGCCGCGGGCTTTCCTGACCAGCTCGATATGGTTGACGTAGGCCGAGCCGTCGGCCCACTGGTAGGCGCGCGGCAGCGGCGAGGCGCATTCTGCCGCATCAAACGGCTCACCGGTGATCACCCGGTTGCAAAGATTGCGGTACAGGGCCTCCAGCCTGGGGGCGGAATCTTGCCAGTCATCGAGCGCCGCCTGCAGGGTCGGGGCGGTATCCCCGGCCGGGGTGCGGCGTTTCAAATCCTTCGAGACCACCACCAACCGGCCGTCACGCCCGTCCTTGAGTGAAGCGAGTTTCATTTACCTATACTCCTAAAATTATTTTTTCTTGGCGCCCCAGGACCATACGTAGTCCTTCCATTCAATGCTTTCCGCCTCCTTGGAGATAAGCAAGGGATCGCGGGTGTCAACCATCACCGCCACCTCGTCGGTTTCCTTGCGGGCGAATTTTCGGCCCGTCTCAAACGCTTTCGGGTGCGGCCCGTGGGTGAAACCGGTGGGGTGGAAGGTGGTCATGCCGGGGGCGATGTTGTCGCGGCTGAAAAATTCCCCGCGGTGATAGAAGATAAACTCATCATAATCATCGTTGTTGTGAAAGAACGGCACTTTCAGGGCTCCGGGATCGCTCTCGATCGGCCGCGGGCAAAACGTGCAAACGACAAACCGGCCGGCGAAAAAGGTCGTGTGGGCCGACGGCGGCAGGTGATAGCGGTGGCTCATCAGCGGCCGGATATCGCGCCAGTTCAGCTTGACCACCGACAGGTCCCCCTTCCAGCCCACCGCATCGAGCGGGTTGAAGGGAAAGGTGACGGTGGAAATCTCATCCAGCCGTTTGACCGAGACCCGCCATTCTCCCTTGCCCTGCTGATCGAGGAACGCCTCATCGATCACCGGGGTATCGAGGATCGCCTCATCGAAAATCGCATGCGGGCCCAAGAGACCGCGGTCGGTAATCCCATAGGAAGCGTTGGTCGCCTCGACCATCATCATGGTGGTGGTTAATCCCGGTTCCAGCCGCCACATGGTGCCGCGCGGCAGCACCAGGTAATCGCCATCGCGGTAGCTGAGGCGGCCGAAATCGCAATAAAGCTCGCCCTCGCCGGCGTGAATGAACAACAGTTCATCGCCGTCGGAATTGCGCGCCAGGTAATCCATTTTTGATGATACCTGCCAGAACCTTATCTTGCACGCCGCGTTATAGAGCAGCGGCTTGGCTTTCCAGGGTGAGCTTTGATCGTGCTTGAATTTGTTGGTGTCAAAGGCGCGGGGGCGCAAGGGTCCCTCGAAATTGCTCCACCCGGTGGGCGGGTTCTGGTGGTAAAAATGGGTGGCCGGGCCGAAAAAGCCCTCCTTGCCCATCTCGCGCTCATAGGTGCCTTCGGGGAAATCGGCGTGGGCCTGGCGCGACGCCCGGCCCTCCACCTTGGGGAACTGGATCCACTTTTTCATGAAGCTCTCCTACTTGTCCTGCAAGACGCCGCGGCGCACCTGGTCCAGTTCGATCGAATCGAACAGCGCCTGGAAATTGCCCTCGCCGAAGCCTTCGTTGCCCTTTCTCTGGATGATCTCAAAGAAAATCGGGCCGATCACGTTTTTGGTGAAGATCTGCAGCAGCAGGCCCTGGCCTTCGGTAGGCGCCCCATCCATCAGGATGCCGCGTTTCTGCAGCGCCTCGAGATCCTCGCCGTGTTCCTTGATGCGCTCAGGTAATTGTTCAAAGTAGGTCTCGGGGGTGTCCTGGAATTCCAGCCCATGGGAACGCAGGATATCGGTTGACCGGTAGATGTCATCGGTGCCGAGCGCCACATGCTGGATGCCCTCGCCTTCATATTCATTGAGATATTCGGCGATCTGCGAGATATCGTCCCGGCTTTCGTTGATCGGAATGCGGATCTTGCCGCACGGGCTGGTCATCGCCTTTGAGATTAGTCCGGTCAGCTTGCCTTCGATGTCGAAGTAGCGGATTTCACGGAAATTGAAGACCTGTTCATAAAAATCGGCCCACTTTTCCATATTGCCGCGGAAAACGTTATGGGTCAGGTGATCCAGGTAGGTCAGCCCGGCGTCCTGATAATCATCGCCGCCGACTACCGGTACAAAATCCGCGACATGCGGGAATTTGGGGCCGTACTGGTCCACCAGATACAGGCGACTGCCGCCAATGCCCTCAATGCACGGCATTTGCTTTTCACCCTTGGCATAGCCGGGGTCGACCGCCTTGGCACCACGTTTCAACGCTTCCTGATACGCAAATTTTGCGTCTTTGACCCGGAACGCCATGGCGCACGCGCACGGGCCGTGGAGCTTGGCGAACCCTTCCGCGTAACCGCCTGGCTGTTCATTGATAATGAATTTCACATCGCCCTGGGCGTAGAGAATTTTGTTTTCGCGGCGGTGCCTGGCGGCCGGCTTGAAGCCCAATGATTTAAACAGGTCATGCAGGACCTTCGGGTCGGGCGCCGCGTACTCGACAAAGTCGAAGCCATCGGTCCCGATCGGGTTTTCAAACAGGTCAGCCATTTGTTCCTCCGCAATTTTCCTTGAATCTTTACCAAAAACAATTTAGTTTCATATGTAACTAATTGCAAGACAAACATTTGTGAGATACTTAGTGAGACCCTATGAAAAATGAGCTCAAATTGAAAGATTTTTTGCCCTACCGGCTGTCGGTTCTGTCCAACCGGATCAGCAGTGATATTGCCAGGCGTTATCAGGAGCGGTTTTCGCTGACCATCCCGGAATGGCGGGTAATGGCCAGTTTGGGCGAAACGCCCGGGCTTTCGGCCCGCCAGGTAGCGGATAAAACGGCCATGGACAAAGTGGCCGTCAGCCGTGCGGTGGCCGGGCTGCTGGCGGTAAAATCCATCACCAGAAAAACCGATACAGCAGACAAACGCAAGGTTATCCTGACCTTGAGCAAAAAGGGCCAGGCCGTCTACCGCCAAGTGGTGCCGGTGGCGCTGGCCTATGAGGCGGCGATCCTGGACCAGCTTGAGCCCGGGGAAAAACGGACCCTCTCGAAGCTCCTCGACAAGATTTCTGAAATCCAGGCCGGCATCGAACCCTAGCCGTTCGCGGCCAAGCCCCCTTAGTTTGCGGTTAAAGGAAGTGACACGGCTGGAATCCATTATTTTCTATCACCCTCACCCTACCCTCTCCCATTTTTTTGTCGCTCACGCAAGATAGCCTCTGGCTATCGCTTCCGCCGTCGCCAAGGCTATGGCGGACAGGCCGCGGGGGCGCGCAACGATGCGCGGGGGCCGGGTGGCCCCGATCGGTGCTAGGAGGCGCACCTCCAGTTTATTTCACCCTCACCCTTCCCTCTCCCGTCAAGGGAAAGGGTATTGGATTTGAGGCCTTCTCTGACTCCCTCTCCCCACCCTCACCCTTCCCTCTCCCGTCAAGGGAGAGGGTATTGGATTTGAGGCCTTCTCTGACTCCCTCTCCCCACCGAGGGAGAGGGGTGGGGTGAGGGGGT
>JADFJJ010000021.1 GCA_022566215.1 Pseudomonadota bacterium | reverse complement strand
GGTGCTAGTGATGTGGGTGGCCGAGATTACAATTGTCGGGACTGCCATGGGTTGGGCAATCAACATCTTTTTCCTTTTGAAAATAGCATTTGGCGCGATGATGATGCTGATCGGCAATTACGCCGCCAAATCGCAATCGATGTTCATGGTTGGCTTCCGCACCCCGTGGACGCTGTCGTCCGAGACCGTCTGGGTAAAGACCCACCGTTTGTTCGGCAAAATGTTCCTGATTGGCGGCCTCGTAATGATCCTGCTGCCCATGAGCTGGTTCTCAACCGAAACCTTCGCCGCCATTTTCATCGCCCTGATCATGGTCCCGGTGGTGGTCAGCCTGGTCTATTCGTGGTGGATTTGGCGGGGGGAGCAACAGGATTTGAATGAGTAATTGAAAATCCGCGGTTTTTCTTTATAATTTCCCATTCAATTTACCGAGGGGGGATTTTATGACACCGTGGATGATCAAAGGGCCTGAATACACCAATTGCAACTGCACCTACGCCTGCCCGTGCCAGTTCAGCTGGCCGGAACCGGATTTTGGATTTTGCGAAGCCTTTTTCGCGGGAATCGTTGAGGAAGGCCATTATGGCGATGTCGATCTCGCGGGGGTGAAATATGCCATGCTGGTCCATTGGCCGGGGCCGATCGCCGAGGGCAATGGAAAGCAGCAGTTCATCGTTGATGAAAGCGCCAGCGCAGAACAGCGCAAAGCCATGATAAACATTATGTCCGGCAAGGATACCGAGCCCTTCGCCACGCATTTCTTCGTTTTTAACAGCACCATGAAGGAGGTCCTGGATCCGGTTTTCACTAAAATTGATCTCGAAATTGATATCGACAAACGGGTTGCTGATATTTCTGTCGAAGGCGTTGGCACCTTAACAGGCCGGCCGATCAAGGATGATGTCAGCGGCGCGGAGCACCGGGTTCGGATTGACCTGCCGAACGGCTTTGAATACCGGATTGCCGAAATTGGCAAGGGGGAGTGCAAATCAGACGGTGATATCAAGCTCGACCTCAAAAATACCTATGGCCAGTTCTGCATGCTGCATATGAACGGCAAGGGTGTTATTAGTTAAATCTTAAGCCATGATTACCGAGCCCCCTTCCCTCTCTCGCCTGTTCCGCGAGGAACGTTTTTATGTGCTCGCGGGGTTGTTTGCGCTGGTTGGATTTAGCTGGATTTATCTTTTCCTTTGGAAAATGCCAATAAGCGGTGAGATTTTCACCCTCCCTAATTACCTGACTATGTTTGCCATGTGGGCGATCATGATGGTGGCGATGATGGTGCCATCAGCCCTGCCGATGATCCTGATTTATTCCCATTCGGTCAAAAAGGCGAAGCGCGATGGGGGAAGCCTTGCCCCGCTTTCCGTATTTGTGCTGGGCTATGTGATCATCTGGACCTTGTTCAGCGCCCTCGCTGCCTTTCTGCAGCTGGTCTTGCAAAACCTGGGTATGGTCAACAAAATGATGGTTGGCACTAATTCTTGGATGATGGGTGGGCTTTTGATCATCGCCGGGCTGTATCAAATGAGCCCCCTGAAAGACACCTGCCTGCGCTTTTGCCAGCACCCGGTGATGTTTATCACCAAACACTGGAGAACCGGCACCGGTGGCGCGCTTCGGATGGGCGTCCTCCACGGCGGCTATTGCGTCGGTTGTTGCTGGGCTTTGATGATTTTATTGTTTGTCGGCGGGGTGATGAACCTGCTCTGGGTCGCTGCCATCGCCATCTATGTGCTTCTTGAAAAAATGGCGCCCCTGCCCAAGCGCTGGCCCAGGATCAGCGGCGCGGTTTTGATTGCCGGGGGTCTGGTCACCGGCTTGCAGATTTTCTAATTTTCACCCTGATTTTTGGCGATGTTGCGGCGGAGGATCATTCTGAGCCCTCTTCCATTTCTCTTTCCGCTCGATCCAAAAGGTAGGCATGAAGGGCCGAAACCTCATCCTCAAACAAATAGGAAAAACGGCTCTTTGCCACTTCCGTCATCAGGCCCAGCTCTCGCCCGCCCAAAGCCTCGCCGGTGTTCATCAGGTGGGAAAATTCTTCAAGGGTATAAGCTGCGGCAATGCTTAGGTCGGGGGTATAAAAATCCCCCTCATCCGTGCCTTCGAGGTTTTGGCCATGGCATTCGGTACACATACCCAGCGCCAATTTTTCTCCCCTTGCCCATTTGGGGGCCGAAGCGGCACTGAAACGAAGTGGGGTTTGCTCTGCAATCAAGGTTGGAGCGGTTTTGAATTCCCCCTTAAGGAATAAAAACCGGCTCATCGGCCCGAAAAAATTATCCGGCAGATCATTTTCCACCACTGGCTTGGTTTTGAGGAAGGCGATTATTTTCGCCGTTTCCTCGTCGGTGAGATACCTGTACATGGGGCTGGGCATCAAAACCAACGGCCGGCCATCAAAGCCAATCCCCTGGCGGATCGCAGCCTCCAGTGCTTCCACGGTTTGGGTTTTCATAAAATGGGTCAGGTTGGGGACGACCAACCTTGCAAAAACAGGTTCATCGAAGAAAATTTGCCCGGCTAAATCCTCCGTGTGGCAGCCGGTACAGCCGCTCATTCTTGACAACCTCTCGCCCTCCAAAAGACTTGCTTCATCGGTCGGCAAGGTTAGCGTGACCGGAGATGGGTCCGGGGCTGATGTCAGTATATATTCACTGGCCCCAAGGAAAGCCACAACCAGAACCAGAATCCCCAGCCCGCCCCATTTCAGTATTTTTTTGAAAATTTTCACAAGTCTCCTCCCAAAAACTATTTCTCCAATATTAAGACGCTCCCTCTTCTCTGGCGTTTTTGGCGATGTTGCGGCGGCGGATGTCGAACAGCTCTTTCATCCCGGGCAGGTTGAAGCGGGCCAGTAATTCCGGATCATCGGTATAATTTTCCGGCAGGAAATTCCCTAAAGTGACAAGGAATGGGCTATATTGCTGATGCGCTTTTTCGAACCAAACCAGGGCCGCATCGATATCCCCTAAATCAAGAAAATGCGGGTAAATGAAGGAGGAAATGCCATCCCCGGCTAGAACCATTTGCGCCATTTGCCCCAAATAATTCCCGGCCTGTTCCTCCCTGCCCTCCCTGAGGGCCAGGTAGGTTTGAGCATCAAAAAGGATAAAAGGATCATACTGTGGCTTGGTCTTCCACCGGGTTAAAATCTCATGGGCTTCCTCGAATTGGCCCAAATTGGCCAAAACATAGACCTTGCCATGGATATTAAAATCAAAGTTCGGGGCTAGATCCATAGCAACGTTTATCGCCTTGAGGGCGTTCACAAAGTCTCCAACCCCCAGATAAGCAAAGGCCAGGTCCCGGGAATTGATATGGTGAAGCGGGTCCAGCTCATACGCCCGGCGTTCCCATTTAACCGCGTTTACAGTGTCAAAAGTTAATCGGTAATGGTCGCCTGCGAAATTCGCAATCTCGGCATCGTTGGGCGCCAAGGCAATGGCTTTGGCATTACTAATTTCCCCCTCCCGCCATTGATATAAACCATCGTGAATAAAAGTCAGGGCGGAATAGGCCTCAGCATTTTTCGGGTCCAGTTCCAGGGCAAAATCTGCCGCCGCTTTTCCTTTTTCATAGAGCGCCTTAAAGTCCTCTTCCCCAATAATATAATAGGGGATAATAGCATAGGCGATGGCCAGCGCCGACCAGGCGCTGGAAAACTCAGGATCAAGAACCGTCGCCACATCATACAGTTTTATCGCGGTTTGCATATTGTCGACACCGCGGAGGTGAAAATACTGACGGCCCCGGAGGTAAAGGTCGTAGCCCTCAGGACTGTCTGTTTCCTGCTCAACCACGATTTCCTCGCCAGCGCCCAATTGAATTTTTAGGGCTTCGGCCACCGCCTCGCTGATCTGGTCCTGGATGGCAAAGATATCAACCAGTTCCCGATCATAGGTTTCCGACCACAGTTGAAAGCCGTCATCGGCGGCGATCAGCTGCACGGTGATGCGGATGCGGTTGCCGTCCTTGCGGATCGACCCCTCCAGAACGTGGTCGACATTCAACAGTTCGCCAATCGCGCGGAGATCGGGGTTTTGGCCCTTGAATTGAAAACTTGAGGTGCGCCCGGCGACTTTCATCTCGGGAATTCTGGCCAGAACGTTGAGGATTTCCTCGGCAATGCCATCGCCAAAATATTGCTGATCTCCGTCCTTCGACAAATCAATAAACGGCAGCACCGCGATCGAGGCCTCGCGTGTTTTCACCGCCCCGTCATCGACTGGCGCGACCATTTTGTCATAGATGATAAAACCCACCGCCAGCACCAGCGCGCCAATAATCAGCTTGTTGATCTTCTGACCCGTCCCATGGGTCACCGATTTTGATTTATCGACCTCCTCGGTTTTCTTGACCCCCTCGGGCGTCACTTCGTAGGCCCAGCTCATAAGCAGAGCGATTGGCAGGCCAATGCCGAGGAAAACAATCGTCACCTTCTGGAACCAGTCCGGAAGGCTCATCGGATCCTGGATGACATCAATAAATTGCAAGATGACCCACGCCACAACAACGTAAGCAACCGCCACCCGGACAACGTTCCGTCTTTTCAGTTCTGCAAAAAAGCTATTCATTTCCGAGCCCCTTCACCTTCAACAAATGTCGCCAGAAAGCTGACAAAAATAACCGCACCGCTGATAAGGCCCCAAAAGCAAAAAGCCGCGATGATGGCCAGCGAAGGCACCCAGAATAACCCGGAAAGTGTAAACGCTAAAACCGTAATCCAGACCCCGTAGCCAATTATCACCAAGAAGCTTGGCAAAGGTGTCGAAGCCTTAATACGAATTCTTCGCTTAATGTAAAAAACCATGTAAATGGTGGCGCTGAGAAAAGCATATAAAGTCGCGTAAAAGGCGATGATCATTTCATCCGGCCAGAACCCCCACAACACCAGGGGCAGCAGGGCAATACTAATGTTCAAGAGACCGGTTTCGGTGAAAAAATGGACCAGCAGGCTCTGGAACGGCGTTAACTTTTTGCCAAACGTCACCCGAAGCGAGGCAACAATCGCCGCAAACGCAACGAAGCCAATGTTTATTTCGGCCAAAATTGTCAGTGTGTTAAAGTCCTGTTCCATACCCCTCCCTATTCGCACTCATAATCATCATCGCCCAGCTGGCGGCAAAAGGGTGGAAAGCCGAATTCAAACCAGTAGGCCGGATAATTGCGCGCGGCAGCTATCCGTTTGAAATGCCCGGTCTGCCTGAACTCATGGGCCTCGGGCCACCAGATAAAATAGGAATAATTGGGGACGGGGGTAATTTTCTCATATTGGCCAAAAACCAGCAGAATGTCCTGGTTGCCTGAAGTCAAATCCATTTCATTTTCCACCGCCCATTTTTGCACCTTTGCCCAGCCTTCCCGATGGTCTCCGCCGGGGTTTTTAAAGGCCTTAATCCATGCCGCTGCCGGAAAATTTTCAAAGCCCTCAGAAGTCCGCCAATAAAGCAGGGCAGCGAGTTCATTACCCTCTTTCACCATGGCTGGGGCAATGGCCCCAGCGCCACCAAAAACAGGAAAACCTTTCTCCACCCCTTCCGTATAGAGGGCAAGCCCAGCGCCAATTTGGCCACTAACCACCAGGGCGCTCCCTTTGTGACGTTCACAATTTCCGTAGGCCGGGTCAATCTTGAGGCAGGCATCAAAATCCGCCAGCGCTTTATCGAAGAACCCGAGGAAAAGATAATTCAGCGCCCGCCACAAATAAGCGGTGGCATTTTTAGGGTTATTCTCAATCGCCTGGTCGAGGTATTTAAAGCTTTGTTTCCAGTTGGGCGGCGCGCCATTTTGTATGTCATTAATGGCTAGATTGTTTCCCTTCACGGCATAGGCCAATGACAGAGTGCTATCCAGAGATATAGCCTTATCTACCGCCTGATTAGAAAGATCGGAATAAGGCCGGTCCCTAAACCCCCAGCTGGGCATCACGCCATAAACCGCGGCCAATGTTTCCCAAGCCGCAGCAAATTTTTCATCCAGCGCCACGGCTTGTTCCAAAAGCGACGCGCTTAGGGGCAAATCAATGCGGTAAATAAACAGCCCCCTTCCTTTTAAATATAAATCATAAGCGCTCATGTTTCCGGTCATCGCCTGAACCGAGACCGCCTCAAGCGTTTCTAGCCCCAGGGTATCTTTCAGGGCGGTCACGATGGCGTTTGAAATCTCATCCTGGATTTTGAAAATATCGGTCAGCTCCCGGTCGTAGGTTTCCGACCACAGGTGCCGGTCGGTTTTGACATCGATCAATTGCGCGGTGATGCGCACCCGGTTGCCCTGCTTCCTGACACTGCCCTCAAGAATATGATCGACGTTTAACGTTTCAGCAATCTCAGGGATGTTCGGGTTCCTGCCCTTGAAGGCAAATGAGGAGGTGCGGGATGCCACGGACAGGCCATCGACGCGAACCAGTACGTTTAAAATCTCCTCGGAGATGCCATCGGAAAAATATTCCTGGTCGGGATCATTCGACATATTGACAAATGGCAGCACCGCGATCGAGGTTCCGGCCTGGGCTTCGGCAATTTCGATCGTCTCGGCTGGCGGCTCAGACGTCAGTATAAACTTGTCATACAACAGGAACCCGACCGCCAGAACCAGCGCGCCGATGATCAGCTTGTTGATCTTTTGGCCGGTGCCGTGGGTCACGGATTTGGATCTGTCCACCTCTTCGGTTTTTTTCAGCCCTTCGCTGGTGACTTCAAAAGCCCACGAAACAATCAGGGCGATGGGAAAGCCAATGCCCAGGAATACAATGGTAACCGTTTGGAACCAGCCGGGCAGGTTTAGCGGGTCCTGGATTACATCAACAAACTGGAGAATGACCCAGCTAACCACCACGTAAGCAACCGCGACCCGGACAACGTTTCGCCGTTTCAGCTCTGCAAAAAAGCTATTCAAATGATTTCACCCCTCAAATTGGGGCAAACACTAGCACAGCAGCGTAAAATTGGCGAGAATCATTCGCATTCTCGCCGGTTTTTGAAATTTCAGGAAATATCAGGGGTTAGGGTCTGGGCTTAGTGACGGCCCGCGCGCCGGCGCCGGTCGACCTTGCGGCGCACGTAAGTGAGCCCGTCGCGGGTCTTTTTCAGCATATATCTGGCCCACGCGTAATCGGCGGCGAGGATTGCCAGCCCCAAGGGAAACAGCCAGAAACTGATCAACGGCAGAACAATCCCGATGATCCCGAGAAGGATCATGGCCAGGCCCATCAAGGTCCGGCCCAGGCGGCTCCTGGGGATGTATTTTTCAAATTTGCCCATGATTAGCCCTCGCGGCCGCCTTTTTGGCGCGCTTCGTGGCTTTTGCGCGCGCCGTTGAGAAAGTCGCGCACCCGGCGCAGGATGTTTCGGGCCCATTCGTGGTCAAAGGCCAGCACCGCGATGCCCAGCGGGATCAGGACAATGGTCAAAATCGAGGCCGAGGTAAAGAGGCCGAACAAAATCAGGCCGAGCCCCACCACGGTGCGCCCTTCCTTTGATTTCGGAAGATAATTATAAAGCTTATCCATGGCCATGGGCTTACCCTTCCCTGCGGTTTTTTTCTTCGCTGTCATCAAGGGGTTATATGGGATGTGATTTCCATTTGTCGAGAGGGGAAATTCATCAAACTTGTGTTATGGTAGCCCGGTTATGAAAAAACCGACGCCCAAGAAGAAACCCAATCCGGTCGCCAGGGGGCTGCCCGGCTTCAAGCCCTCTGTCGTGCCCGGCAAGACCAGGTACCGGCGCAGGCTCAAACACCCCAAGACCGACGAGCATGAAGACCAGAAAGAATGAATAAAGCGGAAAATGGCCCCTGCTTTAACCCGAGATAGTCCGTAACCGGACTATATTTTCATGCCAAGCCAGACACATGGACTGGAAAGGGTAAAAAAATTGGCGACCCCTACGGGGTTCGAACCCGTGTTTCCGGCGTGAGAGGCCAGCGTCCTGGGCCACTAGACGAAGGGGTCGTATCCAGTTGGCAGTAGGCAGTAAACAGTTGACAGTTCATGCCCAAGCCAACTTTTAACTGCCAATTGCCATCTGCCAACTGATAACTGTAAACTGTCAACTGAAAATGGCGACCCCTACGGGGTTTGAACCCGTGTTTCCGGCGTGAAAGGCCAGCGTCCTAGGCCACTAGACGAAGGGGTCGCAGCACTTGGCTGGGGGTGTGTTTAGCGATCAGATAAGGGAGCGTCAAGCGGGATTTGCAAAAACCCGCCGGGCCTAGTCCGAGGCCGGGGAGGCTTCCGGAGCGGACGCTGTCTCCGATATGAATTTGGCCTTGAGCTTGTCTTCCATAAAGAAGGCAAAAAAGATTGCCGCCGCCACCAACAAGACCATGGACACCCCTGCTTTTGCTCTTATCATTACTTGTAATTCCTTAAAGTTCGGCCTTAGCGGCATCTTCTATTTGTATATCCACGCGCTCCACGCCCTGCCATTGATCGCGCTTCAGGCGGCCCGCCAAGTGAAAGGTTTTGCCCCGGCCCTTCAACAGCGCCTGGCCCAGTGGCGTTTCCGCGGCGCGAAAGGCAATGCCCTTGATCCGGCCGCCATCCTTGCCGGCAAAGATCGTGCGCACGTGGTTCTTACCCACTAAATCAGACTTAATCAAGGCCAGATCGGCAAAGGCGAAACGCGGCGAAGCAAAGCCCGGACCATAGGGGCCAAGCTGCTCCAATCTTGAAGCCAGATCAACCGTTGCCCCGTTGGCGCTCAGCACCCCGTCGAGCGCCAGCCGGCGGTCCTGCCGGGCGCCGGCGACCGCTTGTTCCAGTTTGTTTTCCAGGAATTCCCTGAGCGCCGGGAGCTGGTCCGCCGGCACCGTCAGGCCGGCCGCCATGGCGTGACCGCCGCCTGCTTCAAGCACCTTGTGGTGCAGGGCGTCCAGCACCGCGGCGCCGATATCAACCCCTGGCAGGGAGCGGGCCGAGCCCTTGGCCAGCCCCTCCCGGTCAATCGAAAAGACGATCGCCGGACGGTCGAATTTTTCGCGCAAACGGCCGGCGACAATGCCGATCACACCGGGGTGCCAGCCCGCTTTGGCGACCATCACCAGCGGGCTTTCCCGCTGCGCCAGATCCTGTTCCGCCTGGAACAGCGCTTCCGATTCGACCTCCGCTTCGATCTCCCGGCGCTCCTGGTTGTAAAGATCAAGCGCCAGCGCCAGGCGCTGCGCCTTCCCCTCATCTTCGGTGGCCAGCAGGGCCGCCCCCATTGAGGCCTCGCCGACCCGCCCGCCGGCATTGACCCGGGGACCCAGCAGAAACCCCAGATGGTAGGTATTGGGCGGACCGTCGAGCCGCGCTACGTCGCAAAGAACCCTCAAGCCGAGGTTCTCCCGCCTGGCCATGATTTTAAGGCCCTGGGCCACCAGGGTACGGTTGAGGCCGGTCAGCGGAACCACGTCCGCAACTGTTCCCAGCGCCACCAGGTCAAGCAGGGACAGCAGCTCCGGCTCCGCTCTTGCGGCGAACCAGCCGCGCGCGCGGAGTTCGCGGTTGAGCGCCACCACCAGCAAAAACACCACCCCGACAGCGGCAAGATTGCCAAGCGTGTTGTCCTCGTCCAGACGGTTGGGATTGATCACCGCAAAGGCTTCCGGCAGCTTGCTGTCGGCCTTGTGGTGGTCGGCGACAATGACATCAAGGCCGGCCTTTTTGGCGGCCGCCAGAGGCTCAAAGCTGAGGGTGCCGCAATCAACCGCAATAACCACGCTGGCCCCTCGCTCTTTCAGCCCCAGCAGGGCTTTGGTATTGGGGCCGTAGCCTTCACGCTGACGGTCCGGGATATACACCTCCAGCGGAACATCCGTGACGCTGCGGAAATAGCGCGCCAGCAACGCCGAAGAGGTTGCCCCGTCGACATCATAGTCGCCGAAAACCGCCACCTTTTCCTTGTTTTCAATGGCCTCCGCCAGGCGCTTTGCGCCCCGTTCCATGTCTTTCAGGATGGCCGGGTCGGGCAGGTCCCGGGCCAGCGTGGGGTTAAGGAAATCCGCTACCTGGTCCTCCCCAATCCCGCGCCCGGCCAGCACCCGGGCGGTCATCTCCGGCAGAGAGAATTTTTGTGCAATACCCTCGGCCAGGCGATCCCCGGCGCGGTCCAGCCTGAGCTCCCAGACTTTACCGGACAAGGAGTTTGCGACGCCAAGGCAGGGACCTGCCATGATTATCCCAGAAGTTTTGTTTTGACCCACCGGATGGTGCGGCTGTGGGCGTGCAGAACCACGGTTTCGGTAATGGTCGAACCGTCAGCCTTCCGCCGCACCCCATGGACCAGATCGCCATCGGTCACCCCGGTGGCGGCAAAAATGACGTCGCCTTTGGCGAGGTCGGTCAGGTTGTATTTGCGTTTCAAGTCGGTAATGCCCCATTTGGCGGCGCGCTTTTTCTCATCCTCGTTGCGGAACACCAGGCGACCCTGGAACTGGCCGCCGATACAGCGCAGCGCGACCGAGGCCAGAACCCCCTCCGGGGCGCCGCCGGTGCCGATGTAAAAATCTACCCCGGTGCCGGGCAGCGCGGTCTGCATAACACCGGCGATATCACCATCGCCGATCAGCCGGATGGCACAGCCAAGCGAGCGCAAATCCCGGATAATCTCATCATGGCGCGGGCGGTCGAGCACGCAGGCGCAGATATCAGCGACCGGAACTCCCTTCACCTTGGCCAGGTCCGTGGCAATCTCGCCGGCGCTCTTGTCGACATCGATAATGCCCTCCGGATAGCCCGGGCCTATCGCCACCTTTTCCATGTAGGTATCGGGCGCGTTCAAGAGGTTTCCCGAATGGGAAAAGGCCACCACGGTCAGGGCGCCGGCCATGCCCTTGGCGGTAATGGTGGTGCCTTCCAGCGGGTCGAGGGCGATATCAATCTGCGGCCCCTTGCCGGTCCCGACTTTCTCGCCGATGTAGAGCATTGGCGCCTGGTCGCGTTCGCCCTCGCCGATCACCACGGTGCCGTCCATATCCAGCAGGTTGAAGGCTTCGCGCATGGCTTCGACGGCGGCCGCATCGGCGGCTTTTTCATTGCCCTTGCCAACCAGTTTCGAGGCCGCAATCGCCGCCGCTTCGGTGACATGGACGACATCCAGGATCAGCCCGCTAGAGATACTTTTTTCCGCCGCCATGACCCACCCCTTGTGACAATTCTGATTGATCGGTTTTCCTACCACGGCGGACGAAATAGTGCAACAATCCGGGATATTAAAAAACCGCCCCGCTATTGGCAAAATGGGGCGGTTTTCATATGTGATTAAAGGACCAGGTAAGAACGGACTATTTGTTTTCGCCCTTGCCCTTGGTTTCCTTCAAGGCCTTGCGCTCCTCGAGCTGGCTTTTGCGCAAATCAGCCCATTCCTCGCGCTGGCTTTCCTTGAGAGCCTTTTTCGCCCCCCTGTCTTCGCCCACGGCTTTCATCGCGTCACGATGACGGGCGCGCATCTCATGCATATCCCCGCGCTGACGATCTCTCATGGCCTTTTTATTCTCCCGGGCCCAGGATTTTTGTTCATGCTTCTGTTCCATTTCAGAGCGTTTTTCCCTAGCCATTTCACGGGCTTCTTCGGCTTTTTCACGGCCTTCTTCTTCAGCTTCCATGGCTTCCTCTGCGGCCTCTAAAGCCTCTTCCTCGGCCTCCATCGCTTCTTCAGCGGCCTCAGCAGCTTCTTCTACAGCTTCCTCAGCGGCTTCCACCCCGGTCATCGCGTCCTCCCCGGCCTCGTGTTGGTCGGCCAGGGCCGGATACGAGATCAGGGCCGTCCCCGCCAGGGCGGCCAGTAGATATTTTGTAAGTTTCATGTTTCCCTCCTGAAGTGGATTAATATCTCCAGGGCAATTAGGACCCCAATACAGGAAAGAGTCAAACGGCGAACAGGGCGGCGGCCATCTGGCGTCCCTCAAGGGCCAGGACGTTGTAGGTGCGGACTGCCGCGCCGGTGGTCATGACCTCACATGGAAGGGCGAATTTTTTCTGAAAATCCCGCGCCAGAATAACCGCATCCGGCACCTCCGCGCCCAACCCAAAGAGCAGAAATTCGGGTGAAAAACCGCTTCTGAAAAGTGCTTTAAGACTTTGTTTTTGAATGGTTTTTATGGATTTTACAGACCAGGGATAAAATCCCGCCGGGGTGATCAGCAAATGGCCCTCATGGCGCTTCCCATTGACCGTAAAGGCGCCGTTGCCGTAGCCTGAGATCAGGGTCAGGCCGGGGGATTTTTGTTCCTTGATTTCCATCTGTGATTTCCATCTGTGATTTCCATCGCTTTCAGGTCAGGTGGGGGGGCCTCCTCCGGTCCCTTCCAGCGACATGTCGGTACGTTCCAGTTTGAGGTAGATAAGGATCGGCGAGGCAATATAAACGGAGGAATAGGTGCCGACAAAAACCCCCCAGATCATCGCCGCGGTAAAGCCCCGGATCACCTCGCCGCCAAAAATAAATAGCGAGAACAGGGCAATCAGCGTGGTCAGGGAGGTCATGACCGTGCGGCTCAGGGTCTGGTTGATGGAAAGATCCAGCAGGTCGGTTATTTCCATTTTCCGGAATTTCCTTAAATTTTCCCGGATCCGGTCATAGACCACCACGGTATCGTTCAATGAATAGCCGACAATGGTCAGGATCGCGGCAATGATCGAGAGGTTGAATTCCAGCCGGGTCAGGGCAAAAAGGCCGATCGTCAGGACCACGTCGTGGATTAATGCTACGACCGCGCCAACCCCGAAATGCCACTCAAACCGGAACCAGATATAAACCAGCACCGCCATCACCGCGAACACCACGGCCAGAATTCCGTTGATCACCAGCTCACCGGAAACCTTGGCGCCGACAGCTTCCTCACGCAAGTAATCAACCTCGCCCAAAATCCCTTCCAGGGCCGCTTTGGCGGAGGCTTTGGCAATTTTATCGGCCTCAACACTGCCCTGCCCTTCAATGCGGATCAGGACCTCTTCGGGCAGTCCGAATTCCTGGACCGAAATATCCCCCAGCTCCAGATCCAGAAGCGCCGAGCGGACATCACCGATATCGATTGCCTGCTCATGGCCGATGTGCAGCATAATGCCGCCGGCGAAATCGATCCCGAGGTTCAGGCCGCGGGCAAAAAACAGCCCGGCCGAGGCCACCATCAGGATCAGGGAGACCACCATGGCGACCTTGCGGTAATGCAGGAAGCGGATTTTTGTATCTTCGGGGACCAGTTTTAACAGCATCTCCCTCTCCTATACCTTGATGGTCTTGGGGCGGCGGGATTTAAGCCAGACCGACAGCATAAGGCGGGTCAGGATCACGGCTGAGAACACGGAAGTGATAATCCCGATCGACAGGGTCACGGCAAACCCCCGGACCGGACCGGTGCCGTACTGGAACATGATGATCGCGGCGATCAGGGTGGTGATATTGGCGTCGAGAATAGTCGTCATGGCCCGGCTGTAGCCGTTGCTGACCGCCGCCATCGGCGGGTTTCCCAGCTTTATTTCCTCACGGATGCGCTCGAACACCAAAACGTTGGCATCGACCGCCATGCCGATCGTCAGCACGATCCCGGCGATCCCGGGAAGGGTCAGCGTCGCCCCCAGCAGGGAGAGCGCCCCGGCGATCAACACCATGTTGATAATCAGGGCTAAATTAGCAGCCAGGCCGAAGCGGCCGTAAGATAAAATGATAAACACCATCACCGCGACAAACCCGATGATCGCAGCCATTTTTCCGGCAGCGACCGAATCCGCACCCAAATCAGGGCCGACGCTGCGCTGGTCTTCAAGCGTCAACGGCGCCGGCAGCGAGCCGGCGCGCAGCAGGGCCGACAGTTCCTTGGCCGATTCAATGGTAAAACTGCCGCTGATCTGGGCCTGGCCGCCCATGATGGCCTCGCGGATCACCGGCGCGCTGATAATTTCATTGTCCAGCACAATGGCAAACTCCTTGCCGACGTTTTTAGAGGTGGCGTCGGCAAACCTGACCGCCCCCTGGCGGTCAAAGGTGATGCGCACCAGCGGCACGTTGGTCTGCTGGTCAAAGCCAGGCTGGGCATCGGTCAGGTTGTCGCCGGTGACGATCGGGCGGCGCAGCACCGCCATCCGGCCAATCCCTTCCGGATCATTGGGATAATCAAAAATTACCGAACGGGGCGGCACCCGCCCCCGCTCCAGCATGCTTTGGTCGACCGTATAATCTCTCATATGAAAGGTCAGGGCGCCGGTGGTTTTGAGCATATCAGGGTCAACATTAGCCCCCGGAACCTGAACCAGAATTCGGTTGCTGCCCTGTTTCTGGACCGTCGGCTCCTTGGTCCCCAGTTCGTCAATGCGGCGTCGCACCACTTCCAGCGACTGGTCAACGGCGTTTTCGGAACGCTGGGCGATGCCCTCCGGCGTCAGGGTCACGCGGATAGTATTCCCGCCCATATCCTCGACCTCGATATCCGATTTTGAAATCGCCAGAATGGAATTGGTGATCGGTTGCGACAAGTCCTCCAGCAGCTCGAAGGCGCGCTCGAAATCTTCATCGTGGTTGATCTTGACGATCACCGACGAGCCGTCGCTGGTCGGGCTCAAGGCGCGGATGCGGTTTTCGTTAAGGGTGTTTCTGACGTCATCGACCAGAATATCGTAGCGCTGCTGGATCACTGCATCCAGATCGACCTCCAGCAGCATGTAGGTGCCGCCCTGCAGATCCAATCCCAAGGTGATCTGGTCCTTGGGCATCCAGTCCGGCAGACTGTCAATGGCTTGGGGGGTCAGGACGTTCGGCAGGGCGGCCATAAACCCGAACAACACCACCGCGAGAATCACAAAAATCTTGGTTCGGGAAAAATTCAGCATGCGTAACTTTTACCTACTATCCTTTCCCTAGAAGAAGGTCTCGAGCACTATTCAGTTTACCTGCTAAATAAGGGTTTCCTTCTTTGTCAGGATGAACTTTAACTATCAGTTTCTTGTGTGCGCCCTTAATTTCAGCCCGTCTAGCGCCAGGTTCTAACCCAAGTGTTTTAAAGGCTTTTTTCTCATCTGCTGATAACTCTGGTCCTTTAATCCTTTCAGGTGCAGGTTGGTTTTTGCCTTCTACCTCGGAGAGCGTTTGCTTGACCACCCGGACCTTGACCCCGGGGGAAATCTCAACTTCCACCTCGTTGTCCTGGACGCGGACGACCTTGCCAATCAAACCGCCCGCGGTGGTGACGGTATCGCCCCTGCCGACCGCGCCTATCATCGCCCGGTGTTCCTTGGCGCGTTTCATTTGCGGGCGGATCATGAAAAACCAGAAAATGAAAATGATCGGAACCCACAGAAGCAGGATCCCGCCAAGGCCGCCACCGCCGTCGGCTTGTAAAATAACTGGAAAAAATTCCATTGATGTATTCCTTTTTAATTTTGCCCGGGCGCTTTCTGCCCCGGCCGATGCGGGCGCGACTATAGCCCGAAGCCATCCTAAAAGAAAAGCATTCTCTTAAGACTTTTCAAGGCCTAGCCTTCCAAATATTTCATCGGGTCGACGGCCACCGTTCCCTTGCGAATCTCGAAGTGCAGCTGGGGCTCGCTAACCCCTCCGGTTATCCCCGCCCAGGCGATCACGGCGCCCTTCTTTACACTGTCGCCGCGCTTGACCAGAAGCCGGTCGTTATGGGCATAGGCCGTCACCCAGCCGCCCGAATGGCGGATCAGCAGAAGGTTGCCATAGCCCTTGAGATCATCGCCGGCATAGACCACCACGCCGGCGTCCGCGGCTTTTACCTTGTCGCCCCGCTTGGCCTTGATATTGATGCCGTCGTTATGCAGCCCGCCTTTCTTGGGACCGAAGGTAGAGAGAATTTCCCCGCTCACCGGCCACAGGAATTTCGATCCCTCGCGGGGCGGGATGGTGACATTCAGGACCTTCTTTTGCGGCTGGCTTGATCCCGCCCCGGCGCTGCCGGGAATTTTGATCTGCTGGCCGATCACCAGAGTATAGGGCGAGGACATTCTGTTGGCCTTGCTCAGGGACCTGACATCAACCCCGTAGGCGCGCGATATGCCGTACAGGGTATCGCCTTTTCTGACCACATGGATGCGCGCCGCCGAGATTGTCAGCTGATCGCCGGGGTGAAGAATGTACGGGGGCTTCAGGTTGTTGGCGGCGATGATCGTCTTGGGGTCGACCCCGGCGCGGCGCGAGATAGCGTAGACGGTATCGCCCTTTTTGACGGTAATGGCGCCGCCGCTGAAAGCGGGCGGAGCATCGCTGGCCGCGGAAGAGCCTGATCTGGGCGGCGGGGTTGGTTTTACATGGGGCCAGGGGACCGGGATCGGGGAATTGCGCATGACATAGACCGGCTTGATATCGGCGGGATCGCTGGAAGAGCCGAAACACCCGGCCAACGTCAGCGCCATGACCAGCGCCGCCAGGCCAAGTCGAGGAGTGATGTGAAAAATCATGCCGCCATACCGCCGCCGGTTTAATTGTATTTTCGAGAGTGTACCGGTTGCGGCGGGTGCTGGCAATATTGCGCGCCTAAGCCTTCCCGATTTTCTTGAGGCCGCCCATATAAGGGCTTAAAATCCCGGGAACAGCAATCGAGCCGTCGGCCTGCTGGCAGTTTTCGATCACCGCCACCAGGCACCGGCCGGCCGCCAGCGCCGAGCCGTTGAGGGTATGGGGAAAGCGGGTTTGCTTTTGGTCTTTTTTCCGGCACCTCATGTTCATGCGCCGGGCCTGGAAATCACCGCAATCGGAACAGGATGAAATCTCACGGTATCTGCCCTGCCCGGGCAGCCATACTTCGATATCGTAGGTCTTGCGGGCTGAAAACCCGAGATCGCCGGTGCACAGCTCGACCACCCGGTAAGGCAATTTAAGAAGTTTCAGCACTTCCTCGGCGGCCTTGGTCTTGCGCTCCAGCTCCTCGAGGGAATCCTCCGGGGTGGCGATGGTGACCAGCTCGACCTTGGAAAACTGATGCTGGCGGATCATGCCGCGGGTATCCTTCCCCGCCGACCCGGCCTCGGCCCGGTAACACGGGGTCAGGGCGGCATAGCGGATCGGCAAATCTTCTTCCGCCAGGATGGTTTCGCGGTGCAGGTTGGAAAGCGTCACTTCCGATGTCGGTATTAGAAAATAACCATCTTTGGTTTGAAATAAATCATCCTCAAACTTAGGCATCTGACCAGTCCCGATCAGGGCATCTTCCCGCACCAATGAAGGGGTTGAAACCTCTTCATAACCAGCTTCCAAGGCCAAATTGATCATGAACTGACCGAGCGCCCGCTCCAGCCGCGCCAGGCCGCCCTTAAGGATGGTAAAGCGCGCGCCGGACATTCTGGCGGCCGCTTCGAAATCCATTAGCCCCAGCGCCTCGCCAAGATCGAAATGTTCCTTCGCCTCAAAATCAAACGAAGGCTTTTCTCCAACCTCACGAAGAACCGGGTTGTCGGCCTCCTCCTCGCCATCCGGAACACTGTCATGGGGAAGATTTCTAATTTCCAACAAGAAATCATTTAAAGTTTTTCTGCTGTCCCTAACCTGATCTTGGCCTGTTTGAGTTTTCTGCTTTAAAGAGGAACCCTTTGCTTTTAAATCTGAAGCATCACCCCCCTGAGACATGGTTGAGGCAATACTTTGTGAGATTGTGTTGCTAGAGGCTTGGTCAGCCTCTAAAGCAACAATTTCCTCGCGGAGTTTTTTGTCTAATTGTATTATTTTTCCCGCCACAGGTGGTTCACCACACCGCTCCAGGGCGGCATCAAAGGCATCGGGATGATCGCGGATGTATTTGATATCGTGCATTTAAGATTTGGCCTTTTTCTTACTCGTCAGCTGGATAAAAAGGATAGACAATTCGTAGAGGAGGATGATTGGAATGCCAAGACCTATTTGGGAAATCACGTCCGGCGGGGTCATCACCGCGGCAAAAGCGAAGGCCATGACGATCGCGTAGCGCCGCCCTTTTTTAAGGGTTTCCAGCGTCATCAGCCCGGCCCGGTTGAGCAGCACCAGCAGCACCGGCAGCTGGAAGGAAATGCCGAAAGCGAAAATCAGCTTGATAATCAGCGAGAGATATTCCCCGACCCGGGCCTCCAGCTGGATCGGCAGGGCGCCGTCCCCGCCCGGCTGCTCGAAGCCCAGGAAAAAGCGCCAGGCGAGCGGGATGACAACGTAGTAAACCAGCGCCCCGCCGGCGGTGAACAAGATAGGCGTGGCAATAAGGAATGGCAGGAAGGCGCGCTGCTCCCCCTTGTAAAGGCCGGGGGCGACAAACTTCCATATCTGGATTGAAATCAGCGGGAAGGCGACAAACAGGGCGGCGTAAAAGGCCACCTTGAGGCGGGTGAAAAAGGCCTCCGCCAGGCCGGTGAAAATCATCCGGCGCCCTTCCTCGCCCTCAAACGCCTCGGCCAGCGGGCGCACCAGGAAGTCATAAATCTGCCCGGAAAAATAATAGCTCACGGCAAACGCCGCCAACAGCCACAGAAAGGCCTTGATCAGGCGGCCGCGAAGCTCCAGCAAGTGCTCCATCAGCGGCGCTTTGCTCTGGTCCAGGGCTTCTTCCTGTTCCCGGCTCATTTCTTTTTGCCCTTTTTGGGCGCCGCCTCACCCTCGCCTTTGCGGTCGTGGATTTCCTGTTCCATGTCCTTGAGGTCGGCCTCATTGGCGATATCTTCCAGCGAGCGCTGGAAATCACGGGCGGCCATCCGCGCCTTCCTCAAGAAAGCGCCAATGCTGCGCAGCAGCCGGGGCAGATCCTTGGGCCCGACAAAAATAATCGCAAGTATGATCAGTAGGAAAAGTTCGGTGCCTGCAATGTCAAACATGGCTTGTGACCAGTTGGGTTGAAGTTCAGGCCCTTAAGAATGGTGCGGGAAGTTATTTCTTCGATTTAGCCGCGGTCTTTTTTTTCGCACCCGGGGCGGATTTTTTGGAAACCTGTTTTTTATTGTCCCCTTCCTTGCCCTCGGCAAGGCCCTTCTTGAAGCTGGAAATTCCTTTGCCCAGATCCCCCATAAAACCGGAAATTCTGTTGCGCCCGAACAAGATCAGAATCAAGGCCACGACAATTAAAATTTGCCAAAGTGAAGGTGTCATTTATTGCTCCAATACGTTCAGGTTTTTGTCCCGCCACCCCCTCATAGCACGCCACGGGCGGGAAGCAAATCTTCTAGAGCACATTAACCCCAAACGGAATCATTTGGGGTTAATGTGCTCCAGATTATTCCTTTTCGTCTTCGCCCTCTTCGCCGTCATCTCCGGCTTCCAACTCCAATTCCTGCTCTTTGGCGGCTTCAGCCTCCTTCGCCGTTGCCGCCATTTCCTTTTCCATGCGCGCCAGCGCCTTGTCGACGCTGTCCAGCAGGCCCGCCGCCTTCAATTCCTCAAAGCCCGGCAAATCGTCCAGGTTTTCCAGCCCGAAATGGACCAGGAAATCCTCCGAGGTGCCATAAGTGACCGGCTTGCCGGGGGTCTGGCGGCGGCCCTTAGGGCGCACCCAGCCGGCCTCCATCAACACATCCAAGGTCCCTTTTGAAACCGCCACACCCCTGATTTCCTCAATCTCGGCACGGGTCACCGGCTGGTGGTAAGCGATGATCGCCAGGGTTTCGACGCCGGCGCGGGAGAGCCTCCGCTGGCTTTCCACCTCTTTCCTGAGGAGGAAGGAAAGGTCCGGCGAGGTCCGGAAAAACCATCTTCCCCCCGCTTCGGCCAGCTGTACGCCGCGGCCCTTGTAATGCTCTTTCAACTCCTGCAAGTACCCCTCGACGTCGGCATCGTCGGGAAGCCGCGTGGCAATCTCCGAGACCGGCAAAGGCTCGGTGGTGGCGAACAGCAGCGCCTCCACCATGCGAACGTGTTCGTCCCGGCTGTTCATGCCTTTACTGTTCCTCTTTTCTCTTTTTCTTCCTGGCCTTTATATACATCGGCCCGAAAGGTTCCAGTTGTTTTACCTCCGCCTTGCCTTCCCGCGCCAGTTCCAGGGTCGCGGCGAAGGTGCTGGCGATCGCGGATTTTTTCAGGTCACTGTCCTTGATCCCTTCCGGCAGGAAGTCTTTCAGTTCGGTCCAGGTCAGGACGCTGCCGATCAGCCTGTTGAGGCGCTTAAGGGCATCATCGAGCGAAAAAATCTCACGCTTTTTGATTGTCAGCCGGCCCCCTTCCGAGCGCACCTTGATGTCAGAATAAGCCCTGAGAAGTTCATAATAACTGACCGTAAAGAGCGATTTGCGGTAAATCCTGATGCCTTCCGGGGCGCCGCGCCAGAACACATCGCGCCCCAGGCGGCTGCGCGAGATAAGCTGAGCTCCAGCCTCCCGCATCGCCTCCAGCCGCTGCAGGCGAAGCTGCAGCCGGGCCGCCAGTTCCTGGGCTGAGGGATCTTCGTCATCTTCGCTCTCAGGCAGCAGCAGGCGCGATTTCAAATATATCAGCCACGCCGCCATCACCAGGTAATCGGCGGCAATTTCAAGCTTCAGGGAGCGCGTCCTGGAAATAAACGACAGGTACTGCTCCACCAGCTCGAGAATGGAAATCTGGGTAATGTCGACTTTCTGGGTGCGCGCCAGAATCAACAGGATATGGAGCGGCCCTTCAAACCCGTCCAGGTTCAGGACCAGGTTGTCATCCCCCTGTTGGTACGGGGAGAAATCCATTTCCTCGAAATCAGCGCTGTCCCAATCGCCCTGGTTCATAATCCCGCTCCACCGCCTGAAAAAAAGCCGACGATAAAGACATACAGGCTTCGCGCCGGCCCGAATATAAGGGTTCCGCCCAAATCCACGTTTATACCTAACACACCGGAAAGCCTGGGCAGGATAAAAATCACCCCGACCAGGATCAAAAAACCATAGCGTTCAATGCTGGCAAATTTGTGCGCCAGAGGGCCGGGAAGCAAGCCGGTTACAACCCTGCCCCCATCCAGCGGCGGCAGCGGCATCATGTTAAAAATAGCCAGCAAGCAATTGAAATAAATTAAAAAACTCAAATTAAGGGCAAACCATTCCTGTAAAAAACCCGGAACGATCCCAAGCGTTAATATCAGCACACCCCCGATCAGCGCCAGCAAGATATTGGCCGCCGGCCCCGCCAGGGCTACCCAGATCATGTCGGTTTTGGGGTTGCGTAAATTTTCTGCCATCACCGGCACCGGCTTGGCATAGCCGAAGGTAAAAGTGAAATTACTCAGGAAAAAAATTACCAGCGGCATCACTATGGTGCCAATCGGGTCAATGTGGCGGATCGGGTTGAGCGAAAGACGCCCCATCCTTTTCGCGGTCGGATCGCCGAAATAATTGGCGACATAGCCGTGCGCGGCTTCGTGCAGGGTGATCGCCAGAAGGATCGGGATGGCCATGATTGAGATATTAACAAACAGATTGTCCATAAAATTACCGGCCTAGATCGCTTTCATTTTTTGTTCGCTTGCCTGGTACTGCTCCAGCACCTCCCCGGTCTCCGGGATATTCCCTTTTAAAGCCTTTTCCAGAAGGCTGGCAAGGCGGGAAATGCCGGCGCTTTCCATCGGCCCGGTTGTCTCCATAATCTGGACCATTTCGTTTAAATTGCCGCTGCAGTGCAAAAGCAGATCAACCCCGGCCGCTAGCGTCATCTCGGCGCGTTTCTGGAACGACCCGTAAAGCGCCCCCATGGCCAGATCGTCGCTGATCAGCAAGCCCCCAAAACCAATTTCCCCGCGGATCACCTCCTCAATGATTTTGCTGGAATAAGTGGCCGGGGCATTGCGGTCGATATCCTGATAGATCACGTGCGCGGTCATTGCGAACGGGGCATCGCTCAATGCCTTAAAGGGCAGGAAGTCGCTGTTTGACAGGTCGGCATGCGGCGTTTTCACAATGGGAAGCGCCTTGTGGCTGTCGACCAGCGCCCGGCCATGGCCCGGGATATGTTTGATGATCGGCAGAACGCCGACGCTCACCAGGCCCTCCATCGCCACCCGGCCAAGGTCGCTTACGGTTTCCGGACAGTTAGAAAAGGCGCGCTCACCGATAATTCCGTCCGCGCCGGGAACCGGGACATCGAGTACCGGCAGACAATCCACGGTAATCCCCAGGGCGCGCAATTCCAGGCCGATCAGCTGAACATTCAGGGTGAGCGCTTCGCGCGCCAGCTGCGGGTCTTTTTCATAAACCCGGCCAAACCGGGCCATTGGCGGGGCCTGGCGCCAGTGTGGGGGGCCCAGGCGCTGGACCTCACCGCCTTCCTGGTCAATCAAAACCGCCATCCGGTCCCGCCCCAGGCAAGCCTTGACCTCCTCGATCAAACCCCGCAGCTGGTCCGGGGTATCGACATTGCGGGCGAACAGGATCAGGCCGGCGGGATTGATTTCCCTGAAAAATGAGGCTTCAACGGCTGATAACTTTTGCCCCTTGAGGCTGAATATGACGGGAGAAAGGGTAATCCGAACCCCCCGCTTAACGGGTCGTGGCCAGGCAATCCTGGCCCAGCTTCTTTAGGTTTGCGCAGACCCGCTCGGCTTCCTCCCGGGTGGCGAAATACCCGGCCCGGAGGCGGTAGAGGGTTTGCCCGCTTGAGGAGGTAATCGGCTGGATATTCGGCGAAAGACTGCCGAGAGTATTACGGTAGCGCTGCTCCAGGATCGCCCAGGCGTTTTCCGCCCCGGTCTGTTGGCCAAAGGCCCCCAGCTGGATAATGTAAAGCCCGGCCGCCAGGGGCTGGTTCATGGCGGTGGTCTCTTTGCCGGGTTCGGTTTCGGCAATCAGGTCGGCGATACCCCGGCCCTCCCGCAAATCATCAAGCGGCTGCTCCGGGGTTGGCTGGATTTGCTCTTGCAGCTCGGTTTCCTGGCCTGAAACCTTGTCAAAAATCAGCCGGTCCTGGTAAGGAACTTCCATCCCGCCGGGGTCCGCGGGCCGGGTTTTGACCGGCTCATTGTCCGCCGCAATCAGGGGAACCTCCCCCTCAGCGCCCAGGTTTTTCTGGTAATAGAGGTACCACAGGATGCCGCCGAACAGGAAAATGGCGAAAATGCTGCCGACAATGGCGAAGGTGCGGCGGTTGTCGTCTTTAAAATTATAGTCAGGCATATCGTCCTGGTCTTTCCCTAGTTTCCGGGCGGCGTCAAACCACAGGTCTTCCTCATCCCCGGTCTCATTGTCTTTTCCGGATTTTTTGGAGTTTGAGGCCATTAACGCATCTCCTTCAAGGGCTCAACCCCCAGCAGTTCAAGCCCTTCGGCAATAACCAGTGCAAGCGCGCGCACCAGCGAAAGACGCGCCAGCGTCAGCGCTTGGTTCCCTTCTATCACAAAACGCAAACCCGGGTCATCATTTCCCTTGTTCCACAGGCTGTGAAATTCACTGGCCAGATCATAGAGGTAAAAGGCAATCCGGTGCGGCTCGTGCGCCAGCGCCGCCGCTTCCACCACCCGCGGCCAGGAAGCCATCGCCTTGATCAGGTCAATCTCGGACGGATCCTCCAGCAGGGCCGCATCGGCGCCGGTCAACGCCTTGATCTCCAAGCCTTTCTCTGGAAAGTACTCCGCGGCCTTGCGGAACGCCGAATGAGCCCGGGCGTGGGCGTACTGAACGTAAAAGACCGGGTTGTCGCGTGACTGTTCCTTGACCTTGTCAAAATCGAAATCAAGCTGGGCGTCATTTTTCCGGGTCAGCATGATGAACCGCACGACCCCGGGACCAACCTCGTCAACCACTTCGCGCAAGGTGACGAACTGGCCGGAACGCTTGCCCATCTTGACCGGCTGGCCGCCGCGCAGCAGCCTGACCATCTGGCACAGCCGGACATCCAGGTCGGCCTGGCCGTCCGACAGCGCCTTGACCGCCGCCTGGAGGCGCTTGACGTAACCGCCGTGGTCGGCCCCCAGCACGTCGATCTGGTGCAGGTAGCCGCGCTTGAACTTGTCATAATGATAGGCGATATCGGCGGCGAAATAGGTATAGGACCCATCTGATTTCACCAGCGGCCGGTCGACGTCATCGCCAAAGTCGGTGGCCCGGAACAGGGTTTGCTCTCTGGGCTCCCAGTCCTCCGGTTTCCGGCCCTTGGGCGGCTCCAGGACGCCTTGGTAGATAACGCCCTTTTCTTTAAGAAAATCAATAGCTTCCAGAATCTCTCCAGCGCTATGCATTTTGGTTTCGGAAGAAAAAACCTGGTGATGAATTCCCAGCAACCCCAGATCCTCTTTGATCAGCGCCATCATCGCCGGGACTGCCACATCGCGGAACGGCGCCAGCCACTTTTCCTCCGGCGCATTCTTGAATTTTTCGCCGTATTTTTTGGCCAGCACCTGGCCGACCGGTTTAAGATAATCCCCGGGATAGAGGCCCTCCGGGATGTCACCGATATTCTCGCCCAGCGCCTCGCGGTATCTGAAGTGGACTGAGCGCGCCAGGATGTCGATCTGGGCGCCGGTGTCGTTGATATAATATTCACGCGTAACCTTGTACCCGACCTTTTCCAGCAAGTTGGCCAGGGCATCGCCGAACACCGCGCCCCGGACATGACCGACATGCAGCGGCCCGGTCGGGTTGGCGGAAACGTATTCGATATTGACCTTTTCGCCCTTACCGATTTTCGAGCCGCCGTATTTTTTACCGGCCTTCAGGATCTCGTTTACCCGGGCCTGCCAAAAGGAATTGAAAAAGGTCACGTTGATAAATCCCGGGCCAACGATATCGACGGCCTTGACCGCTTGATCCTGACGCAGCTTTTGAGCAATTTTTCCCGCCAGCTCACGGGGGTTCAGCCGTGCTTTTTTGGCCAAAACCAGGGCGGCATTTATCGCCACATCGCCGTGCGACTTATCACGCGGCGGCTCCACCGCGACAGCGCTTAAATCAAGCCCCCCGGGCAGCACTTTCTGGTCCTGCAAATCCCCCAGAATTGCCTGAAGTTGTTCCTGTAACGTATTGAAAATATTCATATTTCCAGCGCTGTAATATCAAACAGTTTTTTGTACTCGCGGAGCGCATAACGGTCGGTCATGCCGGCGATGAAATCGGCCACCACCCGGGCGACTTTTTTCTTGCCGACATCCTGGGTCTGGCCCGACCATTCGGGCGGCATCAGCCCCGGCTCTTCAATATAGAGATTGAAGAGTTCTGTCACCACTCTTTTGCCCTTGGCGCTCATCCGGTTGACCCGGTAATGGCGGTACATATTCTCGTTCAAAAACGCCTTGAGGGCGCCTAAGTCTTTTTCCATTGCTTCGGAAAAAGCGATCACGGGAGCGCCCGCCCCCCTGATGTCCCCGGGGTGCTTCGGGTCCAGCCCCTTAATCCGGCCGGCGCTTTGCTCCAGAATATCGGTCACCATCACGTTGATCAGGCGGCGCACCACCTCATGGATCAGGATCGCCGGCGCCAGATCCTGGTGGCGCTTTTTCACCTCGGCAATCGCCCGGCCGACCAGCGGGATATCCTGTAGCTGGGAAAACTCGAACAAATTGGCCCTCAGCCCGTCGTCAACATCGTGGTTGTTGTAGGCGATATCGTCTGACAGCGCCGCAACTTGCGCTTCCGCCGAGGGGTGGGTGTGGACCTCCAGGTCATGGAGGGCGAGATATTCCCTTAGGCCATAGGGCAGGGTTTTGGGCGGATTTTTATGGTCTATCGGCCCCTCCGTCAGCGGCCCGTTGTGCTTGGCCAGGCCCTCCAGCGTGTCCCAGGTCAGGTTCAGGCCGGGAAAGGCGGCGTAGCGGCGCTCAAGTTTGGTGACCAGCCTCAGGCTCTGTGCGTTATGGTCAAACCCACCGTAGGGTTCCATTGCCGCGTCCAGCGCTTCCTCGCCGGCATGTCCGAAAGCGGTGTGGCCGAAATCATGGGCGAGGCTCAAGGCCTCGGCCAAATCCTCGTTGAGGCCGAGCGCGCGGCAGATCGAGCGGGCGATTTGCGAGACCTCGATCGAATGGGTCAGGCGGGTCCGGTAATAATCCCCTTCGTGGAAAACAAACACCTGGGTTTTGTGCTTCAGCCGGCGGAATGTCGAGCAATGGATAATCCGGTCACGGTCACGCTGGAACGGGCTTCGGGTCGGGCTTTCGGCCTCCTCATAAAGTCGCCCGCGCACCGTTGCCGCGGTGCAGGCCCAGGGCATCAGTCCCTGCTCATATATGGTCATATTCGCCACAGACCTTTTATACGGCTTTTTACCTGCGACGCCAGCCTTTACCATTTGCCAATGTTCCCGCTCGCTTGACAGGGCGTTTTGCTGTATTACATAAGGGACGACCAGGAAATGAGGTATCACATGGCGACCGAAGCCCCCTTTACAGTCTCTGAGCGCGCCGCCCGGCGCGTGGCCGAACTGATCGCCCGGGAGGGCAACCCCAACCTTAAGTTCAGGATCGCGGTCCAGGGCGGCGGCTGCTCCGGTTTTCAGTACGATTTCAAGCTGGACGAGGAACAGGCGCCGGATGATGTGGTGGTGGAAAAGGACGGTGTGACGGTGCTGATCGATGGCGCCTCACTGTTATACATGATCGGCTCGGAAGTGGATTTCGCTGAGGAGCTGGTCGGCTCTTACTTCAAGATATCAAACCCCAACGCCCAGTCCTCGTGCGGCTGCGGCACTTCGTTTTCGGTTTAAGAGTCAGCACCAAAATACATCAGCAAAAACGCGGCATTGTCATAAACCCCGTGGGCGATGATCAAAAGCCACAGATTGCGGCCCATTTTATAAAAAGCGGCGCCAAAAACCAATGCGATCACAAAAGCTGCGATCGCCCCGGCGACCGCCTGGTTAAGGTGGAGGACGGCAAAGATCAGCGCCTGGGAAACAACCGCGAGGCCCGCGGCGATATTGGTGCCGCCAAATAACTGGTGAAAATGTCGCATCAGAAACCCCCGGAACAAAACTTCCTCGCCAAACGCCGCGGCAAACCAGGAAATGGCCGTCAGCCCATAAATAAACATCAGCGGATCAGCCAGAAGAACCCCGAAATCACTGGCATCCTGCTCCAGGCCGAAGCTTGACAGAACATGTTGAAGCCCAACCGCAAGCACCAGAATAAACGCCGCAAGGCCGGCCCCGATAAAGCCCGCTTTGGACCACGAGGCCGGCCTTTTCAGGCCCAGCTGCAAAAGCCCCTCGCCCCTCAGTTTTTGCAAACCTAATATCACTAGAATTGTCAAAATCATAACCAATGGCAGGGATAAAAAAGCCGGACCCAGCAACAGTTTCTCACCGCCCGGCGCTTGCAAAGCCTCAAGTGCGGCAAGCGTAAACCCGGCCCCCGCCAGATAAAAAACTATCGCCAGGACGACGCTAAAGACAAGGTAGGCGACCATCACCACGATGACCTCAACAATCAGGCGGCCTTTTGAAACGGAAACGCTTTCGGACATATTTCCACCTATATTGATGTTTGATTAGACCCGGGAATACGCTAAGCAAGAGCTTGCAAATTGTCCAGCGGGGAAATCAACGTGATCATCGCCAGCTTTAACGTCAACTCGATCAAGGCCAGGTTGCCGCGGGTGATCGAGTGGCTGAAAAGCAGAAAGCCCGATGTTGTCGCTTTGCAGGAAATCAAGTGCCTGGATGAGAACTTCCCGGCGATGGAGATCGGCGACCTCGGCTATAATATCGAGGTCCACGGGCAAAAAACCTACAACGGCGTCGCACTCCTTTCCAAGCACCGGATCGAGGATGTCACCCGCGGCCTGCCGGGAAATGAGGAAGACGGCCAGGCGAGATATATCGAGGCCTTTACCGGCGGCGTCCGGGT
This sequence comes from Pseudomonadota bacterium, assembly GCA_022566215.1. Lineage (GTDB taxonomy): Bacteria > Pseudomonadota > Alphaproteobacteria > Sphingomonadales > SMXR01 > SMXR01. The sequence continues at coordinate 417 of JADFJJ010000021.1, read as the reverse complement.
CGGGTGCCTTTACCTGCCCAACGGCAACCCGGCGCCGGGGGAGAAGTACGACTATAAACTCAGCTGGATGGATTACCTGATCAAGCACGCCAAAACGCTGTTGGCTTACGAGGAAGTGACGGTCTTGTGCGGAGATTATAACGTCATCCAGAAGGCCGAGGATGTCCATAATCCGGAAAACTGGGGCGATGATGCGCTCTACCTGCTTGAGACCCGGGAAAAATTCAGGGAACTTTTATATCTCGGCTATACCGATGCGCTGCGCAGCCTAAAGCCCTCGGGACCCGACTATACCTTCTGGGATTACCAGCGCGGCGCCTGGCAAAAGGACCATGGCCTTCGCATCGACCATCACCTGCTCAGTCCGCAAGCTGCCGATAAATTGAAAGACTGCCAGATCGACAAAATGGTCCGTGC
>JADFJJ010000020.1 GCA_022566215.1 Pseudomonadota bacterium | reverse complement strand
AGCGTTGGTCAGTGTAAGGCTTGTAAAAAGCACTGTGCTTGCTGTCCCGGTGCAAATCTTTGTCACCGTTCCGGCGCCGCATAAAAAAGCCGCCGCGCTTTGCGGAGACCCAGCAACGCCGAGGCCCATGCTGCCCACCAGCAATGTCCACAATGCCGAGGACATTTTGCCTTTGCCGGCGATACTTGAGCCGTGCTGGTAAACGGTACTTTTGAGCTGGTTGATAACTTTGCGTCCGGTCTTCGACTTGGACATAGGTCTTCCCTTCGGTGTTACCTGGCATTTAATTCGGCGTTAATTCTTATCGAAAATCTCTCTTCATTCAAATCATTCAAACCAGAGTCAGACAAGGGAAAGGGCCGGGACAAGCCCCGTCCTTTTTAAAGCCGCAATGTGGTGCTGATTTCCCCGATCACGTAAGTGGTTTCCCTCCCCGTCTCTCCGGCATTAATATTGGTTTTGATACTATGAAGCCGCCAATACCCTGTCAATTGATTGTTAACGTTTCATTAACCTTTTTTAATTTTTTATTACAAGGCAGGTAATTTTTGCAAAAGAAAGATAAAAATCCGTTAAACTGAACAATTATTTAAAATTGTCCCCAAGCAAGAGAAAACAAAGAAAAAACAGGTTTTTTCCACTGGTTTTACTTAACCAATGAAGAACTTTGGCGGGCAAAAAAGTGATGCAATAATGCCACACCCAAGATAAAGTTCCAAGTGGCGACGAAAGACCGGGAAATTTGATTTGGATCAAAGCATACCTTTGTTTTTCACCATAAGGACTAAAAGAAAAGCAAACCTTCAAGGAGGAGTGGGCATGAAACCGTTGATTGGCGCGCCAAATCTGCTGAACAAAAGCTGCCGGAATTTGGCGAAATTCTTCCTGATGCTGGGGCTGGCGGCGGGCTTTACCACACCCCTCCAGACCCTTGCCGATGAAGACAGCCTGGGCGATGCCATCCGCCAAGGCAAATTTATCTTTAACGGGCGGCTGCGCTATGAGGATGTCGCCAATTCCGATTTCGCACAAGACGCCTCGGGCCTGACGTTCCGCGCCAGGTTTGGCTACAAAACCGCCGCCTTCAAGGGCTTTTCATTCCTGGCCGAGGGGGATTTTACCCGTGCGCTGGGGGTCGATAATTTCAACAGCACGGTCAACGGCAAGACTACTTTTCCGGTCATCGCCGATGCCAATTCACTCCGCCTGAACCAGCTTTACACCACCTTTACCGGGATCAGGGACACCACCATCCGGGCCGGGCGCCAGCGGGTCAAGCTGGATAACGACCGCTTTATCGGCAACGTCGGGTTCCGCCAGAACGAACAGACTTTCGACGCCGCCCTGTTCCAGACCAAGGCGGTCGACGGGCTTACGCTCACCTACGCCTATGTAATCCAGGTCAACCGGATTTTCGGCAGCAAGTCGCCGGCCGGCCAGCTGGACACCAACACCCACCTTTTCAACGTCGCTTATGACAAACTGCCGATCGGCACCCTGACCGCCTTTGCCTACTTCATCAATGTTGACGGGGCGGCCACGGCCTCAAACCAGACCTATGGCCTCAGGCTGACCGGAAACCAGTCGCTCGGCAAGGGCTTCAAGGGACTTTACGAGCTGACCTGGGCGCACCAGAAAAACTATAAAAACAGCCCGGCCGCCTTCAGCCTGGATTATTTCCAGATCGCCGGCGGCCTGTCCTACCAGGGTGCAACCGCCAAGGTCGGCTATGAGCTTCTGGAGGGCAACGGCTCCCAGTCGTTCCGCACCCCGCTGGCGACGCTCCATGCCTTCCAGGGCTGGGCCGATGTGTTCCTGGCCACCCCGGCAAGCGGGATTGAGGATCTTTATTTCAGCCTCGGCTACAAGGCCGCCGGGGTTCCGTTCTGGGGCGCCGTATCCGCGACCGTTATTTACCATGACTTCTCACCGGATATCGCCGGGCCTGACCTCGGCGAAGAAGTGGATTTCAAGATTGCGGTGACCCCTGAAATCTACAAACAGAAGGTCACTTTCAGCATTGAAATGGCAGATTTCTCAGGCAGCCCAATTCTTCCCGATGTCAGAAAGATCTGGCTGACAGCAACACTGGCGTTTTAACCGGGTTGACCCACCCCGGCACCTTTGATGCCCGGCTTCATGGAGCGCAATGCTGAAATTCGCAACCCTGAAAAACCGGAAATGGTTATTTGGGACAGGCCGCACCCACCGTGGCCCCTTCCAGAAAGGCCAGCAGATCCTCTATTTGCTGGTCATTTTTCAAACCGGCAAAGGCCATTTTGGTGCCTTTAAGGTACTGGCGCGGATTTTTCAGGTATTCCGCCATGGTGTCATGGCTCCAGACAATCCCGGATCCGCTCATGGCAGCCGAATAACGGTAACCTTCCACCGCCCCCGCCGTGCGCCCGAAGACACATTCCAGGCTGGGGCCCATTCTTTTGGCCTCGCCGGAGGTGATGTGGCAGGTTTTGCATTTGTTGAAAACTTTTGCCCCGGCCGCGGCATCGCCCCCGGCCAGCGCGGAACCGCCGGTAACGAGCGCCAAACCGAGGAGCGGCAATAAAACTATGATCGCGTGCTTTTTCAGCATTGTGGCCTCCTGTTTCCTGATAACGATTCTTAACTAATACTACCGGTTTGCACCCTTGCATATAGGGTTTTGCAATAAATTGATTTCAATCAAATGTATTCTCATTTTTGAGGATTATTTGAAAAAAGCGGGGCGCCCCCTTCCATGAACGCCCCGGTGCTTGCGGTATCCCGCTTGATTTTTAGAACCGGTAGATGGTCGATATGCCAATGATGTGGACGCTGTAGCGGGGGGACTGGTTGCCCAGTCCGATGATGCGCCGCATCGTATCCGGGTCTACCCCGTCCAGCGCCCAGTCGGTCAGGTTCAGGTCCTGGAACCAGTAGCGGCCTCTGATCCAGAGGTTGTTTGAGTACTGGTAGTCGAACTTGACCTCGATGGCGATCAGTTTGCTGTTCAGATCAGGAATCTGCAGGAAGCTTACCGAAGTCCCACCAGTGAAGAAAAACTCGGTGTCGGCGTTGGAGTAAGTGAAATCAGCGTTGATTTTCAGCTTGTCCTTGATCGCCTGCCAGTCGAACCCAACCCCGAAGGTGGTGACCTTGTCGTGGGTGTTTGCCGTCCACAGCCGTGCGGCGAAGTCATCCAGTGGATTCCCCGGCCGGTAAGAGTAGCTGGCCTGATCGTATTCCAGGCTCTCGAACGTTACATAAGCATAGTAACCGATGACATCGTTGGGCGTATAGGCAATGTCAAACGTGCCGCTGGCGGTCTTGTTCTCCAGCAATCCAAGGAAGGTTTCATTGTAGTCATCCTTGGTGTAGTGGCCATAAAGGCCAACCACCACCTGGTCATTGGGCAGCCAGTTGAAGGCGCCGTTCAGCGTGAAGCGTTCACGGTCGGCGATGAAGAATTTTCTGACCAGCGGGTGGTTTTCAAACTCTTCCCCTTCTTCCTCGATGAACTCGGGCGTGTGACCCAACAGGAACAGGGCATTATGTTCGTAGCCCGAACCATTGCGATCGGCAAAACCAATCCCGAACCAGCCAAAGGTCTTGGTGGTCGGGGTGAAGCGCAGTTTGGCATCTACCCGGTGCTCCTTGGTTTTGGCAACCTCTGAATAGGTCCGCTCAAGCTGTTCGAAAATATAGGCAACCGCCAGCTTTACATCGCTGGAGAACTTGTACCCGATATCGAACTTGAACTTGTTCTGCTTGCGGTCATAGGGGATGTTGAGGCGCGCCTGACTGGAATCCAGGGTGCCCTGATCGAACGAGTCGTTTGGAACGCGGATAAAAACATCAATCGGCGTTTCATTATCCCGGTTCTCGTGGCGGAAGTCGAACCCAAGCGTCAAACGTTTGCCAACCCGTGACCGGAAACCAATATTTGCCATGAAGGTATTGATTTCACCCATCAGTGAGGATCTCGGCAACGGAATGGTAACAACCAGGTTAGGGTTGACCGTGTAGGGCAGGAACAAATCGTTCTGGGTTGAATGGTTGTAAACGATGTTGATGGTACCCCTGGTTTTGTTGTCGAATGTATAACCGCCCGAGAAGGTGACGCGGCTGGCCTTGTTGTCCGGCGCCGTGGCCATAAGACCGAAGCTGTCCGGGAAACGCGCGTCAGCATCATAGGAAGACGCATCAAAGGGGTTCTGGAACATCAGGGTGGGTTTGTTGTTCCTGAAGTTCGACAGGTTATAGTCCAACGCGAACTGGGCCTTTTTGCCCGTGTACTGCAGTGAGATGTTCCAATTATCGGTTTCATAATCGACCGGCTCCGGAACCACCATGCCTGCGAAGTTCCCGCCTGAGGAACCGAAGATCGCCGCGATCGTCCGGTTGCCTTGCTTGGTTTCACGGGTGAACTCGGATGTGAAAGTCCATTGCTTGTCGATGTTCCAGGCGAACCCGCCGCTGAATTTCTGGCGTTCATGGGCAATCTGGATCGGCTGCAGGCTGGAGTTTAGCTGGGTCAGCTGGGAAACTTCCCGGTCGCTGGGAACCCATCCCGCCGGGAGAACCAGGCTGGTTCCACTGTTCTGGAGGATGAAGGGAGTCATCGCATCTTCCCACAGGTTCTTCGGGGTCTGGTCATAACTGACAAAGATTTTATATTTGCCTTGCTTGCCGTATTCAAACCCGAGGAACCTTGAATCCAACCCGAGGTTGGTGCCGGTCAGGGTCCAGTATTTGGCGCCACCGCTGTCCCAGGCATCGCGCCGCGAGATGCGCAGGTTGCCAATAATAAAGGCCCCTCTGTCAGTCAGGCCTGAGAACTCCCCGAACTTGAAGCTGTCCTGGCTTTGCCAGCCAAAACCAATCTCGATTTCGCTGGTGTAGACCGGTTTGGGTTCCACAATTTCTTCATCATCCAGAAGGAAATCGTCGTCGTCATCCTGGGCCAGCGCGCCTTGAGAGAAAAGCAGCACAAGTGGCAGGATCAAGTATCCCAAGATTTTTTTCATAATCATCATTACCTCCTCTAATCTCAGCTCAGCGCGTTAACCTGACACCGCCAGGATGGTTTGAACCGTGCACCTTCGGGTGACAATTAAGGCACCCTTTGGCCAGGATCCGCTCCCCGGCGCCAAACGGCAGGATGTCATCACCGCTGTAAAGCGTACTGGGGTGGAACGCCTCTATGTGGCATTGCTGGCACAGATAAGGTGTGCGGATTTTCAGGAGCCTCGGCTGGCTTGAGCCATGCGGCGTGTGACAATTGGTGCAATCGTCCCGGACCGGGGCGTGTTCCCAAAGGAACGGCCCGCGTTTTTCGGTATGGCAGGAATAACAGGTTTCGTTGACGTTTGAGTACTTGAGCAGTGTCGGCCCGAACGAACCGTGCGGGTTATGACAGTCTGAGCAGGTGACCTTGCCTTCCTTGATCGGATGGCGCGAACGCCTGAAGGACTGGGCCTTCTGTTCGACATGGCAGGCGTAACAAACCTCATCCTGGCTTTGCTTGACCAGAACCGGATCCTTCAGGGCATGAACCGTGTGGCAGGTGGCACATGCAACATCGCCTGAATGGTGTTCGCTGCCGGTCCAGTTGATGCGAAGGCCGCCTTCATGACAGCTCATGCATACCTCGTTCTGGTCTTCAATTGGCGTAATGGAATTCTGCCCGAACACCACTTTGGGAGGCGGCGGGATCAGCTCGCCCGGCACCTTCCTCATATGGTCCGAACTTGGCCCATGGCAGCTTTCGCATTCCTGGGATGCAAAGGGCGTCCTTGCATCTCCCGCCATTGCGTGCGGGGTATGCAGGACCAGCGTCGTCGGCTGGGTGTCATGACACTCCATACAATCCTGGGCACCGCCCTTGGCATAGGCTTCGTCGCCTTCTTCCGCCAGGACGCCGTCAGACCAGGTGAAGGCCATCAGCAGCCCGAAAAGGAACACCAGCGCGGATGCCAACTGCGTTTTCGTTTTCATAAGTTGTCTCCCTTCGATTTTTACCCAGCCGCAAATTCCTAGCGGCTTTTCGCAACCAGATCGGCGTCACCCCGGTCGAGCACGAACGTGTGTTCGAACGACACATGGTGAAACCGCTTGGCGGCGTAAGCTTCGTGTATGGCGATGCCAAAGGAATATGTTTTCCCTGGAACAATCGCTTTTCTGTAATCTCCCGGAACCTCGAGCGGGCGGCTGAAAACCACCACCCAGGTACCGTGCTGGAATTGTGATGTGACAGTGATGGCGGGGGTTTCGTTTTCATCCCGGCTTTTCAGGATATGGCCGTCTACGGCCACCGGCGCCTGGGAATGGTTGAGCTTGGCCTGCCAAAACTCAAGGAATGTCCCGGCCGCCGCAAGTGCTGCAATTTCTGTGTCCGTTTTGTAGTTGGTGCCGCCCCCGGTGCGGGTGTTTTTTACCCTTGACTTTGAAAGGTACTTCTTGAGTTCACTGCCCGAGCTCGAGGCCATCCCGGTGGCGTCATCGTGGCACGTGCCCCAGCATCCAGCGCGCTTTGCCTCGGCGACCGTGCCATCATCGAACATCACCGTGACCTTGGTTTCATAGTCGGGATCCATCGCCGGAAAACCGTTTATGCCCTGTTCGGTCCACTCAAGCCGCATATGGAAGTTTTCACCGTCGTGGGCCACTTTGACGTTGACCTGGATGAAACCGCGCTTGCGCTCTATCGGCTGGGGTTCAAGTTTTTCGCCAGAGACGATCAGGTTGCCGATATCTTGCTCTTCACCTTCATGACATTCGTTGCATTTCTTGCCCTGGCGGAATTTGGCGGCCCCGGAATGGGTGGATTTTGTCAGCGCCCATTCCCAAGAGCCCTGACCGGGATAAAGCAGGGTAATCTGCTTGCCCTCAACGCTGTCCCAGTTGATGTCCTGGGCGGTGCCCGGAGTGGAGAAAAAGCCGAAGACGACAAAGGCGGTAGCGGCGATTGTGGTTCTGAATAAAATCTTTTTCATGACTATTTTTTTTAAGAGGCGGGACTTCTTTCCAGCCTATTCAAAGTCATCAAAGGCTTCGAAATCCCCGAACTCCTCCTCTTCTTCCAATTGTTCATGGATCGCTTTGTGGGCGATCCCCTTGTGGCAGTCGATGCAGGTTTCCCCGGTCTCCGCCATTTCCTGGTGCTGGACTACGGAGCGGCGTTTTTGCAGTTCGTAGTCCCAGGCATCAACCTTGTGACAGCGCCGGCAGCCAGCGGAATCGTTGGCTTTCATCCGGTCCCAGACGGTTTGCGCCATCTCGAGGCGATGAGCCTCAAACTTTTCCCGGGTGTCGATCTTGCCGGTCATGTGATAGTAAAGTTCCTTGGTCGCGCCGATTTTGTGGATGACCATTTTGACCCAGCCCTCATAAGGGACATGGCAGTCCGCGCAGTCCGGGCGGACCCCGACGCGGGTCTTGTAATGATGGGATTCCTTGTATTCCTGGTAAACCGTGCTTTCCATCTCGTGGCAGGAAATGCAAAAGTCCATCGAATTGGAATACTGGGTGAAGGTGGCGAACCCGCCGGCCAGCATCAGGCCAACAAAAATAAAAAATCCAAAAAGACCAAGAGTAGCAATAACGCCCTTCTCGCCTTTCAGGATTTTCTTGATATTGGTCCAGCGTGCAATCACAACCCCTCTTTCTCTGTCGTTATGTTGCAAAAAAATTTTACTTTTTTGTTACTCCTCGCCAATCTTTTTTTTACTCCTCAGAGTTTCTTAAAGTTACTTTACTGTATCCTAGTATCTTTGCCGTATTCTAGTATAGTGGGCAGAATACTTCTTTGATTTTAGTCAAATATTAGTGAAATTAAATTTCTTGAAAAAACACCTTGAACCTGTCTCTTGCCAACCCCAAAAAATCGGAAATAGCTATTATTGTGCCCTTAAAATACTGGCGCGGGTTCTCCAAGAATTCCGTCAAGGTTTCTTCCCAAATTCCTCCCTCAGGTAAAGGATGATGTCCCGGATATCCTGTTCGCTCAAATCCTGGTTGCCGCCTTTAGGGGGCATTTCCATGAACGACCCCGGGCTCTGGTAGCCGTTCAGGATATTCTGGAACAGCTCCTGATCTGACTTGGAAAGAGAATTGCCCTTTTTGTTAAAATCGGGAACGCCCGGGATATCGCCTTTGCCGCTGGCCCCGTGGCAAACGGCACAGGACATCTCATAGGCCGCCCGGCCATTCTCAAGGCTTTCCCCCGCCTCGGCGGAAAAGGCCGCCAGCGGCGCGGCCAAAATCAAGAGACAGAGGCAGCCCACCGTCTTGGCGGTTTTGCAAGAGTTTTTCATTTGCCGGTTCCTTTTTGCGTTTGCTGATGCTTGGCGTCAAGCCTATTCCTTTTTGTTGCTGGCCATCAGAAAGGCCTGGATATCGCGGATCATATCCCCCGGAATATTGCCCCTGACGCGCATATGGGTGACAGAGACATACCAATCCTCGTCGTTCAATTCCGCCGGCGCGCGCATGTTGTGGCAACGCCCGCATTGGTCCGCCCAGGCTTTTGCCCCTCTGGCGATCTGGGCCGGGTCGGGGCGGCTGGGATCGGCGGGGTCTCCGGCCAGAACCAGCCCGGAGCCCATGATCAGGCCGGAAAAGGCGCTTGCCAAGACCAGGTTTTTCAAAAGTTTCATGATTGTACTCCTTCTTTTCCTGTCCGGTTAAAACCCGTAGGCGGCTTGCAGCAGGATCAGCTTTTCCTTAATGCCTTCAACCAGGAATTTCCGCTGTTCATAACCGATGCGGGCCACCAGCGAGGGGGCAATCCAGTAATTGAGGCCAATGTTCAGGCGCGTCTGGGCATTTTCCTCCTCCAGGTGATGATTTCCGGAAATGTTGAATTTACCGTAGCGGACCACCGGCTCCAACCGCCGCAGGAAGGGGGAAGATGTGATCTCGGACAAACGGTAGGCCAACTGGACGTACCAGGCTTTCAATACCAGCCGGTCCAGCGCTTCCACTTCTCCGCCCTCTTCCTCGGCGCTGTTGAGGGCACCCCGGACGGTGTTCAAATATTCAAACCTGAAATCCCAGGGGCCGCGGGTGTAAGCGGCGTCGGCCCCCCAGATTTTTACCTTGCCGGTGGTCGGCATCAGCGCACCAGTGCCTTCCAGCCCGTTCACCGCCGCTTTCATGTAAGATCCGCCGATTTCAAAGTAAGGAACCGGCAGAAAGCCGATGCGGCCGCCAAAAGCTTTGTTTTGGTTATCATCGCGCCCGAACCCTTCCAACTCAAGGCCGCCTTCATGGCCCATGCGGGGGCCGTTGCCGACCATGACCGCATAGTTCACCATACTGCGCTTGCCGATTGAGATGCCGCCCCGGACCTGAACCCCGATCTCAGAGCTGGGCTGGGCGCCATCATGACCAAACCCGGCCGGGGCATATCCAATCTTGTTGATCCAGGTCGGATGGAGGCGTTCCTGGAACTGGCCGATCGGGCTTAAAAATTTGCCGACAACAATTGAGACATTGTCATGAACCAGAAAATTCAATGTGGCGTATTCCAAGGCAACCTCGGTCTTTCCATCTTCGTCAATTTCAAATTCCAGCTCCCCTTCAAACATCACGATATCCTTGTACTGGAAATGGAAAACCGGGTTGAAATGGCCAAACGCAAAGGTATCATCGCCGCCGTTGGTCCGGAACATCGCCCCGGCGTCGGCATATCCCGCCAGATGCCACTTGGTGTCGGAAAGCGGTCTGGCGGTACGGCTGGCCGCGGCGCTTTCAGCGGTGCGTGTTGCCTCTTCGGCCTTGGCTTCGGCGGCCACCGCCCGCTCCCTGGCCTCAGTGGCTTTTTCGGTGTTGGCCTCCAAAATATCCCTGAAATATTGCAGTTCTTCCTCAAGCGCCTCAATACGCTCGAGAAGCTCCTGATTGGTGGGCTCTTGCGCCGCCAGGGGCGGCCCCAATATCAAAACCGACAAGGCTATGAATGTAGAGATTGAAAGTACCGTGAATAATTTTTTAAACCCTTGCATTATATAATCCTTTCCTCATGGTTTTCAGGATTATGGGGCAAAATCCTTCCGGGCGAAAATTACAAATTTATTCACCCAGTCTAAGCTCGAAAGTTTTCGAAAAGTATCATAAAATTTTTCGAGTTCGCCAAGGCCTTGTTATCCCCTTTCCAATTTCCGCGGGCTGGCGCGTTGCCGCCGGTTAAAAGAGCCAGACCAAAGACCGGGAGCATTGTTACAAAGGCGTCTTTTTTCAGCATTCTGTTCTCTGGTTTTCAAAAACCATTATTGCTCGTTACAGCCAGGTTATGAAATGATCTGGCACAAAATACCAGAAAAAACATTGATTTAAATCAAATGTCCTTCACTTAACACTTTCACCTAAAAGGGGTGTATTTGCGGGTGCCGGTCTCCAATTCAAGGTCAGGTCAGGCCCAGTTGTCCGCCGTCTATTTGGGTAACTTCAAGCAATTTTCGCAGGTCTGGGACCGTGACACTGCGGCCCTCAAAGTTCGCCAGGCCCTGTTTCTCAACCTCCTTGATAGCCCGCGACAGGGTTTCCTTGCGCGTGGCCAGCATAGCCGCAATCTGTTTGCGTTGCAGCGGAAGATCAAAAACCAGCCCGTGGGGTGAAACTTTTCTGGCGCACGATTCCCGTAAAATCAGCAGCAGATGAATCAGGCGGATGTGGACCGGCTGCAGTGGGCTTCTGAGCAACAGGGCCTCCCACGGACCCCGGTCGCGGCCCAGCGATTTCAGGAATTCCCTGGCCAGTTCAGGGCGGTTCTCCAAAAGGTCATTAAGGGCCGCCTTGGGAATGAAGCAGACCCGGCAGGCGCTCAAGGCCTTGGCCGTGGTATTATGGGGCTGTTCGGAAAAGAAGCTCCGGATGCCGAATACCTCCCCCTGGAAAATCATTCGAAAAGCGGTTTCATTTTTAAAGGCATCCAAATTACTGAGCAAAACATTTCCACTTTCCATGCAATAAAGCCCGTCCGGATCCTGTCCCTGCTCAAATAATATGTCTTTCGGTTTATAATCGTGGATCTGCCGCCCTCGGTCATGGAGCGCCAACCCGGCACGATCCAGCACGCACCATTCGGTACGCCCGTGAGCCCAGCAATTTACACAAGGTTTAACCATTTATTCCGCCAGTTGTTTTTCCGCCTCCGATTGGAACCAGTTATTTTACCGCTTCCTGTCAGGAGATGTCCACACCCGTGTTATTTCTAAATTTTTTTTGATTTTAATCAATGTTTTTATATTTTGAAGGTTTTAAACAGGGTCATCGGGAAGACCGCAGGTTTGCTTCCCTTTAAACCACAACCCTTTCGAAACGAGGGGCAAAAAAACCGGACGCTCCACAACAAAATGACCGGCCAATGTTTAACGGAAAGTTTAACTTAACCGCCTTGTAAATAGAAATGGAGTATGCCCATATGGCTTTTCTGAAAATACGGGGAATTTGGGTCTGGATTTAATTAGGGCATGAGGCTGCGTTGGTGCAAAAATCGTTCACAATAAGGAGAAAACCGGAGGAGATATTGATGTATCGGCGAGGATTTTCGACGCAGGTGCGGGCGATTTTGGCCCAACCTTTTCAAGGCCGCGTGCAAATCGGCCGGGTTGGCGTCGATGATGCTTTCCATGGCCCCACCATGCCGCAGCCTCATCTCCTGAACCCGGTCAATTTTCGCAGAGAGCTTCACTGCGGCGCAGCCCATACCCTAATTGAATCCAGGCCCACAATAACATGATCGCCGAAATTGGACATTTTGCACTGATTCTGGGACTTGTCCTGGCGCTGGTCCAGGCGCTGGTTCCCTGGTGGGGGCTGAGGGCTAACAATCCCCTGTTAGTACGGCTCACAGAGCGGGTGGCGATCGCTCAGTTCGGTTTTATCTTTTTTTCCTTTCTGGCCCTGACATATTTGTTTGTGGTCTCGGATTTTTCGGTCGCCGTTGTGGTGCAAAACTCCCACACCACCAAGCCGCTGATGTACAAAATCGCCGGGGTGTGGGGAAATCATGAGGGCTCGATGCTGCTGTGGGTTCTCATATTGGCGCTGTTCGGGGCGTTCCTGGCGCGCCGGGGCAGCAAAATGCGCGCCGGCCTCCGCATCCGGGCGCTGGGCATCCAGGGCATGATCGGTTTCGCCTTTATTTTATTTCTGGTTTTTACCTCCAATCCGTTTGCCCGGATTTTCCCGGCGCCGCTTGATGGCCTGGGGCTCAATCCCCTGTTGCAGGACCCGGGGTTGGTGTTTCACCCGCCGTTCCTGTATTTAGGCTATGTCGGCTTGTCCACCGCCTTCTCGTTGGCCGCCGCCGGGTTGTTGGAAGGAAAGATTGACCGCATCTGGGCGCGGCATATACGCCCCTGGGTGCTCTCGGCCTGGTGTTTTCTGACCTTTGGCATCGGGCTGGGCTCGTGGTGGGCCTATCACGAACTGGGCTGGGGCGGCTGGTGGTTCTGGGACCCGGTGGAAAACGCCTCCTTCATGCCGTGGCTGTTCGCCACTGCGCTGTTCCACTCGCTTCGGGTGGTGGAAAAGCGCGAAGCCCTGAAGAGCTGGACCGTGCTGCTTGCGATCCTGGCCTTTTCCTTCAGCCTGATCGGCACCTTTCTGGTGCGCTCGGGGATCCTCACCTCGGTCCATGCCTTTGCCGTTGATCCAACCCGCGGGGTTTTCCTGCTGGTTCTTTTAACGCTGGCGATCGGCGGGGCGCTGGCGCTGTTCGGTTACCGGGCGCCCAAGCTGAAACCCCTGGGTTCTTTTTCGCCGGTCAGCCGCGAAAGCGGGATTATGATTAACAACCTGTTTATCATCAGCGCTTGTCTCACGGTTTTTCTCGGCACCTTTTATCCGCTGTTTGTCGACGCCCTGACCGGCAACAAAATTTCGGTCGGCGCGCCCTATTTTAATATCACTTTCCTGCCGATCATGATCCCGGCGCTGGTGCTTCTGGGTGCCGTAGTCCGGCTTCCCTGGAAAAAAGGCAGCCTGAAGCAGGTTCTTTATGAGCTGCGTTTTGCCTTGATTTCGGCGCTGGTGATCGGCGCCCTGGTTGCCTGGTTTTTCTGGGCGGACAGCGTGGTTGCGATCGGCGGCGTGGTGCTGGGGGCCTGGATAGCCGGGGGAACCCTGACCGATCTGGCCAAGCGCATCCGCCTCAAGGGCAGCCCGATAAAAGATGTCCTTAGCCGTGCCGTACGCCTGCCTGGCGCGTTCCTTGGCATGGCCATCGCCCACTTGGGGGTTGCGGTGATTGTGCTGGCGATTACCGGGGTCAGTTTCTGGCGGGTTGAAACCATCGGCATGATGGATATTGGCGATCAGCTTCATGCCGGGAATTTAACCCTGAAGCTTGATAAAGCCTTCCTCGGAAGTGAAGAGAATTATGATTTGCTGCAGGGGGATTTTACAATTTGGGACGGCACGGAGGTGGTGGCGGCCGTGGTTGTCCAAAAACGTTTTTATCCGGTCCGCGGCACGGAAACCACCGAAGCCGGAATTCATTCGACATTCTGGGGAGATTATTATGTGACCATGGGCCCGCAAGCCGAGGATGGAAAGCTGGCGGTTCACTTTTTCCGAAACCCGCTGATGCCGTGGATGTGGTTTGGCGCAATCCTGCTGGTGATCGGCGGCATGGTGGCCATGATCGGCGGACATAAACCCTCCTCAAAAGCAAAAGAAAGCAAGGCGTCATGAAGCGCCTGGGCTTCTACCTGCCGATCGCAATATTCGCCGGGGTGGTGATTTATCTGGCGGTCGGCCTGACACTGGACCCGCACAAACTGCCCTCGACGCTGATCGACAAGCCGGCGCCCGAGTTTGACCTGCCGCCGATAGAGGGGTTTGAGCAGGGCCTTTCCTCACAAGACCTGAAAGGCGAGGTCTCGCTGATCAACATTTGGGGTTCGTGGTGTGTGTCGTGTATTATTGAGCATCCTGTATTGATGGAAATTAAAAAAAACAACATCGTTCCGATTTACGGGATCGACTGGAAAGACCCGCCCGGGGAAGGCGCGGTCTGGCTCAAAAAAGAAGGCAATCCCTATACCCTGATCGGTGATGATGCCGCCGGCCGGGTGGCGATTGATTTTGGCGTCACCGGCGCCCCGGAAACCTTCATCATCGATAAAGAGGGAAGAATCCGCTATAAATATATCGGCCCGATCACCCCGGAGGTCTGGAACGAGATCATTTTCCCGGTGGTCGAGGAGCTTCGAAAATGAACCGCAAGATCCTAAAGCTTATGCTGGGGGGACTTTTTATGCTGGCTCTCGGACTGGGCGCGGCCTGGGCGGTTGAGCCGGACGAGCAGCTTGACGACCCGGTGCTGGAGGAACGCGCCCGTGATATTAGCCGGCAGCTGCGCTGTGTGGTGTGCCAGAACCAAAGCATTGATGAATCGACCGCCCCGCTGGCCCGCGATCTGCGCCTGATTATCCGTGAACGCCTGGTGGCCGGGGACAGCAACAAGAAGGTTGTCACATTCGTGGTCGACCGCTACGGGGATTTCGTCCTCTTGAGGCCGCCGTTTCAGGGCGACACATATGTGCTGTGGTTCGGGCCATTTATTATATTTCTTATTGGCGGGGGCTTGATCTTTTATTATTTCCGCAAGGTTCTGAAAGCGGTCCCGGACCAGGATCCGTCCAGCCCGGCGAAAAAAGGGAAAAGGGGGTCATGAAACTGGGCTTTGTTTTCGCGATCATGCTGGTTCTAGCGGTTGGCCTGGTGCTTTTTCCCTTGCTGAAGGATCGGGCAAAAAGGGAGTCGAAAAAGAAAAACGTTAGAATAATCAGCTCGCTCAGCGCACTGATTATACTGGCCTCAGCGGGCACATATTTCCTGGTCGGCAGTCCCGAAGTTGTCGATGGTCCGGCGTTTTTGGAGGGAATTGACCAGACCCCTCCGGATATTGGCGCCCGGCCCGGGAACGGCGCCATGCTGCCCTCGGTCGACGACATGATGGATCGGATCAGGGCCCGCCTCAAGGAAAACCCCGAAAATCTGGATGATTGGACCAGCCTTGCCCGTTCCCTGCTGATGATGGGGCGCTACGAGGAAGCGGCCGATGCCTACGCCCAGGCGCTGCCGCTGGCCCCTGATATTGCCGGGCTGCATTCCGCCTACGGCGAGGCGCTGGCCTTAATGAATGACGGCTTTATTTCCCTTGACGCGGCGCGGGCCTTTGAAACTGCACTGCTGCTCGACCCGGAAGAATTAATTTCAAAGTTTTATCTTGGCGATTATGCCTTCCAGGAAGGTGATGCTGAAGGCGCCTATTCCCGCTGGCTGGCGCTTTATGAGGAAGCGCCGGCGGACACCCCGTGGCTGCCGCTGTTAGACCAGCGGATCCGTGAGGGAGCTTCAAAACTGGGGCTGGACCCTCCCCAAATCCTCGCCGAAAAGCAATTCCAGGAAACCGAAGTCGTGGCTGAAGAGCTGCAGGGGATGAGTTCCGAAGACCAGATGGCCCTGATTGAGGGGATGGTGGCGGCGCTCGCCGCCCGGCTTGAAGACAACCCGGGTGATCTGGAAGGATGGGAACGCCTCGGGCGGTCTTACATGGTGCTGGGGCGTTATCAAGAAGGGATCAGGGCCTTTGGAATGGTCGCCGGGGCGCGCGCCGATGATCCCGCCGCGCTGGAAAATTATGTCCAGGCGATCTTGACCTGGCTGGAGCAAACCGGCCAGCACATCAACGACCAGGCATTGGCGGCCTTGCAGCGCCTGATTACCCTCGATCCGGACAACCTGACCGCGCTTTTCTTTCTCGGCCAGGCGGCCGCCGAGCGGGATGATCCGGCCAGCGCCAGGCTCTACTGGCAACGGCTTTTGGCGCTGATCGGGCCGGGTTCTGAAGGGGCCGGAATGGTCAAGCAAAAGCTGGATACATTGGGCTGATCCATGGCAGCTGCCGGTTAAACTGCCCAAAAGCAATGAGTCCGGTATTTCAGAGTAACCAGCCAGATTGTGCCGCTTATTTTTCCAGAAGCTCAGCAGACAGGGTGAATTTAAACACGGATCCTTTGCCCGGCGCTGATTCAACCCAGATACGTCCCTGGTGCCGGTCGATTATTTTTTTGCAGATGGCCAGGCCGATGCCGGTTCCAGAATATTCATCCTTGCCGTGAAGTTTCTGGAAGACCTCAAAAATTCTGCCAAAGTCCTTTTCAGGGATACCGATCCCGTTGTCCCTGGCCGAGAAGACCCAATCCCCGTCAGATTTTTTGGCCGAGATGTGAACGCGGGGCGGCTGTTTGCCCTTAAATTTAAGGGCGTTGGAAACCAGGTTTTCCATAAGCTGAACCATCTGCCCGTAGTCGGCCACCACATCCGGCAAGGGGTCGTGGGTGATTTTGGCTCTGGTCTCTTTGATCGAGACAGCAAGATTATCAACGGTGTTTTTGAGAACCTCTTCAAAACAAAGCCATTTAAAGGTCTGCTCCTTGCTTTGAACCCGTGAAAAAGTAAGAAGTTCACTAATCAGCAATTGGGCTTTTGAGGCACACTTGACGATGACATCGATACACTCATCGGCATCCTTATCCAGCTTTCCCTTGTAATCTGCCGCCAATATTTCGGCAAAAGTGCTAACTCCCCGAAGCGGGCTTTGCAGGTCATGGCTGACGATGTAGGCAAAGCGCCCCAATTCCTTGTTGCTGCGCTCCAGTTCCTCTAAAATTTTTTGCCGTTCGATCCCATGGCGCAGTGTGCTTTGCAACAGCAGAGCATCAAACGTTCCCTTGAAAAGGTAATCCTGGGCCCCCTGCCGGACCGCCCGGACAGCCATTTCCCTGTCCTCCGCGGCGGTAATTACCACAATTGGAACGTCCGGAGCCATTTCCCGAACTTTGCCAAGGGTTGGGAGGCCGTCTGAATCCGGAAGCGTGAGGTCAAGAAGAATAATCTCAAAATCTTCTTTCCCCAGCTGGGCCTCGGCCTCTTTCAGGGAATCTACACAAACCATCTGAAATTCCCCATTCAGGGACCGCTTAACCAGCTTCGCATCCTCGGGATTGTCTTCCACCAGAAGGACTTTGGGTATGGAGTTTTTCACGCCCATCTGTTTTCCACTAAAACCCTGGGACGGCCCCCGTCTTCGAATCTTTTGAAAGCCCCTATATACGCATTCGCTAACATTCCCCTCCCCTCCGGGTGGTGTATACTTTAGCCAGCTGCCAGTTTTAATTCCTTACCTTGACTTTTCTTTGTGCCAATTTAGGCCACAACGGTATTATTCATATCCCCATTGTGAGCGACAACCCGCTTTCGACGTTTCATTTATTATAATGAATTATTCATAAATCCTATTTTAATTATTATTTAACACACTTGTTTAAAAGAATATTACTAGTTATTGTCATATTTACCAGTAAAAAATATTTATTTCAATGTTTTTGATATTTATTTTTGTTATTACTAAGGGGTGCAAAAATATTTTTTCAATGGGGCGCAAGGAAAAGGATGTCCCCAAGAGTCTGGGCGAAGTAAGGGAGCTGATGCAACTGGGGATATGGCGGAATGATTAACTTACTTGTTATTGATGAAAACAAGTCCGACAGGACGCTCATCAAAAGGTTACTGAGGCACACCAATCTTGAGATTGAGGTCATCGAAGCCGATAATCTTGAGGAGGGCCAAAAGCATATCCAGGATAAGGATGTGAACTGTATTCTGTTGTATATCGGCCTGACCGATGCCGGGGGAAGGCTGAGTGTCCTCGAAAAGCTTACCGCTGATAAAGCCGTGAAATGCCCGGTCGTGGTTCTGACCGGGATTGGCGATGAGGAGCTTTCGAGAAAATCCCTGCAGGCCGGCGCCCAGGATTTTCTGGTTAAGGATGACTTGACCCATGTCCAGCTTTCCAGGGCTATCGTCAATGCTCTGGAACGTCAGGATTTGCTGGACCAGCGGCTGAAAATGGAAAAGGAAAGTATGCAGTTCGGGCGAATCATTGAGGAGTCCCTGAATGAAATTTATTTTATCAATCCTGAGACCTTTAAAGTTATTTCCCTGAACCGGGGCGCCAGGGAAAATCTGGGCTATTCCCCCGAGGAACTCCAAGATTTGACGATAACGACAATAACCCCGGAGTACGGGGTGAAGGACTATGCCCGTCTGGTAGAGCCTCTGGTTAAGGGAAAAATAGAAAAAATTTCCTTTGAGAGCAAACATCTAAGGAAAAACGGGACGACCTATTACGTCGGCGGATCACTGCAATATTCCAATATTCTGGAAGCCCCTGTTTTGGTGGCCATTGTTGAAGATATTACAGAGAAAAAGATAACTTCTGAACGCCTCAAGCAAGCACAGAAAATGGAAGCGGTGGGCAATTTGTCCGGTGGGGTTGCGCACGATTTCAACAATTTGCTGACGGCGGTCCGGGGCAGCCTCCACCTTTTGGAAATGTCCGTCCCGGCCAATGACAAGGTCGCCATGGAATGCCTGGATATCGCGGTTATGGCCACCCGCAGGGGCGCGGACCTGACCAGGCGGCTGCTGGCCTTTTCGAGAAAACAGTCGCTTAAGCCGGAAAATGTGGAAATAAATGATGTGATCAGGAACGTCACACCGCTTTTGCGAAGAACCATCGAAGAAACCATTAATATCGAAAGCTACCCGTTAAAGAAAAAAGTGTTCGTGAATATTGATGTTCCGGAATTTGAAAACGCGCTGGTTAATTTGGCCATCAATGCCCGCGACGCCATGCCGGATGGCGGCCACTTGCTGATTGAAGTGAATGAGAAAAATGTTGGAACGGAGCAGGCTGAGATTTGGTCAGTGCCGCCCGGCAGGTATGCGGTGATATCCGTATCGGACAGCGGGTGTGGAATCCCGCCGGAGATTATGGATAAGATTTTTGAGCCGTTTTTCACCACCAAGGAGGTCGGCCAGGGAACCGGGCTGGGCCTTAGTATGGTGTATGGTTTTGTAAAACAAAGCGGCGGCCACCTTTCGATTTACAGCGAGCCCGGCCAAGGAACCACTTTCAGGATTTACCTGGGGATCACCACTGGAGATAAAAAGACCAAAATCAAAAAGGAAATAAAGGCCGACAGAATAATTGCCGGCGAAGGCATTATTCTTCTGGTCGAAGATGATGAACCAGTCAGCAATTTTGTAGCGGCTGCTCTGAAAGTTCGCGGTTATGAGGTTTTGGTCGCCCCCGATGGGCCCAGCGCCATCAAGATTATCAATAGAACCAAATCGATAGATTTGCTGTTTAGCGACGTCATCCTGCCCAAGGGTATGCTTGGTCCCGAAATAGGGGAGAAGTTTGCAATAAAATTCCCCAAAAGCGGGATTCTTTACTCCAGCGGCTATACCGGAAAAAGCCTTGAGAAAAAGGGGTTTCGCCTGGAGAAAAAGGACCTGCTGATCAAACCCTATGACCTGAGCGAGATGTTTGAGAGGATTCAAGACAAATTGCCTACCGCGAAATCCTGAACCTGGAACCAATCCCCCTTCGCTAATCCCCCTTCGCCACCCGGGCTACGCCGCAGGCTTCGCCGGCCGGCATTGTCACATTGACTTGGGCATTTCATGTAAATTTGAAAATACGGTGTAGTTTAAATCCCAAAAAACTGCCATTTTCCAGTGCAGCAAAGCCCCGGTAAAGCCAAAGAATCGTTTTAAAATTAATTAAAATGACTATCCCAATATTTGACAAGGCCCTTTAAAACGTGTAGGTGCCGAATGGGACATTGGGTCATATCTGCCCAGACAAAACGACTGACAATACCTTCATAAAATCGTTTGATGTCCAAGTAAAATCGGATTGTTTGAATACTTCTTTGCATTTGATCCCGCGGAAGTCGTCATCGAAATATCCGGCGTAGAGAAGGCTGCATTGCTGTTCTGCCACATGTAGTTGTACGCGGCCAAGGCAGGACACCTATAACTTGAATGATATTTGGAGTAATACCAAGCAATGGACAAATATTTATTATTTACGCCGGGCCCGGTGAATGTAGCCAAAAATGTCCGTATGGCTATTTACCAAGAGGATATTTGTCATCGGGAAGTGGATTTTGACCGTTTATTACAAAGGATCGAAGCTAAATTACTGAAGCTTTATGAAATACAAAATACCGCTGATTACCGCGCCGTGGTAATTACCGGTTCTGGAACCGCCGCCAATGAAGCGATCCTGTCTTCCGTGGTTGGGGATAAAAGCATTCTTATCATATCCAATGGTGAGTTTGGCGAGCGGCTGCAGACCATTTCAAAAATTCACAATAAGAACACTTTTCTGTTGGAATTTGGCTGGGGAGAGCGCCTGGATTTAGGTAAAATCGAAGCCTGTTTGAAAGAAAAAGCCATCGACATCATTGCCATGGTTCATCATGAGACAAGTTCTGGCATGCTGAATCCTTTGGAAGAAATTGGCGTCCTGGCTAAAGCAAACGGCGCCATGTTGATCGTCGACTGCGTCAGCAGTGCGGGCGCGGAAGTCATCAATATGGAAAAATTTCACATTGCATTTTGTTCGAGTTCAAGTTCAAAGGCGATTGGCTCTTATCCGGGGCTGTCATTCGTTGTTGGAAAAACGGCAGAATTTGAAAAATTAAAAAATCTGCCAGTTAAATCCACCTATCTGAACCTGGACAAATATTACCAGTTCATCAAAAACCATTCACAGACGCCAAATACGCCGGCGGTTTCCTTGTTTTTTGCTCTGGAGCAGGCTTTGGCGAATATCCTGAATGAAGGCGTCTCCCATCGCTTTAATATCCTCAAACAAAGAGCGGAGACCCTAAGACAAGGGATGTCGGCATTGGGTCTTAAATTTCTGATTGAACGGAAAGATATGTGTTCTGTCTTAACAACTGTCCTGGTGCCGCTCCATATCAATGTCGGCGGTCTGCGCCAAAAGTTGCGTGAGAAATCCATTATTATCTATGAAGGCAAGGGTTGTTTTAAAAACAAAGTATTTCAGGTCGGTAATATTGGAGAATTATCATTTGATGACATCCAGTTTTTCTTGACCTCCCTGAAAAACATTTTGCTTGAGTTTGACCAAGCTGAGATAAAACCCATTGTATCTCCAGGCAGAGAGGCATCGAATATCAACCATAATCAAAAATATAGAGAAGATACCTTTGATGTTTGTAGATAGAATATGAACGAAAAGCTGACCCGTTTATGGGCAACAAAAACCAAAGAGGATGAATGGTGGTCCTCATTTGTCACAGCACCATTAGCTATTGTGGTTAATTATTTCGTCGTCGACATCAAATGGCTAACGCCGAACCTGATCACCTTGTTTGCATTTATCACCGCCATTATATCGGCCCTGTTTATCATTGCTGGCGGCACGATGAATTTTATCATTGCCGCGATTTTAATTCACCTCAGTCATGTCCTTGATTGTATGGATGGGCAAATGGCGCGTTATCGAAACAGCACCTCACCATCGGGCGCCTATTATGACAAATTAACCGATCAAATACAGGTCATCCTCTGGTTTGGATCAGTGGGTTATGCCGCTTATGCACAATCTCACACTATTCTACCGGTTTTTTTAGCTTTTACCGGCATTGCCTTCTATTCGCTGCGCGGATATGTGAAATACGTCACCATCTATACTGAAATGTCCAGAGATAACAGCTACCTGGAAAAAATGGCCCGGGCAGAAGCTGGTGCAAATGCGGCGGAGACAGCCGGGCCTGGATTTGGCTTTGCCGCAAATCTGCGGTGGCTGATGGCTGAACAGCGGAAAATTATTTTGTTTAATGAAGGTGTTTTCATCTTCATGCTCTCTCTGGCCCTGGTGCTTGATGAGCTGATGCCGATGCTCTGGGTGTTTGCCCTCAGTCAGCTGTTTTACGGCCTGGCCCGCGGCTGGCAAAGAGGGCGGAGTATTGATCGCAATCAAAAAGTCAAAATTGAAAAATGAAATTTGTCATAATATTTGGCCCCCTGGCGGTCGGCAAAATGACGGTTGGACAAGAGCTGGAAAAATTAACCGAATTAAAGTTATTTCATAATCATATGACCATAGAAATGGTGCTCCCTTTCTTTGATATGAAATCTCAAAGCTTTAAGAAACTTGTAAATTCTTTCCGGCTGGAGATGTTCCAGGAAGTTGCTAAAAGTGATTTGGATGGATTGATATTTACTTTTGTCTGGGAATTTGATTCAGAGCTCGATTGCAATTTTATCGACAGTATTGTTGACATTTTTGAAAAAGAAAATGCGACAATTTATTACGTGGAACTTGAAGCTAGCGTGGAAGAAAGGCTGATCCGGAATAGGTCGCCACGCAGATTAAAATATAAACCTTCAAAGAAAGATTTTAAAGCCTCCGAAAAAGAGTTGTTGGAAACCGACAGGCGCCATATTTTAAATTCAAACGACAATGACTTTAAAGAGAAAAATCATTTGAAAATTGACAATACAAATATAGGCGCAAAAATCGTTGCAAAAATGATTAAAGAACAGTTCTGTTGGTAGAAATGGAAAAGAGTAAAACAACATGAAGGCAATTATTTTGGCTGCTGGTGTTGGTTCCCGAATGAGGCCTTTAACGGATAACCGCCCTAAATGTTTATTGAAAATTGGCGGCCAGACCATTCTTGAAATGATGATCTCTGGTATTCAGGATTGTGGGATCAGTGAAATCGTCTTTGTAATTGGCCATTTGCAAGACCAGATAAAAGAGTATGTGGCCACAAAATTCCCGGATTTAACCGCTCATTTTGTTATCAATGACCGCTATGCGGAAACCAATACCGGGTTTTCTCTGATGCTCGCAAAGGACTTTGCCGGAGACTCAGCTTTTGTAAAATTTGATGCGGACGTGGTGTTTGATAAGAAAATTTTGAAAAAACTTATTGAATGCGGCCATCAGACTTGTTTATGCATCGATAAAAATACCAATCTTGATGACGAAGCAATCAAAGTCATAACCCGGGGCGAAAACAGGGTCGTGAAAGCCAGCAAGACGGTTGACCCCAAACAGGCTGCTGGTGAATCTATCGGGGTTGAGAAAATCAGCGCTCAAACAGCAAAGCTTTTGTTTGCAGAGCTGGAAATGATGATGGCCGATGAAAAAAATCATCAAGAGTATTACGAAAGTGCTTATGAGCGGTTGATTGAAAAAGACGTTGCTTTTTATGCTTTGGATATTTCCGGATTAAAATGGGCCGAAATTGACACCAAAGCTGATTTCGCCAAAGCACAAGAAATATTTAATCCCAAACCATAATTTCTGGCGTAAGGATTTTAAAAATCTCCAGCCGCGGTCAATTGGGCTTTTGGGTTTCTAGTTTTACCCACATTTCACGGGCTTCATTCAATCTGGGCCTGTTTCCTAAAGACAAATCAGTTTGTTTAACTAATTGGCCTAAATACCCGGCTGCCAAGTCAAGTTTGCCCAAATTTAAAGCAGATTTTGCTGCCCCATACAGACTATTAAATCTGTTTGGCGCAGCTACCAAAGCTTTCTGAAATTCCAGAAGGGCATCTTCAAATTTTCCCATATCTAAAAGCATAAAGGCAAGGAGTTCCCGAGCCGGGGCAACTTCTCCTGGGGTCACGGGATTTTTTGCTACCTCATCCTCTATATCTGCAGCTTGGCGCATGAGATCTAAAGCTTCTTCCTCTTTCCCTTCTAGTTGGGCAAGCAAAGATTTTGCGGCCATTATCTGCACTTTTAGCTGGGCTTTCCAGTAACCATGCTCTTGTTCTGAAAGCAAAGACTGTAAGTTTTGCAATGCTTTAATTTCCACAATTACAGCATTAGGCCGGTTCAAATGTGCTGCCCCAATTGCGCGGGCATAATGTATTACCGCCTCAGCCGAGGGAAAATTACTCCACGGAAACCATTCTGGCTCAATATTCAGACCAGCAGCAGCCTCCCAATCTGCTCTTTCCAGTGCAAAGCGGGCCGGAATCGCGGCCAAAGGATAGGCAACTTTGAAGTTGTTGGGACTGAAGGAGATTATGCTTTGTATGTCATCCAGAACAGCTCTGGCCTTTTCATCCTGCCCCCCCTGAAGGTAGGCGTACATCAAATAAGCCTGGGCGTGTATTTCTTCACCCCACCGGCCCTCCAATGCCGCACCCTTGGCAAAGGCCTGCCCAGCCTCAGCAGCTTTCAGGTTTACATCAATGGATTCCTGCCAATATCCCAAGCGAGTAAAAATATGAGAAGGCATATGATTGGCATGTGCAGATGCCGGAGCAATTTCAGCATACCTGCGAGCTGCCTGAAGAGCATTATCGGCAAGTCCAGGGTAGTCATAGCTGTGTATGATATAATGAGCGAGGCCTGGATGATTGGGCTGGTCCCCTAAAATAGATTCAAGTATCGCCCCGGATTTTAATTGATTTGAGAAAGATGAATCTTTTGCATCTGCCGAGGCAAGAAGTGAAAGAGCATAAAAAATTCTGGCCTCCTGATCCTCAGGAAATTCGGTTTGCAAAGCTTCCATTTGGTCTGCATACGCTTGTGCCCGTTCAATATGGGATTTGGTCTCATAATCCAAAAAATATTCAGAAATGGCATTAAGGTAAGCCACTTCACGTTCGCTCAATGTTGTTAATTCTTTAGCCTTGGCCAAGGCCAGGGCGCCTTTCTCAAGAGAATAATTGGCAGGAGGTGCCCAAAGCTGGTGCCAAATGCTCATGGCAATTCCCCAATACGCCATCCCACAGTTTGGATCTTCTTCCAAAACACTCCAAAATGTTTCTTCAGAGCGCTCAAATTCAAATGAATAAAGCCAAGAAACACCAGTATTAAATGTCGATTTTACATTGTCCTGGCAAGTCGTTTCAAAATTCACATTTCCAATTTTACCGTCTTCCTCATGGCCAAAAACCGGATTGGACTTTTGTGAAAAGAAAACAGTGAGCCCTAGTATGAGAATTAATATCCGCCTAAAGTTTTCCATTTCCCTCCCCCATGAGCTTACATGATAAAAATCGTTAAAGAACCATAACAAAAAGCTGAAACGATTTGCAAAATGTTTAAAAATTATATTTGAAATGGTGCCCTCTCCCGGACTCGAACCGGGACGGCCATTTCTGGCCGAGGGATTTTAAGTGGGATGCAGACTATCCGTCACAACACCCCACAACAAAGGACAATAAGAAATTCAAGAGCTTAAGAAACTCAGTTTATTGTAAGTTGTTGGTGGTTGTTGTGGGAAGTTGAGAAAAATTGTACCAGGAGTGTACCATTTCTGCGCTCAATAAAGAGTCCGCTATTAGCCAAAAGCAGACATTAAGAATAATTCTCGAATGGACGTTTAGAAACGGAACGCCCGTGCAATCCGGCGTTTCTGTAGAGGCTAAAATCCTAGAGAGAAAGGGATTCGAACTCTTAGGTCACGCAAAGCACACAACGGTTCGAGTTCGCTAAGGTCTTATTATCCAGTGGTATCTAGTGGTGTTGCGTCTGGAAAACAGAGGGTTTCAAGTCACCTGTTTGGTTTCTGGTGTTGTTTAGTGTTATCTGGTTATGAGAATTATGTTTGCAAAATGTTTGGAAAAGTTGGAGGGAGTAATGTTAATGTATCCAGGAACGTATGTTACTTCTGAAGATCATGGGCAATAAAATTACAACTGATAGAGGCCTCCTGTGAAGAAGTGTGCCCTAAATTAATAAAAAGGGCGGAAAACTCCGCCCTTTTTAAACTCTGTCAGGCTCCTTCTAGAACCTGCGGATCACTTTCAGGCCGGCTGAGTGCTCTTGGAAGTTGCTGTTAAAGCGTCCCCAGTAGCTGGCCTTGATCTCGAAGCCGCCGCCGGTCGCCAGCGAGATGCCGGCGTTCAGCATAAAGGTATCGGGATCGATCACCGAGCCGATCACCGTAAAGGCGCTGCCCGGCGCACCGGCGAACGAGGTTGTGAACCTCAAAGGATCGTCCTTGAACTCATGCTGCCAGGCGCCGCCAAACTCGATAATAATCTTGGAGTTGGAGCCGGAATCCCAGGCCGCTGTGAAGCGCGCGCCGAGATCAGACATGAACGACTTGGCGCTGTTGTTGGAGGCCGCCAGGGCCGAGGCCGCAAGACCGGTTTCGGTAAAGGCGTCGGTCTTGACTTTGGCGTAAGACAGCCCGCCGTAAGGCGTGAAGTAGAAATCCTGCGAGATTTCAAACCGGCGCCCGGTTTCAATCATGAACGAGGTGACCGTGCTGTCATAGGTGCCGAAGTTGGTGCCGACGGTTGAGCCGAAGTTGATATGACGTACGCTGTCGGCATTGTAGCTGGCATAACCGCCGATCCCGCGGATGTAGTATTTCTGGGTGTCATATTCGCCATAAAGGCCGATCTGAACCCCATTGTCGTCCTTGCGGTTGCCGTTGTTGAAACGCAGTTCATTGTCATAGTAGCCGGCGACAAAACCTATCAGGATGTCGTCGTTGACCGCATAATCAAGCCCGGCGTAGAAAGCCTTCTGGGTCTGATCATAGCCTGGCGCTTCAATATCACCATCGGCGTCGCCCCAGACAATCTGCGCCCGCGCCCAGATCGCCACGTCGCCCTTCTGGATGATGTTGGTGCCCTGGCGGTTGTTGGAGGCGATCGGCCCGGCGTTCAGGCGGTCGTCAATCGAGTAATTGAGGAGCGCCATCGAGCCCAGGTTGGTCATCATGTTCTGGGCGTAATCAGCCCCGTGCAGCTGTTCCACCGCACTGATGTAAGTGCTGCTGCCAAACGTGAACATTTCACCGATCATGGCGGCATAGGGGCCGGTCAGCGAGGTTGAGTAAGAGTTCTCAATCCCGGAAGCCGCCGCCATCTGGTTCTGGGTCATGCCGCCAACCGAGGTAAAGGCGTTGCGGAACAGGCCCAGATCAGCGGTGTCATCGCCGGGGAAGACCGGCACAACGCTCAGGAACGGGGTGTTGGTGTTAATGACAAAAGTGTCCCAGGTGCCGGTCAGCGTCGAGGCTACCACCACATCCTGATAGGTCTGTGAGTTGGCATAAAGCCCGGCCACAACGTTGACCTGGAGGGTCCCCGCCAAGTTTGCCGTAATGGCATTGATCTGGCCCAGGCTGTTGATCCCCGAAGACGGGAAGATGTTCACCGCGAGCGTCCCCGAGGAGGTCTGGGTGTAATTGTCCACATAAACGACCGAGGGCCCGGTTGCGGTGGTACCCAGCGTCAGCGTCCCGCCGGCCGAAATGGTCATCGAGCCATTGAAGGTCGCCGTGCCATTGATAAAGCCGCGGAAGATGGTGTTGCCGTTGGTGACCAGGATCGTGTCATCCGGCGACAGCAGGATGTTGCCCCAGATGTCGCCCTGCTGGGTAGCCCCCTGCAGGTTGATCAGGATCGGGTTGGGCGCGAAGGTGGTGTCGATCACCGTGCCAAAGTCGAGCGTGCCGTTCTGGACGCCCGCCCACAGGGTGCCGCCGTCGTTGGTAAAGGTGCCCAGATCACCGGTAGTGGCCGAAACAGTGTTGAGAGTCGTAAACGCGGTTGTCCCGGTGAAGCCGATACCGATCGCGGTGGTCGAGCCGATCGCCAGCACCCTGATGGTGCCGGTGTTGGTGATGGTGCCGTTAAAGACATTGGAGGCGATACCGATAGCGACCGCGGTTGCGTTGCCGCCCGGCGCCGAGGCTGTCACACTCATCGTGCCGGAGTTCCAGATTGAGCCCGAAACAGACGCCCCGCTTACGCCCATACCGAGGGCAAAGGCGTTGGCGGTTCCGCCAATCGCGGTCGCGTTAACGCTAAAGCTGCCCGAATTGACGACGATCGGGTTCAGCACCTGATTGGCAGACCCTGCCACGAACACATACCCGGTGGCGCTGGCAACGGCGCTTTCGGTACTGGTAGCGTTGACCGCCGTAGCCCTGGCGCTGACGCTGAAGTTGCCGGAGTTGCTGAACGAAGCGCTTCCGGTCGCCGAACTTCCGCCGCTCAGCGACTGCAAAACCCCAAGCGCAAACGCGCTCGCTGTCGCCGCCGGGCCGCCGAGGCCCGAAGCAAACGCATTGACATTCATATTAAACGTCCCGGAATTGGTAAAGTTGGCCGGGGTGTGGGAGCCTTGCGGGCTCTGGAATGATTCGGGCCCATTCTCGGTTTCAGTTTCCTTTTCTCCGATAACGTTTTGCACAACCCCCGGATCGCTGGCGAACGCGAAGGCCATGGTGCCGACCGCGCTGGCCGAAGCGGTGAGGTTAATCGTGCCGCTGTTGGTGAACGAGACGGTATTGGTGGCCCCGCCGTTGGCGCTCTGGAAAAAGGCCGAGTCAATAATGGCGAAGGCCGAGGCGGTCTTCGTTCCGATCGCGGTGGCAACCGCGCCAAAGTTGATGGTGCCGGAGTTAGTGATGGTCGCGGTGGCGCTGATCTGCGCCCCCTGGCTGGCGGTTGCGAACTGGGAGATGCCCGCACTAATCGTCGCAGAGGCATAGGCGGCGCTGCTGGCGGCGCTGGCCAGGGCGCTGACCATAACGCTGAATGTCCCGGAGTTGGTGAAGGTCACCGAAGCGGTCTCGCCCTGGGCGTACTGGTGGGCCACCTGATCGACGGTCGCGATCACGAAAGCCGCGGTATTGGAGGTGGTGTTGGACCCGAACACGCCGATCGCGGTCGCTGCCGCCAAGAAGCTCATCGAGCCCGAGTTGGTGAAGGAAGCGGTCGCGGATGAGCCCGTGCCGCCGGAAGCAAAGGCGCTCTGGTTGATGACCGTGCCGTCAAAGCCGGCATCGGCCGAGGCCGAGCCAAAGGTGGCGCTGGCGAACGCCAGAGCGGTGACATTGAAGGTGCCTGAGTTGGTAAAGGTGTTGGTGGCGGTAAAGCCGCTGGCGGAAAGGTCTATGATTTTTGAATCAAAGGTCGCCGAGGCATCGGCCTTGGTGGAGCCGAAGGCGCTGGCCTGGACAAGGAATGAGATTGTGCCGGAGTTGGTAAAGGTCAGCGTGGCATTGCCGGCAGCGCCAAAGGCGCTGAAGAAGGCGTTGGCATTCACGTCAAACATGGTGTGACCCATGTTCGCCTCGGCGTCCGCACCGCCGGCAAAGGAAGTCGCCAAAGGGGTTCCGGCAACGGCAAGCGCGGTTATGTTCAACGAAAACGTGCCGGAGTTGTTAAAGATTGCGGTAGCGGTTTCGGCAAAAGCCTGTTGATCCAAGATTTCATCATTAAAGGACGCCGAAGCGCTGGCGCCAAGGGAGGAACTTCCAGTGCCAAATGCGCTGGCCACGGCCCTAAGAGAAATCGTGCCGGAATGGATCAGGCTGTTGGTGGCGATCCTGCCGGCATACGCGGCCGTACTAGTCACCGAAGCGCCTTGGTCAAACATTGTGTCATTAAATTTAGCTTCGCCTGAGGCAAAC
>JADFJJ010000069.1 GCA_022566215.1 Pseudomonadota bacterium | reverse complement strand
TGTATGAGAAGGGTGAACAATATGTCCCCCAGCATGGACAAAAATATGCCCTTTTTAAATCCGACTCCTCTGAAGATGGCTTTTTGGAAGTTGCCTTTGGAGTTTTCCCCACTGCCAGTGAACTCTCTTACATCCAAACGGCATATTTTGACGCTTTTGATCCAATAGAATTTAAAAATACTCCTGAAGATTGGGTGAAATTTATCGAAGGAAATTTTGCGTCCCCATTTTTTGTAAATAGATATGGCTTAGAAAGGGATTATAATCAGGGACATTCCTTGAAAATTTTTATTTTCGACCCGAGTAATCCACTTGATTTGATAGACCTTTGGAATTTGAGACAAATTTACAGACAAATCAGACCAGTAAATTTTAACTGGCTTCCTTTTGTAAAGAAAACCATAAAAGACATAGTTAAAAAGAATTATCGCCCCCTTCCAAATAACCCAAACGGCATAATGATTCGGACACATATTAAGTTTGGCCGGTCCCTTAGTGAAACCCAGAAGCTAGAAATTTGCGAAAAAGACCTGGGGGATTTAAATAAAGACTCGTGGTTTTGGACCAACGATTATCCCAGGATTTGGAGAAAAGAAACAGAAGATCACGGCCCCTCTTATAGTCGGGTAATTTTAACTGAAAGCTCTCGAGATTTGGAATTGAAATTAGAGCGTTCCGGAAAGGACAAAGAATTAAATGTTCGTTTCTCTAGTATTTCTCCCGAGTTGGCTGACAAATTTAGAGGGCATTCTGCAAGGTGGGTAAATGTTGTCAAATTAACTGAATACTCTAATAAAAATAACCTTGCCTTAAATTTACCCTCAAATATCAAGGATTCTAAAACCCCTAACCTGCGACTAGGTGAACCTCTAATGGTTTCGACGGAAGGCTTTATTCTCCCGCAAAAATATAAAGGGCATAAAGAATATCTTAGACTTTTAACTGGACAGGAGGCTTTTATTAACTGGTTCAAAAATAACGGAGTCTCAGCGAAAGTTTCGGAACCAGGCAGAATAGCGAATCAAATTTTTGCAGGAATAGGAGGGTTTTGGGGAATTCGCCTTTTGGCTGACAAAGAAACTCTAGAACTTCTAGACGATATGGCAAAAAGTGTAAGGCGTCTAAGTGACTTGAGCGACAGCTCAAGACCAGAAAAAGAAGAGGAATTTCCTGAAAGAACCTCATTAGCCAAAAAATGGGTAAGTTTAATTGAAAAAAGAAAAAACCAATCTTTTTCTAGAATTAGTTTAGACGACTTTGTTGAAGCAGGAGCTTTAAAGCTAGGCTTAGAAATTGAATGTCCAAAATGTGAAAAGAAAAATTGGTTTGGTTTAAGTCAGCTAAAAGAAAAGGTGAAATGTGATAGATGTTTAAAAAAGTTTAACTTTCCCCAAGGTAGTTTAAATTTTAAGAACTCTCCCTGGCGTTACAGGGTCGCTGGCCCTTTTTCAGCGCCAGATTTTGCTAACGGGGCATATGCTACCTTACTTACTTTAGGTGTATTTGAAAGTGGTTTGGGGACAGGAAATCCAACAATCACCTTTTCAACAAATTTAAACTTGGATTTAGATTCCATTCCAATAGAAATTGATTTTGCGCTTTGGCACACTCGGGAAAAGGGTTTTAGAGGCAGGTTTGAACCTGACCTGGTTTTTGGCGAAACAAAAAGTCTAGCCGAAGTTGCCTTTATCAAAAAAGACATTGATAGAATGAAAATTCTTGGGCAAAAATTTCCAGGGGCCTATTTGGTTTTCAGCACCTTAAAGGAAGAGCTAACCAAAGAAGAAAAAAAATTAATTTCTAAATTAGCAATTTGGGGACGGTACCCCCTAAAAAATGGAATGCCTAGATCCCCCGTAATTGTCCTAACTGGAACTGAATTATTTGCAAAATTATACATTCAAGAAACCTGGAAAAAGCATGGTGGAAAACGAGCAGATTTGATCAAACCTCCAAGGGTTTTCTTAGATAATCTATTTACGCTGTCAAATTTAACCCAGCAAATTTACCTAGATTTGCCGGATTATTATACCTGGAAATATAAATAATTATCTCTCCCCACCCATCACCTCCCAAAAAATATCGGGGCGTAGCGGATTGCGAACAGGGCGAAGCCTAAGGAGAAAAGGACGCCGGAGAGCATAATCATCTGGCCGTAGTCGAAGGGCAGGACGGGGGCGGCGACGCGGATCAGCGCCCCGCTGAAAATCAGCACATAAATCAGCGAGGTGGCCAGGCCGGCGACCCGGGGCCGTCCCGAATGTCCGAGCGCGGCGCGGGTCATGACGCCGACCGTCATCAGGCCGACCGCGCCGGCGGTCAGGGCATGGAGCGCGCTGGCGTACGGGATATCGGCGGGAAAGAAAATCGAGCCGGAAAGCAGCAACAAGCTTACCGGCACCCAGGCGTAGCCGATATGAAGCACCAGCACCAGAGGCTCTGAGAACGTCTTGGCCCCCTTCCAGCGGAACAGCCGGAAGATGAGCAAAACTCCCGCCAGCGCCATCAGATAAGCGGTGCCCTGCCCGTCCGGGAAGGCCACCCACGAGCCGAACGCCAAAACGGTGGCCAGCACCGAGGCCTTGTCAAAGGCCGACAACTCCGCCGGCAGGTCATCGAAGCCCATTTGCTTCATCCAGTTGCGGGTAAAGCTGGGGACAATCCGCCCGCCGATCAATGTGATTAAAGTGCCGGCCACCGCCAGCCCGAGCCGCTGCCCCAGCCCGGCCGGCAGATCGTAAAAAAACTCGCCCCAAAAAAGAATATTGGCCAGCGCCATCAGGCTGACCAGCACGCACACCGGGGCGTTGCGCCAGTTTTTCCCAACCATCACCTCGCGCCAGGCGATGAGCGCCACGACGATCAGGAAAGCGCAATCAACCGCCGCCGCCAGCTGCCCGGGCAGGAACCACAGCGCCAGACGCCCGCTAAGCCACAACAGCACCAATCCCAGCAGCGGCGCCCCCATGATCGGCAGCCGCCCGGTCCAGTTGGGGATCGCGGTCAGCAAAAAGCCGGTCAGGACCGCGGCCAGATAGCCGAAGATCATCTCATGGGCATGCCAGACCGGGGCCGGAACGGTCAGGAAAGGAAAAGGCGCCGCCGTGTAAAGCCACAGCCAGAGAGGCATGGCGAACGCCGCCCACAGCCCGGCCATGAAAAAGAACGGCCGGAAGCCGTGGCTGAGGATCGCCGGGCCGCTGTAGGCGCGGCGCTTGTCGCCAGGTGTCTGTTTACCCGCCATGGGGCGATGCTAGCCAGTTCTCAAGGGAATTTAAAGCGGCTTTCCCTTATTCAAGCAGGTTTCCTCTTCTTTAAATAAACCACCAGGTAGTAAGTGGCGAGCGCCGCCAACAGATGCTTGAGGGAATGGCCGCTGATAATCTTGCCGGTAATATCCCAGATCTGCCCATCGAGGCCTTCGGCAAGTTTGGCCAGGCCGTAAAACACCAGAATCAGAATAAGATAGCGGGCGCCTTGATAGCGCGGCGGGAACCACAACAGCATCAAGACGATGGCAACCACCGGGAAAAACTGAACCAGGCCGTAAAGTCTCATATCCCCGGTCAGATCTGCCATCCTTTCCGTGGCGATCCACCAACCAACGCTCAACACGCCAATGAACAGCAGCACCGGCAAAAGGGTTATCCCGGCGCGGAGGTTGATCCGCTCGGAAATGATAATCGCCAAAATAGCCATAAACCCGATCGTCATCGGCAGGCGGTCAGCGACCAGGGTCCAGTCCCACGGATGCCAGTGGAACCACCCGGAGCCAAGTCCAACCAGAAAAATGCCCGCAAAAGCAATGTAGAAGGCGGTGGTCTCGGATCTGTCGATAAATTTGGTTTTGTCATTTCTGTGGGCGTGGGTGTAGCTAAAGCCGAGATATCCAACCAGAAAATAGGGAAGGTTCGAGAGCACATTAAAGGCATTGCTGATGCCAAGCCACGGGCGCTTGTCGGCGAAATCAAAATAACCGGTATCCTGCGGGATTGCCGGCAGACCTAAAAAAACCAGCAGGAAAACCAGCCCGAACAGCCACAACAGGGCCTGAACCCGAAGGTCAGTTGGTGTGCTGGATTGATTTTTTGTCATCCCCTGCCCCCTTAAAAATTTTTACAAACCCCGGAGAGGGAACAATACCGTAAAGTGTAATCTTTTCCAGAAAAATCCCAAAGATTGCAGACCCGGGTAGTTTGTTGCGGCCTTATTTGGGGGGCAGCCCACCGGCGAAATCGAGACCCAGCCGCACGTAACGCTCAAGTTCGCGGTCGTCCTCGAAGCCCTCGGGATCGACCATCACCAGGCCCCGCATCGGCTTGCCGGTGATATCAAACGGGCGGACGAAGGGATCCGCGAGCAGCGGGTTGTTTTTATCCCTGGCGGTGCGCAAGATCAGCGCCTCTTGCCAGACCCCCAGCGCCATATTGCCGTTGAGCATCCACACCAGCCCGCCGAACATCTTTTTCTCCTCGATGCCGGGGTCAAGGCCGATCAGTTCGGCGACGCGCTCGGCCAGTCCGGGATCGTAGGGCAGGTTATTTTCCTTCCATCAGCCAGCCATCGAGGCGTTCCGGGATTTCCGGGTTGGGCAGGTCTTCGCGGCCCAACATCAGGAACACAAAATTATCCGTCACAACCTTTTCGGTTTGTGATTTTAATCCTGTTCTAGTCTTCCCCCTCTTCACCCTCTCCCGGGACCGGGAAGCCGCGGTCGCGCATCAGCGCCTCCATTTCGGCGTCACGGCCGCGGAACAGCCGGTAGGCCTCGGCCGGGTCGATGGAATTGCGCGGGGCGAACAGGTACTTGACCAGGCGCTCGGCCATCTCGTCATCGTAAAAACCGCCCGGCGCTTCGGCGAACGCTTCGGCGGCATCCGAGGTCAGAACATCGGCCCACAGATAGCCGTAGTAGCCGGCTGAATAGCCCTCGCCGGAGAAGATATGCTGGAATTGGGTCGAACGGTGGCGCATCGGCAATTGGGCCGGCATGTTCAGCTCAGCCAGTTTTGCAGTCTCGAACGCCTGGACATCGAGATCCGCCGGATCCATTGTGTGATAGGCCATATCCATCAGCGCCGAGGCCAGGTATTCGGTGGTGGAAAAGCCCTGGTTGAAGGTCGCCGCGGCCTTGATTTTCCGCACCAGGTCGGCCGGGATCGGCGCGCCGGTCTGATAGTGCACCAGGTAATTATCGATCACCCGGTCGGTCACCAGCCAGCGCTCGAGCAGTTGCGACTGGAACTCGGTATAATCGCGCACTCCGCCGTTGAGGGTCGGATAAGCGACCGCGGAAGAATAATAATGCAGGGCATGGCCAAATTCATGGAAAAATGTTTCGGCATCATCCCAGGAAACCAGCACCGGTTCGCCCTCGGCCCCCTTGACGAAGTTCGAGTTGTTGGATCCCAGCACCGTCACCTTGCCGTCGAAGCTTTCATAGCTGCGGTAGGTGGTGGCCCACGCGCCGGAGCGTTTGCCGGGCCGGGCGAACGGGTCCAGATACCAAAGCCCGATATGATCGCCGCTGGTCTTATCGGTCACTTCCCAGACTTTTACGTCCTCATGGAAGACCGGGACCGAGCCCTCCGGGACGGCGGTGAATTTGAAGTTGAACAGCTCGCCGGCGACCATGAACATGGCCTCTCTGAGCTTGTCCAGCTGCAGGTACTGTTTGACCTGGTCGGAATCGAGGTCGTATTTGTCTTTCCGCACCTTTTCCGCATAATAGCGGTAATCCCAGGGTTCAATGGTGATCCCGGCGCCCGCGGCATCGGCGATCGCCTGCATGTCGGCCACTTCCTCAGCGACCCGGGCGATCGCCGCCGGCCACACCGCTTCCATCAAAGCGTAGGCGTTCTCCGGGGTTTTCGCCATGCGGTTCTCAAGCCGCCACTGGGCATAGTTGTCATAGCCAAGCAAGGCCACGCGCTCATCCCGGAGCTGCATAATCTCGGCGATGATGGCGTTGTTGTCATACTGATCGCCGTTGTTGCCTCTGGAATAATAGGTGCGCCAGACCTGTTCGCGCAAATCGCGCTGATCGGAATAGGTCAGGAACGGGTCCATTGAGGAGCGGGAATTGGTGATCGCGTATTGGCCCTCATGATCGCGCGTCTCGGCGGCCGCGGCGGCGCCCTGGATGAACGAGGGCGGCAGGCCCGAAAGCTGGTCTTCGGTGATATAAGTGACATAGCCTTCCTCATCGGCCAGCACGTTGTTGGAAAACTGGGTGTGAATTTCGGCCAGGCGCTGGTTAATCTCGGCGTAGCGCTCCTTGGCCTCCCCCTCAAGGGTCGCGCCATTGCGGGCAAAGCCGTCATAGTTGAGCCACACCAGGCGCTGCTGGGCGGGGTTGAGGGTTTTAAATTCGCCGCTTTCGTACACGGTGCGGATGCGCGCGAAAAGCGCCTCGTTCTGGGTAATTTTTGAGGAGAACTCGGACAGCTTCGGGGCCATTTCACGCTGTATTTCCCGGAACTCAGGCGATGAGAGATTGGCGCTCCACAGGCCGTAATACGGGAATACCCGGCCCAGATCGCGGCCGCTGCGCTCCATGGCGACAATGGTGTTCTCAAAGGTCGGCGGCTCGGGATTATTTGCAATCAGGTCGATCTCGGCCAAATTCTTGGCCATGCCCGCTTCCAGGGCGGGCTTAATGTCGCTTAAGTCCATTTTATCGAACGCCGGCACGCCGCTATAGGGCCCCTGCCATTCGGCCAGCAGCGCGTTGCTGGCGAATTCGTCTCCATACTCGGCGGCGATTACAGCGCTGGCTTGATCGCTGAAGTCGGTTCTGACCTCGGCCAGCTCGGAACAGGCGGCAACCAAAGTCAGGGCCGCCACGCCGACGGTCATCAAAAATCTGTTTTTCATGAAAATATCCTCATTCGTTATGGAAAGAAGCTACTCATCGCGAAGGATAAGAGTCAAGGGCGGGTTGCGGGAGCAGGATTTTGCTCGGGATTCCACCCTTCAAAACCTTCACCGTCCTTTAATCGTCCTTCATATAGATAAACA
>JADFJJ010000068.1 GCA_022566215.1 Pseudomonadota bacterium | reverse complement strand
CGCGTCGCGCACCTCGCGCCGTTCATAAAACCTCGGGCCGCCGACAATCCGGTAGGGGATGCCAAGCGTGATGAAGCGCTCTTCAAAGGTCCGGGTTTGCGAGCCGGCGCGGATCAGCACCGCCATTTCATTGAGCGAGATTTTGGCGCTTTGCAGGGTTTCCACTTCATCGCCGACAAAACGGGCTTCCTCGCGCCCGTCCCACAGGTTCCTGACCTCGACCTTGGCGCCCATGTCGCCTGAGGTCCAAAGGGTCTTGCCTATGCGCCCCTTGTTGGCCGCGATCAGGCCCGAGGCGGCGGCCAGGATATGGCCGGTCGAGCGGTAGTTCTGTTCCAGGCGGATTACCTGGGCTTCGGGAAAATCCTTCTCGAAGCGCAGGATGTTTTCCACTTCGGCCCCGCGCCAGGAATAGATCGACTGGTCATCATCGCCGACGCAGCAGATATTGTGACGGGACCCGGCCAGCAGCCGAAGCCACAGGTACTGGGCGACATTGGTGTCCTGGTATTCATCGACCAGCAGGTATTTGAAGCGTTGCTGGTATTGGGTGAGAATATCCTGATTGTTCTGGAAAATCGTCAGGACATGCAAAAGCAAATCGCCGAAATCGCAGGCGTTGAGGATTTTCAGCCGCTGCTGGTAGGCCTGGTAGATCTTGAGGCCCTTGCCGTCGGCGTAGGCCCGGGCTTCGCCGGCGGGAACCTTGTCCGGGGTCAGCGCGCGGTTTTTCCAGCGGTCGATCCAGCTGCCCATCAGGCGCGCCGGCCAGCGCTTTTCATCAATGTTTTCAACCTGCAAAAGCTGTTTGATCAGCCTGACCTGGTCATCATCATCCAAAATGGTGAAGTCACTTTTCAGGCCGACCATCTCCGCGTGGGTTCGGAGAAACCTTGCCGAGATGGAATGGAAGGTGCCGATCGCCATCCCGGCCACCGGGCGGCCCAGCAGGGCTGCGACCCGTTCCTGCATCTCGAACGCCGCCTTGTTGGTAAAGGTAACCGCCAGAATCTCGCCTAAATTCGCCCGCCCGCTGGCCAGCAGGTGAACGATCCGGGTGGTCAGCACCCGGGTCTTGCCGGTGCCCGCCCCGGCCAGCACCAGAAGCGGTCCTTCGGTGGCCTCGATGGCTTGGCGCTGGACCTCATTCAGGGGGGTTAAATAATTCAAATCATTCATCGTCACGTTAATGTCCCATTTGTGCGCTGGCTTATAACATGCCGCTTTATTATTTGAATGAAAAATATATATTTGTGGGAGCGCGGAAAAAAAGATAAACAGGGTACGGAGGAACGGCCTTGAAAAAGAAAATCCTGATCACCGCTGGCGTTTTGCTCTTGCTTCTTGGCGTTCTTGTGGTGCTTCCCAACCTGGTTGACTGGAACAAGTTCAAGCCCCAGTTCGCCGATGGCGTCAGGGCCGCCACCGGTCAGGACGTGACCATTGAGGGGGAGCTGACTTTCAAGCTGCTGCCCTCGCCGGCGGTGACCGCCGCGAATGTCTCGCTGGCCAATGTCGAGGGCGGGGTCGCGGAAAATTTTATTGAACTGGAAAGGCTCGACCTCAGGGTCGAGCTGCTGCCGCTGCTGTCGGGCGATTTGCAAATCACCAGCCTGGTGCTCGAAGGGGGTAAAATATTCCTTGAGCGCGATGCCCGGGGCCATGCCAACTGGGAAGCGTTGTTTGCCGGGGAGGGGGAGCCGGACGAAGCGCAACGCCAGGTCACGCTGGAGAGTTTTATCCTGCGCGAGACCGATATTTACTACAGCGATCTTTCGACCGGCGCCCGGGAAGAGATTTTGGGGATCAACGCCGATCTGGTGATCGCCTCGCTGGCCGGGCCGTTTGAAGGCGAGGGGCAGCTGAACTACCGCGGCATCGCAGTTGAGTTTGAATTTTTGACCGGCAAATTTTCCGAAGGGGCAACCGTGCCGGTGGCCCTGGCCGTGATCCCGGCGGAAGATGGGCCGGGCCTGACCTTTGACGGCAGTTTTGTCGAGGAAGGGGGGATCATGGCGGTCTCCGGGAACCTGAAAATCGCCGGGGATAACGCCGGCAACCTGGCCTTGCTTTTGGCCAGAGCCGCCGGAATGGAAGCGCTGCCCCGGGGGGACTGGCAAAACGAATTTCACGGCGAGACCACGGTGCTGGCCCTGGTCAGCGGGGATAAGGCGGAGGTGAACCTGGCGCCGTTTTCCCTGACCCTGGGGGAAACCACTGCCAGCGGCAATATCACCGTGATCCGGGAAGCGGAGCTGGATGTCAAAGCCGCCTTCGAAGTGGATACCATTAACCTGGACCTGTGGCTTGGGGGAGGGGAGGAAAGCGAATTCGAGTTGCCCGAGGGGGTAAACGCAGCGATTGACCTGAAGATCGGGGAGGCCATCTACCAGGCCGGGCCGGTGGACGATGTGACGTTTTTGGCGACCCTTGAAAACCAGAAGCTCAGCATCGAAAAACTTCAGGCGGCGATCCCCGGGAACACTTCCATCACCCTTTACGGGACCCTGGAAGGGCGTTCGGGCAAGCCGGTTTTTTCCGGCAATGTCGATCTCGAATCGCGCACTTTCCGGGCGCTTCTGGACTGGCTTGAGGTGGATTATTCAGAGTTTCCGAGGAACCGGCTGAGCCGCTTCAGCTTTTCGGGGAAAATCTATCTGTCGGACCCGGTTTTCGAAGTGGAGCGGGCCACCGTCACCCTCGATTCGACGCGTTTTTCAGGCGGGCTTATTGTCAATCTTGATCAATTGAGCCACTTTGCCATTACCGGCTCGGTCAACACCCTGGATCTCGATTCCTACTTCCCTGATCTGATTGAAACCGAAGCGGCCGCGACCCTCGCCGGGCGGGTGCAAAACCTGCGCGAAACCCTGAAAGGGCTTGCCGGTTACACCGGAATGATCGACCTCAAGGCCGGGCGCCTCAAGCTGATGGGGGCCAATCTCCGGGGGGTCGCCTTTACCGGAAGTATTTCCGGCGGAACGCTTTTGATCCGGAATTTGGAGGCCGAGGCGTTTGAAGGCGCGGTGCTGAGTTTTTCCGGCCGGGTTGAGGATATTCCAGGCGCATTTGACTTTGATATCGAGCTCGCGGTGTCCTCCAATAACCTTTCCGCGCTGATGGACTGGGCCGAAGTGGAAAGCCCGTTTGAGGGGCGGGTGGTTCCTTCGGGCAATCTGGATGTCAGCATCAGCGGAAATCTGGCTGAGGCGGCGATGGACATTTCCGGGACCTTCTCAGGGATCGGGTTTGAGCTTGAGGGAGAAGTGCTGAACCTTGATAGCGCCCCGCTCTTTGATGCTCTGGTGCGGCTGGATCATGACAACACGGTCGAGTTTATCAGAAAATTTTCCCCGGACTATTTCCCGGCCCAGAGCGCGTTGGGGCGGTTTTCGCTGAACGCCCGGCTGGCCGGGGAGTGGGAAGATTACACCCTGGAAGGATTGAACCTGCAGCTCGGGCCGGCAGTCTTGCAGGGAACCATTAGGTTTCAGGACCGGAATGGGCGCCCCTTTTACAGCGGTCAGCTGGCGGCCCGCAACCTGGTGCTGGATGACTTTATGGCGCCGGCCGGGGCCGGGCTGGAAGCGGTGACCAAAAAGAGCGGTGAGCGCTGGTCCGACGACCAGTGGGATGTGGCGTTTCTGCGCGACAACGATTTTGATGTGACCTTGCGCGCCGACAGCCTGAACTTCAGGACCTACCGCTTTTTGAACCCGAGGGTGCGGCTGATCGCCGAGGGCGGGATTTTAAGGATTGAAAACCTTGCCGCCGGTTTCTTCGGCGGGACCATAATGGTCAACGCCACCATGGATGCCCGCGCAACCCCCGAACTTGATATCAATCTGGAACTTGAAGGCGTTTCCACCGAAGCGGCGCTGAAAGCTTCCGCCGATATCACCCAGCTAACCGGGACCATGACCCTGACGGGCGCCTTCAAGGGCACCGGTTACAGCCAGCGCCAGATGATCTCAACCCTCTCCGGGAGCGCAACGATTACTTCCAAAGACGGCCAGATCAAGGGGATTAACATGCCGCGCCTGGCCGAGCGGATGGAAACACTGGACAATTTGAAAGCTTTCTCAAGGGTTCTGGGGGCCGCTTTCGAGGGCGGGCAAACCGCCTACCGGTTCATTTCCGCCAGCACCACCTTAACCGGCGGGGTGATCACCTTCGACAGGATTGACGGGGATATCGAGGCGACCGAAATGGGCGGGCGCGGGCGCATTGACCTGCCCGCCTGGACCATCGAGGTCTCGGGCGCGATCCGCCTCAAAGACCAGCCGGATGTCCCGGCGATCGGTTACAGCCTGAGGGGCCCGGTGGATGAACCGGAGGTAAAATACAATTACGCGGCGCTGACCGCTTTTATGACCAGGCGCTTCACCAGCACCCTGTTCCAGCAGCTGCTGGCCACCCCGCCGCCGGAAGCGGAAGGGGAGCTGATCCCGGAACGGGAGGGGGCCGCGGAAGAAGCGGAGCCGACCCCGGAAGAACAGGTCATCAGGGGAATTTTTGACCTGCTCGGGATCGGCGGGGAAGAAGAAGAAACCCCGCCTGAAGAAGAAGACGAGGGCGGTCAGTGAACAGGTTGCAGTTGTCAGTTTTCAGTTTTCTTTATTTAAACCCCCTCACCCCACCCCTCTCCCTCGGTGGGGAGAGGGAGTATTTAAGAAGGCTTCGGTGGAATCTTCATTCCCTTGAGGGTGGGATTATAAAAGAATGTCATACCGGCTTTAGGCCGGTATCCGGCAAATGTTTGTGCAATTCTCCGCTCTATTAAACAAAAACAAAACCCGGATGCCCGAATCTCGCCTGGGCGAAGCCTCCGGCGTAGCCTGGAAATCGGGCATGACTATTTTTCTATTAACTCCCTCTCCCCCCGAGGGAGAGGGGCAAGGAATTAAACAATGGGTGAGGGTGGTAAATAAACCTATTTTATTTTTTCAGTGTTTCCTGCATCGCAAAGACGCGGAGGGCGCTAGACAGACCGGTCTGTCTATTTTCATCGATCTCTTCAATCAGCGCGGCCAGGCTGAGGCCGCGGGTCTGGGCGATTTCCCTCAAGGCCCGCCAGAACACATCCTCCAGAGTGACCGAGGTGCGGTGGCCGGCGATCGTAATCGAGTGTTTTCTGATCTTTTGGGAGGGCATTAATTTTTTGGCCCGATCATATTTTCCGGGCGGACCACTTCGCGGAAGCGCTGCTCCGTAACATATCCCAGCTCAAGCGCCGATTCGAGCAGCGTCAGGCCTTTGTTGTGAGCGTTCCTGGCAACCTCGGCGGCCTTGTCGTAGCCGATCTCCGGGGCCAGCGCGGTGACCAGCATCAGGCTCTGTTCCATCAGCTCGTGGATGCGCGCTTCATCCGCCTCGATCCCCTCGATGCAGCGCTTGGCAAAACTGGCCGCGCCATCGCCCAGCAGGCGGATCGACTGCAGAAGATTATAGATCATCACCGGCTTGAACACATTGAGCTCCAGATGGCCCTGCGAGCCGGCGATGCTGATCGCGGTGTGGTTGCCCATCACCTGGGCGCAGACCATGGTCAGCGCCTCGGCCTGGGTCGGGTTGACCTTGCCCGGCATGATCGAGGAGCCGGGCTCGTTCTCGGGCAGGCGCAATTCGCCAATCCCGCATCTCGGGCCGGAGCCCAGCAGCCGGATATCGTTGGCGATTTTCATCAGGCTGGCGGCGATGGTATTGGCCGCGCCCGAGGCCGCGACAATCGCGTCATGGGCGGCCATCGCCTCGAACTTGTTGGGCGCGGTGACAAACGGCAGGCCGGTGATCTTGGCAATCCTGGCCGCGACTTTTTTATCGAAGCCTTTCCTGGTGTTGAGCCCGGTGCCGACCGCGGTGCCGCCCTGCGCCAGCTCGTAAAGGTCGGGGAGGGCGGCTTTCAGGCGCTGGATGCCCTTTTTAATTTGCGCCGCGTAGCCGGAAAATTCCTGGCCCAAAGTCAACGGGGTGGCGTCCTGCAAATGGGTGCGGCCGATCTTGATGATTTTGGAAAATGCTTTGGCCTTTTTATCCAGCTCCCGGCGCAGCCCCTGCAATGCCGGGATCAGGCGATGGGTGATCTCCTCCGCCGCGGCGATATTCATGGCGCTCGGGAAGGTGTCGTTGGAGGACTGCGAGCGGTTGACATGATCGTTGGGGTGAACCGGGGATTTTGATCCGAGCGGCGCGCCGAGCAATTCATTGGCGCGGTTGGCGATCACCTCGTTGGCGTTCATGTTCGACTGGGTGCCGGATCCGGTCTGCCACACCACCAGCGGGAAATGGCCATAGAGTTTGCCGGCAATCACTTCCTCGGCGGCCTTCACGATCGCGCCCGCGATCTCCGGATCCAGCCCCCCTTGCGCCAGGTTGGTGAGCGCGGCGGCTTTTTTGATAATCCCGAGCGCCCGGATTACCGGCCGGGGCAGAGTTTCGCCGCCGATCGGGAAATTTTCGATCGAGCGCTGGGTTTGCGCCCCCCAATAGCGGTCCGCCGGCACTTTCATCGGCCCGAAGCTATCGTGTTCGGTCCTGAAGTCGGGCCCGGGCTTAACCGTCTCGCCGAGGATTTCCCCGGCGGTCACCGCCCCTCCGGTCAGGCCGGCGATTTGCTTTAATTTCCTGACCGAAATGTTCCGCCCGGAACAGGCCCGGTTGACCACGGTGGTCGAAAGCCGGTGTTTCCGGGCAAACGCCGCCTGGTTGCCACAGTGGTATTTTTCGATGTAGCGTTTAAGGTCCATATATCCCTTATACTGCAATATTCATTGAAAAACAAGATAATTAATAAGATATATTACATATACAGAGATTTATCTGAAGGAAAATATTCGGGTAATACAGGTGTTATATAAGGTCAACAAACCTGAAGTGCCAGCCCTAAAGGTTCAAGCCGGATCCTGAATTTGCCGGCCACTCTACCGGGGTAAACGACGGCAAGGTCAGGATCACTGGAATAGTCCTCGGACGCTGGGAGCGGTTCAAAAGGTTTTAATTTTATGGATCACGGAGTTAAATAATTATTCCTTTTTAGGTCCTGCAAAAAACCCTCGATACCAGCTAGAATGAGCTCATTAAT
>JADFJJ010000019.1 GCA_022566215.1 Pseudomonadota bacterium | reverse complement strand
AGGAACAGCACTTCGGGGTCGTCCACAAGGAACGCCTGAAAGCGTTGAAAGCCGATGTCCACGTGCTGACGCTTTCCGCCACGCCCATCCCCAGGACGCTCCAGATGGCGCTCTCGGGGCTGAAAGACATGAGCCTGATCGCCACCCCTCCGGTCGACAGATTAGCGGTCCGCACCTACGTCATGCCCTTCGACGAAGTGGTGGTGCGCGAGGCGCTGCTGCGCGAGCATTACCGCGGCGGCCAGAGCTTTTTCGTGTGCCCCAGGATCGCCGACCTGGAGGAAGTGGCGGAGTTCCTGAAAAGCTACATCCCGGAGATCAGGTTCGCGATCGCCCACGGGCGGATGCCGGCGCGGCGCATCGAGGACGCCATGACCGCCTTTTACGAGGGCAAATACGACCTGCTGCTGACCACCAGCATTATCGAATCGGGGCTCGATATCGCTAACGCCAACACCATCATTATCCACCGCGCCGACATGTTCGGCCTGTCCCAGCTTTACCAATTACGCGGCCGGGTTGGGCGCTCGAAGGTCAGGGCCTATGCGTATCTGACCACCCCGCCCAGGAAACCATTGACCGAAGGCGCCGAAAAGCGCCTCCGGGTGCTGCAATCGCTCGATACGCTCGGCGCCGGCTTTACGCTCGCCGCCCACGACATGGATATCCGCGGCGCCGGCAACCTCTTGGGCGAGGAGCAATCGGGCCACATCAAGGAAGTGGGGGTCGAATTGTACCAGAAAATGCTCGAGGCGGCGGTCGCCGAGCGGCGCACCGGCGGGGCCGAGGATGCCGGCCAGTGGTCGCCGCAGATCAACATTGGCGCTTCTGTCTTGATCCCGGAACATTACGTCGAGGATTTGGGTCTCCGTCTCGCGCTT
Organism: Pseudomonadota bacterium; assembly: GCA_022566215.1. GTDB lineage: Bacteria > Pseudomonadota > Alphaproteobacteria > Sphingomonadales > SMXR01 > SMXR01. The sequence continues at coordinate 29,912 of JADFJJ010000019.1, read as the reverse complement.
TACCGGAGGCTTTCGACCTTTGATACACGCGCGGAGATCGAGGATTTCGAGGAAGAACTCGAGGACCGCTTCGGGGAGGTCCCGGAGGAGGTCAAGCACCTGCTTAAGGTTACCAATATCAAGCTGGAGTGCCTGGCCGCCGGGATCGCACGGGTCGAGACCGGGCCCAAGGGGGTAATCCTCTCGTTCCATAACGACCAGTTCAGGAACCCGGCCGGGCTGGCGGAGTTTCTTTCCAGCAAAAAAGTCGCCGCCAAACTCCGCCCCGATCACAAACTGATCATTTTCATGAAATGGCACGGCACCGCCGACCGCCTTGAGGGTGTCCTCGGCCTGGTGCAAACCTTCCGGAGGATTTCTGAGGACGCTTAAGGTTTGAATGGGTACCCGCTTCCGCGGATATTGCGCATCTCAAATCACCCCCTCACCTAAATCCTCTCCCTCGGCGGGGAGAGGACTTGTTTTTTTAGTCCCCTCTCCCTTGCGAAGTCCGCCATAGCCTTGCGCGAAGGCGGAATGGGAGAGGGAATAACGGCAGAGCGCTTCTTAAACTCCCTCTCCCCCCGTGGGAGAGGGGTGGGGTGAGGGGGTGGAATAACTTATAGATTGTCACCCCTGCGAAGGCAGGGGTCTGGCATTGTTTTTTTCGCCGCCAGACGGCGGCTACCGGATGCCGGAATAAATCCGGCATGACAAAAAAGCTTAAGTCTTGTAATCAGGTCCGATGCGCTCGATGCGCGAGATGACCGCGCCCCAGGAGAGATTGGCGATCAGGTCGCCGACTTCAACGGTCTGGCTGTAGACCCGCTCGATCACCTTATCTGACAAGTGGATCAGCTCCGCGCCGCCGCTTTGCGCCATGATCTGGGCCTCGCAGGCGCGCTGCAGAAAATAGATGCGCAGGAAGGCTTCCGCGATGGTCTTGCCGGTCGCCAGCAGGCCGTGGTTGCGGAGCAATATGCAGTTCTTTTCGCCGATGTTGGGGATCAGCCGCTCCTTTTCCTCGGCATCAAAAACAATCCCCTCATAGTCATGGTAGGCAAGGTCAGAGAAGACCGAAAGCGCGGTCTGGCTGATCGGCAGCAGGCCTTCCTTTTGTGCGGCCACCGCGATTCCCTCGGGCGTGTGCAGATGGATGATGCAGTGGGCGTCCTCGCGCGCCGAATGGATCGCGGAATGGAGCACAAACCCGGCCGGATTGACGATATAGGGGGTTGGGCGCAGCGGCTTGCCCTTGATGTCGATCTTGACCAGATTGGAGGCGGTTATTTCCTCGAACAGCACCCCGAACGGGTTGATCAGGAACTGCTTGTCCTTGCCCGGCAGACGCACCGAAAAATGGGTAAAGATCAGATCGTCCCACTTTTGATCGGCGGCATAGCGGTAGCACGCCGCCAGGTCACAGCGCAGCTGCCACTCCGCAGATGAGACGCTTTCCTTGACATTGGTAAATTTTTGACTGTCGTTCATCGCCGCCTCCTTCATGATTTCAATCATTTTAATGCCAGATTCCGGGATTGGCAACATATCCTCTGGCCTTAGGCTGCTGATATCCCTATAAATCAAGTGATGCTTGACCGCCCCCAAAATGCCCTGGTCGACCCGTATGGGCGAACCATCGATTATGTGCGCCTGTCGGTCACCGACCGCTGCGATTTCCGCTGCCGCTACTGCATGCCGCGCGACATCAAATTCCTGCCCAAACCTGATATCCTGACACTGGAAGAGCTGGAACGCTTGGGCTCCACCCTGATCGGCCTGGGGATCAGGAAAATCCGCATCACCGGCGGTGAGCCGCTGGTCAGGAGGGATATCATCCGCCTGTTCCGGGGCTTGGGCGAGCGCCTCGGCGCCGGCCTTGAGGAGCTGACCCTGACCACCAACGCCAGTCAGCTGCCGCATTTCGCCAGCGATCTTTACGGCGCCGGGGTGCGGCGCATCAATATCTCGCTCGACAGCCTCGATGCCGATAACTTCGCCCGGATCGCCCGGCCGGGCAATTTTGGTGCCGTCATGGCCGGGATCGAAGCGGCCCGTGAGGCCGGCTTGAAGGTCAAGATCAACATGGTGGCGCTACGTGGCGTCAACGACCATGAAATCCCGGACATGGTGCGCTGGTGCGGGGCAAAGGGTTTAGACCTCAGCCTGATCGAGATCATGCCGATCGGCGCGGTCGACGGCCAGCGCAGCGCCTGGTACCTGCCGCTGCCCAGGGTCAAGCAAGCGCTGGAGAAAACTTTCACCCTGACCCCTTCAAATCACGCCACCGCCGGGCCGTCGCGCTATTTCGACATCAATGAGACCGGCGGACGGATTGGCTTTATCACGCCACTTTCTGAAAAATTCTGTGAGAATTGCAACCGTATCCGCATCACCTGCACCGGTGTCCTTTATATGTGTCTGGGCCAGAACGACAAGGTTGATTTGCGCCAAGCCTTGCGCTGCGACAAGACCGGCGCTGCTTTAAAGGCGGCGATCCGGGGCGCTATCGAAAAAAAGCCCGAGGCCCACGATTTCGAGACGGCGGCGGCTGTCGGGCGGCCAGCGGTCGCCCGTCACATGAATGTAACCGGTGGCTAAGATGAGTAAAAAAATCGCTGTCATAAGCTCCAAGACCAAGGACGCGCAGGCGGCCAAAAAGAAACTCGAGGGGTTGTATCCGACCGCGCCGGAAGCTGAGGCCGATATTATCGTGGCGCTGGGCGGCGACGGGTTTATGCTGGAGACGCTGCACCGCACCCTCCCCCACTGCAAACCAATCTTCGGCATGAACCGCGGCACGGTCGGCTTTCTGATGAACGAGTATCGGCCCGATGGCCTGATGGAACGCTTGAGCAATGCCAAACTGCACCTTTTGCACCCGCTTCGCATGAAGGCCGGGACGAAGGGCGGCAAGAGCCATCAGGCGCTCGCCATTAATGAAGTTGCGCTATTGCGCCAGACCCGGCTGGCGGCCAAGATTCGCATCTATGTCGACGGCAAGGTGATGATGGAAGAACTGGTCGCCGACGGGGTGCTGGTGGCGACCCCGGCGGGCTCGACCGCCTACAATCTTTCCGCCCACGGCCCGATTATCCCGCTCGGCACCGAATTGATGGCGCTGACCCCGATCAACGCGTTCCGCCCGCGGCGCTGGCGCGGGGCGCTGCTGCCGCTGTCTTCAAACATCCGGCTTGAGATCCTGGAAGCCGAATACCGCCCGGTCTCGGCGGTCGCCGACCAGACCGAGATCCGCGATGTCATCGATATCACCATCGCCGAGGATAAATCGGTCGAGCTGAAGCTGATGTTCGACCCCGACCACGACCTCGACAAACGGATCCTGATGGAACAGTTCGTGGCCAGTTAACAGGTGTTGTGATCGCACCTGGTCTTCACATTTCTTTGACCGGCGCATTTGAGAACGCCGGTTGACTCACCCGGCTTCCTGTGCAAGCCTCCCGCCATGATGATCAAGACCGTAACGGCCCGCAGCAACTGGCGGTGGTGGAGCAACTCCTCCCCCGGCGGGTTATTTGCGTCTTGATCAACTGACACCCAGATCAGTTTAAATTCACAAAGTTCCGCCGGTTGGCGGAATTTTTTTATCCCGAACCGGTAAAATCAACCACAACGAAAATGAGAGTAAAATGAAACGGAATGCCATAAAACACTTGAGGCCTGAGGAAATTGAGGCCAATTTCCCGCCCTCGAAAATATTCTTCGATCGCTTTTGCGCGGGCCAGGATATCTCCCGGCAGGACAGCGAGCTGCTATTTGACGAAGTGATCCGGGGTCTTTTGACCGATATCGAGATCACCGCGCTTTTGGTGGCGCTGAAAATCAAGGGGGAAACGCCACAAGAGATCGCCGGCGCGGCCTCGATCCTGCACCGCGAAGCGCTGGATTTTGAGCGCCCGTCCTATCTGTTCGCGGATTCCGCGGGGACCGGCGGGGACGGCGCCCTGACCTTTAACATTTCAACCGCGGCCGCCTTTGCCGCCGCGGCTTGCGGCCTGCCGATGGCCAAACACGGCAACCGTTCGGTTTCCTCGCGCTCCGGCTCGGCGGATGTCCTGGAGGCATTGGGGGCAAATGTTTCGCTTAAGCCTGACGCCGCCCGCGCCTGCCTCGATGAGATCGGTTTCACGTTTCTTTACGCCCCCCTTTACCACCAGGCGGTAAAAAATGTCGGGGTGGTCCGAAAAGAGCTGAAAACCAGAACGGTTTTCAATATCCTCGGCCCGCTGGTCAACCCGGCGCACCCGCCGGTGCAATTGGTGGGGGTCTATGCCCCTGAACTATGCCGCCCGGTGATCGAGACCCTGAAGCTGCTCGGGTGCCGGTCGGCGATGGTGGTCCACGGCAGCGGGGTCGACGAGGTGGCCCTGCACGGCCCGACCGAAGGCTTCACCCTGAAAGACGGCAAGATCAGGAAAATTACCCTGACTCCGGAAAAGCTGGGCCTGGAGGAATGCGATCTTTCCTCGCTTGAAGGCGGCTCGGCCCTGGATAATGCCCGGATTATCAAAAATATATTGTCCGGCTATGGTGGCGATGCCCAGGCCGGGGTGGTGGCCGCCAACGCCGGGGTTTTGCTCTACCTGGCCGGCCTCGCCAAATCCATCCGGGGTGGAGTGGCGCGGGCCTCCAGGGCGCTTTCCGATGGATCATCACTGGATATCCTGGACCGCTTTGTCCGGTATTCCATCAAACATGGCGAGGCTTAAAATCATGACCGCATACCTCCCCGGGTCAATCAGGCCCCCCTCCCTACCTAAGGAGGGGGTGCTTGACCTGATCGTCGCCAACCGGACCCGGGAAATCGCTAGGGAAAGGCAGCAAAACCAGATGCCACTCAAGAATAAGGTCAAACGCCGAAAGCCTCTCAGTCTGATAAAAGCACTAAAAAAGCCCGGTGCCCGGTTTATTTTTGAATGCAAAAAAGCCTCCCCCACCCACGGCCCGCTGGCGCCCGGGCTGGACATAACCAGCTTGGCGGAGACCTACGCCCGGTTCGCCGACGCCGTCTCGGTGCTGACCGAGAAGAAATTCTTCGGCGGCAGCCTGGAAGACCTTTCCCTGTTCAGGTCGAAGTTAAACGTGCCGATCCTCGCCAAGGATTTCTTTATCGATGAAGTTCAGGTGCTGGACGCCCATCGGGCCGGGGCCGATGCGATTTTGCTGATGCTCTCGATCCTCGACGACAAAACCTACCTTCACCTCAGGAATTATGCAAAAGGCCTCGGACTGGAAATCCTGACCGAGGTTCACACAGCGGCAGAGATGGAGCGGGCAAATTCTCTCGGCGCCGAATTGATCGGCATCAATAATCGTGATTTAAAAACGCTCAAAATTTCGTTTGAAACTACAAGAAAACTGGCGCCGCTGGCCCGGCCCGGCGCCCTGCTGGTCTCCGAATCAGGGATTGCCACCCGTCAAGACGTCATCGCGCTTGGCAAGCACGTCGGCGCTTTCCTGATCGGAAGCGCGCTGATGCGAAGCAACGCCCGCGACCTGCTGGTGCGCCGGCTGGTCTTTGGCGAGGTCAAGATTTGCGGGATCACCCGGAAGAGCGACGCTCATGACGCCTACCAATGCGGCGCCACCTACGGCGGCCTGAACTTCGTGGCCGGAACGCCGCGCGCCATCCCGCCCTCACGGGCCAGGAAAATCAAGGCCGGGATACCCTTAGGCTGGATTGGCGTGTTTCGCGGAAGAGCGCCGGAATATGCCGCCGACATCGCCGCCCAGCTTGATCTTTCCGGGGTCCAGCTCCACGGCCGGGAAACCCCGGCGTACCGGGCCCGGTTAAGATCGCTGCTGCCCGAGGGTTGCGAAATATGGCAGGCGCTGGCGCTTGATGGCGGTCCGGCCCCCCGGACCCTGCCCCACGCCGACCGTTTGCTGTTCGATACCAGAACAGCAAGCCAGTTCGGCGGCACCGGCCGGGCCTTCGACTGGGCTCATCTGAACCAGACAAAAATGCCCTCCGGTTACGGACTGGCGGGCGGAATTCATGCCGGCAACGTTTTGGCGGCGCTGGCGGCCGGGGCGCCCTTGATTGATATTTGTTCAGGGGTGGAGACCGCGCCGGGCATCAAGTCGCTGAAAAAAATGAAAGACCTGTTCCGGACCATCAGAAAATTTAACGACAGCGCAGCGGAGCAAAGACCATGCTGAAAAAAAATCCCTCCCCCTACTACGGCAATTTTGGCGGAATGTTCGTGCCCGAGCTGCTGGTCCCGGCGCTCCTTCAGCTCGAGCAGGCTTTCCTGAAATCTCAAAAAGATTCCGCGTTCAAGGCCCAGCTCAATACCCTGCTGACAACCTATGCCGGACGCCCGACGCCGCTGACGCTGTGCCACAACCTGACCGCGGGAGTGACCAGCCGGATCTACCTGAAACGCGAGGATCTGCTGCACGGCGGGGCGCACAAGACCAACCAGGCGCTCGGCCAGGCGCTGCTCGCTAAACACATGGGCAAGAGGCGCATTATCGCCGAAACCGGCGCCGGCCAGCACGGGGTGGCAACCGCCATCGCCTGCGCCGTGCTGGGGCTGAAAGCGGTGGTTTACATGGGGGTCAAGGACATCAAGCGCCAGCAGCCCAATGTTTTCCGCATGAAGCTGCTGGGCGCCGAGGTGATCCCGGTCACTGCCGGCGCCGCGACCTTGAAGGAGGCGATCAACCAGGCCTTGAGGGACTGGGCAGGCTCTTATGAAACCACCCACTACCTGCTGGGTACCGCCGCCGGGCCGCACCCCTACCCTCTGATGGTCAAAACCTTCCAGACGGTGATCGGCGTTGAGGCCAAAAAGCAGTTTCTTAAAGCCGAGGGCCGCCCGCCCGATGCGGTGATCGCCTGCGTCGGCGGCGGTTCCAACGCGATCGGGATTTTTGCTCCCTTTCTGAATAATAAAGATGTCCGCCTGATCGGCGTCGAGGCGGCGGGCAAGGGGCTTGATAGCGGCCTGCACTGCGCCTCGATCCAAAAGGGGAAGGAAGGGGTTTTGCATGGGGCCCGCTCGCTCATTTTGCAGGATCGGGACGGACAGATCAGTGATTCACATTCCATTTCAGCCGGGCTCGATTATCCGGCGGTCGGCCCGGAACACGCCCATTTGCACCAAACCGGGCGCGCAGAGTACGTTGGCATTACTGACAGGCAAGCGCTGGAGGCGTTCCAGCTGCTGTCGCAAAAAGAGGGCATTATTCCCGCCCTGGAATCCGCCCACGCGCTGGCGCATGCCCTGAGGATGGTGAAAAAAAGCCGCAAACCCTTGCGTCTTTTGGTCAATCTTTCGGGCCGTGGCGACAAGGACCTGACCCTGGCCGAAAAAGCCCTCAGGAAAAATTAAATGAATCGCTATCAAAAACTGTTCAGCAGGGCCGAAAGCAAAGGCGAAGGGGTTTTCATCCCGTTTGTAGTGCTCGGCGACCCCGATCCCGCAACTTCGTTCAAAATCATCGAAGGCCTGGTTGAAAATGGCGCCGACGCGCTCGAGCTGGGCTTTCCCTTTTCCGATCCGATCGCCGACGGCCCGGTCATCCAAAGGGCCGGACAGCGCGCGCTGGCGGCCGGGGTGAGGCAAGAAGACTGTTTCCGGATCATCAAGAAAATCAGGAAAAAATTTGCCGGCATCCCGATCGGCCTGCTGGTTTACGCCAACCTGGTGCTGGCCCGGGGAATGGCGGTGTTTTTTCGCTCCGCCAAAAAAGCCGGCGCCGATTCGGTTCTGATCGCCGATGTCCCATTGCTGGAATCGGCCCCGTTTCGCCGGGCGGCGGAGCAGGCCGGCATCGATCTGGTGCTGGTGCTGCCGCTTCATGCCGGCCGGGAAACGGTGATAAAGGTGGCCGGAAAATCCCGCGGATACCTCTACCTCCTCAGCCGCAAGGGCGTGACCGGGGTTGACCAGGAAGCGGGCCTGCCGAGCCGGGATTTGATGCAAGACTTAAAAAACCTGAATGCGGCGCCGCCGGTTCTTGGCTTTGGCGTCTCAACCCCGGAACAGGTGTGCGCGGCGCTGGAGGCGGGCTGCCGGGGGGTGATCTCGGGCTCGGCGGTGGTGCAAAGGGTTGAGGATTACGTGACAGGAAAAGCCCCCCTTGAGGACCTTTTTTCGTTTATAAGAAAGATGAAGGATGCAGCCAGATAGCCGCTTAGTCCCCGAAAAAGTCAGCGGCATCGAGAAGATCGATGTCATCGCGCTCACGCAATTTTTCCATGAACCAGTATTTGTGCGAGGCGCCGAACATGATCAGCACCCGCTTGCCCTTGAAGATGTTCCGTTGCAGCGCCCCTGCAATCAGCGCGTAATGGCCCTGATTGATGTTGCTCCAGCCGCCCGGGCCAAGCTCGTCATTGAAATAAACGTCATAGGGCCGCCAGCCGTTTTGCTGAAGCAGGTCGTATTCGGCGCTGTGGATAAACAGAGGATCGTCCCAGCGGCCGCCGATCGCCGCTGACATTTCACGTTTTGCCGCCCGGTTTTCGGCCGTTTGTCCGGCCCGCGCCGGGTCGTTTTCAATCCCCTTCAGCGCGCGGCTGCGGTAGCGGTTCATATAGCTGTTCCAGGCGGCCGCGCCGATAATCTCGAAATCCATCTCTTCGGTTAGCGGGAACAGCACCTCGGTGTATTCCGGAAAAACGCTGACCCGGGGCTCGCTCACCCGGCCGGTTTCCGCAAAGCCCTTGAGCGCGGCATCCAGCCGGTTGGGGGGAATTTCGGTGATAACGATATCAGGATCGATGCGCCGGATCACATCGCGCAGGACCTCAAGCGAATAACGTTCGGACGTTTCATGCCCGTCGTGGATCATCCCCAGCACCACCACCTGATTGGGCGGGCCGCCCATGACGGTTATCCGCGCCGGCAGCGGGATGATCGAGACGGTGTCCGAGCCCTCCGAAGCGACATAAAGGGTATGGCCGAATATGCGCATGACGATCGGGGTCTCGCCGACCTCGATATTTTCAATAACGGCAAGGCTTTCGAGATCGATCACGGAGACCGTGGCGGCGCGGGAATTGTTGACAAAGGCATAGCGCCGGTCCGGGCTGACCGCCACCGAGAAGGGCCGGGGGCCGATGCCGTCGGCAACTTCCGCCACCACCTCTAGGGAAGCGGTGTTGATAAATTGAACCCGGTCAGCGCCGCCGCAGCTGACGATGTAGCTGACCTCATCAACCGTCAGGCTGCCGCCCAGCGGCCCGTCACAGACGGGGATGCGCGTTACCTGTTCCCCGTTCAGCAGATCGATGACGCTGACGGTATCCTCATCGCGGTTGGGAATGAACGCCAGCACCCCGTCATGGGTGACGTCCGCCGGATAGGGCCTCATTCCGGTCGGATAGGTTTTAACCTCCTCGCCCATGGTGCGGTCAAAGACGGTGAAGGTGTCATTAAGCTCGCTGACGATATAGGCCAGATCGCCGCCCCGGTCGGGGGCAAACAGACTGGGCCCGGCGCCGACCCGCCAGGCCATGGTGGTGGGCCTCCCGTTGCTGTCCAGAATATGCAGGTAATCCGAACTGAACGCGGAAACCAGCCATCCGCCCAGGCTTTTGACCAGGTCGAGGGGGGTATCCGGGGCGTCCCAGCGTTCAACTATTTTCCGGGTTTTGAGGTCGAGGACCTCGATCCGGTCATCGCCGGCGGCGGCGATATAAAGCCGCTCCCCCTCCTTTTGCATGCCATGGGGGTTGGCGCCGACCGGAATGACCGCCTCGACCATAAAGCCATCCCCGGCCGTTATCTCTTCCGCCTGGCAGGAAATCAGCAACAAGGAGAATATTAAAATTATAATCCGCATGACAGAAAACTCCCGGTTTATAAACCGTCCTCGATCCTACACGGTTCTTGAGTGTTTTGAAATTGCCAAAAGAGGGAAACATCCATATAACAGGCCCTGGCCGGGCCCGTAGCTCAGATGGGAGAGCGCTGCGTTCGCAATGCAGAGGCCGGGGGTTCGATTCCCCCCGGGTCCACCAGGCTTCGCTCTTCGAGCTACGCCTGGCAAGCCACCCTGCTTCGCCAAGGCTTTGCAGGGCAGGCCCCAAAAGGAAACCCCCATGAAAAGGCTATTGCTGACATCTACTTTAATTGCCGGTTTAATGACCGGCGGCGCATTTGCCGGTGAGGGAGCAACCATGAGCGAGATCGAACACTTTAGGCCGCAAGCTTTTATTGATAACAACCTGCCGTTCTCGGCGGCGGTGCGGGTCGGGGATACGCTGTACCTTTCGGGCCAGATCGGCAACCTGCCGGGAACCAAAGACCTGGCCCCGGGCGGCATCGGCCCCGAGACTCGCCAGACCATGGAGAACATCAAGATGGTGGTGGAAAAGTACGGATCAAGCATGGAGCGGGTATTTAAATGCACCATTTTCCTGGCCGACATGGCGGAATGGGACGCCATGAATGAGGTTTATGTTACGTACTTTGCCGATGACAAGCTTCCGGCCCGTTCGGCGCTCGGCGTCAATGGCCTGGCGCTCGGCGCCCGGGTCGAGATTGAATGCATCGCGCTGATTTCTTAAATTTCGCTCACGCCAGTGAGCTTCGGCTATCGCTTCCGCCGTCGCCAAGGCTATGGCGGACGAGCCGCGGGGGCGGCGAACGATCGCCGCGCCAACGCTTGTTGGCGGGAAGTATTTTATCTGCCAACTGGCAACTGGTCACTGCCAACTGGTTTAATCCCCGCCGCCGGTGACCGCTTTCATCAGGTCGTACCAGAAGGCGACCGCCTCATAGAAGCTTCTGACCAGGATTTTTTCATCGCGGCCGTGGGCGTTGACGCTGCCCGGCTCGGCGAAGATTGCCGACATGGCGTAAACCGGAATCCCGACGTTCCTGAGGTACAAGCCATCGGTGGCCCCGGTCGACATGTTGGGGATCACCGGAATATCGCCGAAATGCTTTTTCACCAAAGCGGTCACCGGCTCCATGACCTCGGGGGTCAGCGGCGATGGGTCAGACGCCTTCGGGATGTTCAAACGCTCCACCTCAACCCCCTCGATGGCCATCACCTCCAATAGTTTCGCCTCCACTTGATCGGCGGAGACGCCCGGGAATATGCGGCAATTGACGGTCGCAACAGCGGATTGCGGCAGGGCGTTCTCGGCATGCCCGGCGCTCAGCATGGTCGCCACACAGGTGGTCCGGGTCAGTGAATTGTACCTCGGATCGGTGCGCACCAGCGCCATCTGCTCAGGCGTCGCCTGGTCCATGCCGACCGCTGTCAGGGCCGCGGCAAAATCCCCTTCGAGGATTTTTGCGGTCGCGATGAACTGGTTCCGGGTCACCTGGTTGGCCATGTCCGGGAAGGAAAATACTTCCAGCCGGGCAAGTCCCGCCATCAGCTCATAAATCGCATTGTCGGGCCTGGGAACGGAGGAATGGCCGCCGGAATTGCGCACCGTGAAATTGAAGGTCAGGTACATTTTCTCGGAGGCCTGGACCATAAAAGCTATGTATTGGCCGCCCTCCATCAGGCCGCCGGAGGCGTCGGTATTGAGCGCGAATTCGGCCTCGATCAGATCGCGGCGCTGATTGGCCAGCCAGTTGATCGAACCGCCGGTGGTTTCCTCATCGCCGGTCAGCACCATGATGATGTCCCGGTCCGGAACATAGCCCTCGTCTTTCAGGCGGATGAAATTGACCACCAGCGAGACCACCCCGGTCTTGTTGTCGCCGACCCCTCTGCCGTAAAAATAGCTTTCGTCCTCTTCCAGCGTAAACGGATCGCGGCTCCAGTCGCTGGGCAGCGCATCGACCACATCCATGTGGGCCATGACGATGATCGGCGCACCCCCGGTGCCATCGCCCCGGTAGCGGGCGACCACCACCCCGACCTCGGGCCGGGGCCCGGTTACCAGCACGTCTTCGGGCGGAAAGCCGGCATCGGTCAGGCGTTTGGCCATCGCCTCCGCCACCACCACGCTCGAACCGGAGCCGTCATCGACGCTTTTTATGGCAATCAGCTGGGCCAATATTTCACGCGCCAGATCAACATCGGGTTTGGGCGCCCGGTTCTGGTCGCAGGCCGCCACCATCAGCGATACCCCGATCGCCAGCAATACTGTTTTAAAGAATCCTGATTTTAATACGCTCGTCATAAATCTTCCCCCAGGTTGGCTAGGGTCTGAACCCAATTACCGAGTGGAACTGTGTTGGTCTGAAAAAGCAGTAAAACAGGAGAAAAACACAGGCGATATGGTGTATCGGCGCGTATTTTTGACACATTTTACTGCTTTTTCCGGCCAACCCTTAAAGGGCCACGCCCAAATCGGGCGGAACTGTGTCAAAAGCGCTTCAAATAGATGGCTATTTTTCATCCCTTTTTCCTTGTTCCGACCGATTTTGGCTGTGGCACAGCCCTCATCGGTAATTGAGTCCAGGCCCTAAATTGTTAAAGTCCGGTTGTAGCACTACACCAACATTTGCAAAGAGAATTTTACCAGGGAATGGTCTCGCCGGTGTGGTCTTTCCAGCACCCGGTGTGTTCCAGATCAAGCTTGTCGATCTCGGCCACCAGGCCAGCAACGCTTTCCCCGATGGCCAGCGGAGCGGCCGCGGAACCCATGTCGCTCCGGACCCATCCGGGATGCAGGAGGGCAACGGTGATGCCCTTTTCCTTGAGCCCAATCGAGAGGTTGCGCATGATCGAATTGACCGCGGTCTTCGAGGTCCGGTAGGAAATAAATTCACCTTCCATGGCCTCGATGCTGCCCATCGCGGAGGTAATCGTTATGATCTTTTTCAGTTTTCCCGCTTCAAGGTTTGGAAGCAGCGCCTCCACGACCTTCAGCGGCGCGATGGTGTTGACTTCCAAAGTATGGCGCAGCCCATCGTAATCCATATCGCCCAGCGTCTGCCCGGCCCCGCCCTTCTCGAAAGAAGGGCTGCCGAGGATGCCGGCGTTGTTGATCAGAACGTCGATCGCCCGGCCTTTCAGTTCCCCGGCCAGGGAATCAACCGCGGCAAAGTCGGTAACATCGAGAGAATGAATCTCGATGTTTCCACTTAAGCCCTTTAATTCATTGGCTTTTTCCGGATTGCGGCAGGTGGCGATCACCTCCCAGCCCTTTTTCAGGTAGGCCCTGGTGAAGCCCAATCCGATGCCCCGGTTGGCGCCGGTTATAAGAACGCTTGGCATTTTTTAATTTTTCCCTTCGGAGGTTTTCCACTTCGCCATCAATTGATTGGACGGCAGGGTTTCATCGACGGCTTTTTTGGCGGTCTCGACCCCGGCGATCGGAAGGCCTTTGGGGTCCAAAAGGCCAAGCTGGACCAGCACCGAGGCCTGGTCCCAATAGATATGCTCGTGGTAGAGCTTGCCGCCCCGGAAACAGACCACCGCCACCAGCGGTATTTCAACTTTCTTCCCGGTCGGCGGAATGCCGGGCAGCATCCAGTCGATCTCGGTATCGTGGGTGAATGAAAAAATCATCTCATCGACCACCCGGTCGGCGCCGACGGTTCTGGAGATCGGCACCAGCGCGGTATCCTCCGGCAGTTTCGGGATGAAATGGTATTTGTAAAAGCGGTGCAATTCCTTCTGCCCGACCCCGCCGGTCATGGTCGGCATGTGGTTGACATAGCAGTCCCCGACCATGGTTTTCATGGTCGCTGCGGCATCGCGCATCTCAAATTCCGCCGCGGTGTGGCGGTCCCACAGTTGCTCCAGATTATAATGGGGGCCCATTACCGATTTGAGGCAGGTCAGCGTCCTGGTGTGGGCGATCAGCGCCGAGGGCCGGTGGTAATGATCCTCAGCCTCCCGGGCGAAAGCGTGGTCGGCCCCGGGATAGTCATAAATGCTGATATGTTCATGATCTTTCAGCGCCCCGGAGATTTTGGCGAAGGCTTCTCTGGGAACAAATTCATCCTTTTCGGCAAAGTGCAGGACGGCCGGGCAGGTGATGTTTTTAGCTTCGTCCAGCTTTTCCTCAATGCCGACCCCGTAGTAGCCAACCGCGGCATCGCAATCGGTGCGGCAAGCCGAAAGATACGCCAACAGGCCGCCCAGGCAAAAGCCCACCACGCCCACCTTGCCATCGCATTCCCCCCGGCCGCGAAGCGCGGTGACCGCCGCCTGGATGTCCTCAACCCCCTTATTCACATCAAACGCCTGGTAACATTCAAACGCCTTTTGCCAATCCTCTTCAGAATAGCCCAGCTCGATCCCCGGCTCGATCCGCCAAAAGAGATCGGGAACCAGCACCACATAGCCCTCTTCGGCGAATTTGTCGGCAACCGCCTTCATCACATGATTGATGCCGAAAATTTCCTGGGCGATTACCAGGCCGGGGCCGGAGCCCCCCTCCGGGAGCGCCAGATAGCCCGAAAATTTACCTGTCCCAGACGTAATAGAAATAGATTGTGCCATAAAACCCTCTTTTTTTTAACTCCAGGCGAGATCAAAACGCCCAGCATCTTGCCATAAGCCGCAGACGCCACAAAGTAACAATTTTGGGATTAGGGTCTGGACTCAATAGTCAGCTCCAAGCCAAGGTCATGCAGGAATACATATCCTCCAGCTCGCCTCGTTTTGTGCATTGCATGACCTGTTCTGAAAAGCCCTCCCGGCGATCATCGACCGAAAGATCATAAAGCCGCACCTGGAGATCGCGAATCGCCTGTTCGACCCTTTGGTATTTTTCCAGCAGTACGCCGACCGCTTCAACCCGTTTGTTTTCTTCAGCATTCAGTTCGTTAACCTTGCGGTTATAGGCGGTGTGATCAGCGGTCAATTGTTCCGCCTCACGATCAAGGCTGGTCTTTTGCCTGTCGAGGTTTTGTTTCAGGGTCAGGCACTGGGTGTAGATATCTTCCGGCAGTTTGCCGTCCTGGCAGCGTTCAATATAGGCTGATGCCTGGCGGTTGTGATCAATGGTGCTTTTGTCATAGGCCGCCGCCCTGTCATCAAGGCTGGGGCCTTCGGTCTTGAGGTCTGCCACCCGTTTGCTGTTCTGTTCCGCCACCTCGGCGTTTTGCCGCAAAATCGACTGGATGTCGTTCAACTCGGAAATGTTGCTGCGAAGAGCCTGCAGCAACTGGGCCGGGGACATTTGGTCCGATGACTCCGAGCAAGCCGAAGAGCCCAGTAAAGCCACAAGAAAGATTGCCAGAATTGTTGATTTGCTCACAATTACCGTTCCCTTAAGTCCTTAAAGCCAGAATGTTCATAGCATAGGAACTTGAAGGGAAAAAGAATCAAATGTTCGGGGCGGCCTTAACGCCTTTTCTTGCCCCGGCCGCCCTTGGACCTGCTGGCCGGGCGGTCCGAACGTGACCGGGTTGAAGCCGAGGGTTTGGACGAATCCGAGCGGCTGGAGGAAGCGCTGGAATCTGATCTGCTCGGCCTCGAGGAAGACCGCGGCGGGCTGGAAGACTGGCCTGAAGATGAAGACCGGGTTGCTCTTGGCGCAGAAGACCGCGGCGTGCTGGAAGACTGGCTTGAAGATGAAGGCGTGCTGGCGCTATGGGAAGAAGAACCGGAGCTGCCTCCCCTGGACCGGAACGTTTCGCGCTCGCTGACCGCTGCATTGGGACGGTTTGATTCAGTAAACCCGCTTCTGGACTGTCTGTTGGCATTATCAGGGTTTCCGCGCCATTGCCCGCTACTATCACCATCACCATGATCACCGCCACCGCCGGAACTACCGCCGGAACCACCGCCGCCCTGGTGTCCTCCACCGCCTCCGCTATGGTGGCCGCCGCCGGAATAATGCCCGTAGTGGTAATAATTATAAAAGTAGGTGGACGGATAGTAATTGTAATAACCGTAATATGAGCCGAAGAAATAATTCGGCTGGTAATAAGAATAATAATAACTCCCGGCGTACGGGGTGTAGTGATAATACGCACTCGCCGCGTCATAATAATAGCAGTTGCCGTCCTGGTCATAGTAATAATAGTTGCCATAATCGTCGTAGTAATACGCGTTCCCGTAATCATCATAATAAGAATATGTCCCACCAGGCCCATACCCGTACGAGCCATATGAGGAACAATAAATCGGGTCGGCGTATGAGTAATAACTGTTGGTGCCGTACCCGTTGTAGGCGCACCCCCCGAGCAATAAAGAGGCGCCAACCATCATAAGAGGGATTTTAATGCTGGAATTCAGGAACATGGTCATAACATTCTCCTTGGACGGCAATGTACAAATAATATAAACCATTCCGCCTGAATGTAACATGAACGCCCATTCTGGCCAAATTATGCCTAGGGTCAACACCCATTAATATGATCCCTTCAGCGGGAGTGAATTTTGACAGGGAACAGGAAGCAAGTCGATGAAATATTGGACATATTTCAAGATTTGCTGACGCCTTCCCTGACAAAATGCGCCCCGTCCAAAGGATTAGGAAAGGAACATCAGGTGCTGCGTCAAATCGCCTTGAAAAGGGCGCCACCCTTGTCTGCGCCGATTTCCTTGCGCCTGGTCTTCCTTTCCAAACTGAATGTGACCATAGTAATGGGTGCTGACCCTAATGCATGGTCGCCTCCGCCTCCACTTCTCCCCTGACCAGCATTTGGATTGAAAACTGCTGGGCTTTTTTGGCGAACCACTCCCCTTCATTCATCAGCCCCTTGGCTTCTCCATAAAGCAGCATATGGGCATATTTCTGCATCGCTTTAATGTGGTAGGGTTTGATGTCGGCGCCTTTTTCCAGCGCCTCCTTGGCAACCGTTTTGTAAATCTCGGCCGCCGCCGGCAGGGCCGCCAGTTTTTTCCGGTATTTGGTCCGGCAGGTCTCCGCAAAGTCCATTTTGGCCTCAGGCCCGAGAGTGCTGGCATGGTCCATCGCCAATAACCAGGCATAGTGGTAGGCATGAAACCGCACGGCAAAATAAATGGCAGAGGCGGGAAGCAGGAAAAACAGCTGGGAATAAAGGATATCAAGCCTGCCAAAACCCCTGTAGGTGCCATAAAGCGCCAGCATGATCACCAGCGCGCTGCTCAACAGGAAACCCCGGTCTACCCTGGTGGTCCAGGGCTGGCCGCGAACCACAATAAACAGCAACAGGAAAATATTGATTAGATTCAGGCCAAGATAAATTCCCGCCGTGGGAACGGCTGTAAATATTCCCGCCGAGACCACAAACACCGCCAGCCACCAGATAAATGGCGGCGGCCCCGGAAGTTTTGGAAATTCTTTTAAAGCCATATTCCTGAAACCCGGTAAATTCGTTAAAATAACATTCCTTTAAGGAAAATACGATAAAACCCGTGTAAAAGTATATGGAATAAAAAATTTGGGAGTTTTTAGGCCATGGCCAAATTTATGACATATCAGCCGTTTGAGCAGCGGGGCGGCAAAATTTATTTCCGCCGGGGCCGCTCCGGCCCGGTTTATGAGGTCAGCGAAAAAGAAAAAGCCGCCCTGGTAAAAGCGGCCGGAGCACTGCGCCGGCAAATGACTATCCTGATCGGCGCTTTTTTTATGGTCTTTGCCGTCACCATTTTGTTGCTGCCGCAGATCATTGATTTAAACTACGGGATGGCTCTCATGGTGATCGCCGGCCTTTTGTTCGTCAGTATTTTGCCATTTTTCCTGCTGGTGAAATTTCACCTGATCCACCAGAAAAAAATTCGCCACATCCTGGGCACCAGAAAGGCGCTTTTGCCCGAAAACACTAAAGCCCGGGAACCCCGGAAAACCTCACCGGAAAGGCTGGGGGTAAACACCAACCGCCTGATTCTTATCTTCCTGCTGGGAGTGGCCATCACCACCGTCGGCGTTGTCATGCTTTTTTCCGGGGAGGAAATGCCATTCAGGAAACAATTGATCTGGTGGATGAACCTTATTACCGGGTCAATGCTTACTGGTCTCGGGCTCTATGGCCTTCTCCGGAAAAAGCCAAAAGCGCCTAACCCGCCAGGATTTTCGCGTGATGATCAAAGTGGTCGGCGATAAAGGTCGAGATAAAATAATAACCGTGGTCATACCCCCGGTGGCGGCGGAGGTTTAAGGGATATCCAGATTTCCTGGCCCCGTCCGTCAGCAGGTGGGGAAGCAGCTGAACTTCCAGCCATTCGTCGTCCATCCCCTGGTCAACCAGAATTTCGGGTCTCGATTTGGCGTTTGTGACCCTGGAAATGACTTGTGAGGCGTCATATTTCTCCCATGCTTTCTGGTCCTCGCCGAGATAATGGCTGAACGCCTTCTGGCCCCAGGGACACTGCATCGGCGCTGAAATTGGCGAAAAAGCGGAAATGGATTTATAAATTTTTGGATTTCTGATGCCGATCGTCAGCGCCCCGTGGCCGCCCATGGAATGGCCGAACAGCCCCTGCTTTTTCTTATTTCCGGGAAAGTTTGAAAAGACTGCTTTTTGCAGGTCCCTGATGACGTAATCGTACATGTGGTAATGCTTTTTCCAGGGGATCCGGGTGGCGTTCAGGTAAAAGCCGGCGCCGACCCCAAAGTCCCAGTCATCCTCCTCGCCGGCCAGTTTACACTCCCGGGGACTGGTATCGGGGCTGACCAGCATAAACCCGTGTTGGGCAGCCAGCCGCTGGGCTCCAGCCTTGATCATAAAGGTTTCTTCGTTGCAGGTCAGGCCGGAAAGAAAAGTCAGCACCGGGAACGGTCCGGCGCCGGGGGGAACGAAAACAGAAAATTTCATGGCGCACCGGGTGGCCGTGGAAAAATGGCTGACAATCACCATGTGACCGCCAAAACAGCGGCGCTCGGAAACCAGTTTTAATTTAGCGGACATCAGTATATCACCACGCTTCTGATGGATTCACCCTTGCTCATCAAATCGAAGGCTTTGTTAATATCATCCAGCGCCATGGTGTGGGTAATCAAATCATCGATGTTGATTTTGCCTTCCATATACCAGTCGACAATTTTGGGAACGTCGGTGCGCCCCTTGGCCCCGCCGAACGCGGTTCCGCGCCACACCCGGCCGGTCACCAGCTGGAACGGACGGGTCGAGATTTCCTCTCCGGCCCCGGCGACGCCGATGATGGTGCTCTCCCCCCAGCCCTTGTGGCAGCATTCCAGCGCCTGGCGCATAACATCAACATTGCCGATACACTCGAACGAATAATCGACCCCGCCGCCGCTCAGGTCGGTGACCGCTTCGACGACGTCCCCGGCATCGCGGGCGTTGATGAAATCGGTCATGCCGAACTTTCTCGCGATCGCCTCGCGCCCGGGATTGATATCGATGCCGATAATTTGCCGGGCACCGACCATGCGCGCTCCCTGGACCACATTCAAGCCGATCCCGCCGAGGCCGAACACGGCCACCGTCGAACCCTTCTCAACCTTGGCGGTGTTGATCACCGCGCCGATCCCGGTGGTGACCCCGCAGCCGATGTAGCAGACCTTGTCGAACGGCGCGTCCTTGCGGATTTTGGCGAGCGCGATTTCCGGCAGCACGGTAAAATTGGAGAACGTCGAACAGCCCATATAGTGGTGGATCATCTTATCGTTCAGCGAAAAACGGCTGGTTCCGTCAGGCATTACGCCGCGCCCTTGCGTTTCGCGGATCGCCTGGCACAGGTTGGTCTTGCCTGAGGTGCAAAAGCTGCATTTGCCGCATTCCGGGGTGTAAAGCGGGATCACGTGATCGCCCGCCTTCAGGGATGCGACGCCCTTCCCCACCTCGACCACCACCCCGGCCCCTTCGTGGCCGAGGATGGCCGGGAACAGGCCCTCCGGGTCGGCCCCGGAGCGGGTAAATTGATCGGTGTGGCAAATGCCGGTGGCCTTGATCTCGACCAGCACTTCGCCCTCTTTCGGGCCCTCCAGCTGGACCGTCTCGATCTTTAATGGCTCCCCCGCCTTGAATGCCACCGCGGCTCTTGTTTCCATCATTTCCTCCCTACAAATCCTTCAAAATCTCGCGCGCGGCGTTGTGACCTGGAACCCCGGTGACGCCGCCCCCGGGATGAGCCCCGGCACCGCAAAGATAGAGCCCTTTTACCGGCATCCGGTAGTCAGCATAGCCCAAAGCAGGGCGGGTTGAAAACATCTGATCCAGGCTAAGACGGCCATGGAAAATGTCCCCCCGGGTCATGCCGAATTTCTGCTCCATATCCCAGGGCGAGAGAACCTGCCGCCCGAGGATCGATTTTTTGAACCCCGGGGCATATTTTTCGACAGTGTCGATCACCAGATCGGCGGCCTCTTCACGCACCTCGGGCCACTTTTTGCCCCCCGGCAGGTCGTAGGCGAACTGCTGGCAAAACAGGCTGGCGACGTGGCGGCCATTGGGCGCCAGCGAATTATCCTGGGTGCTCGGGATCAGCATTTCAATAATCGGCTGCCTCGACCAGCCATGGCGCCGGGCATCGCGATAGGCGTTATCCAGATACCCCATGGTCGGGCCGATGACGATCCCGGCGGTCAGAAAATCGCCGGCATCTTTCCGGCCCCGAAGGCACTTGAAATCCGGCAGCTGGTCCAGCGCCACGTTGATGCGCAGCACCCCCGACCCGCACGCGAAATTTTTCATCCGCCGGTAAAACGCGGCGGGAACCACACTGGCCTCCAGCATTTTGGTGAACAGCAGCCGGGGGCCGACGTTGGCGGCTACGGATTTGGCCGTTACCACCACTTTACTTTCCAGCTCGACCCCTACCGCTTTGCCGCCGGCGGTCAAGACCCGGGCGACCGGGCAACCGGTCTCGATCTCCGCCCCATACCCCCGGGCCGCGCTCGCGATCGCCTCGCTGATCGCCCCCATGCCGCCGAAGGGTTGGCCCCAGACGCCCTTCTTGCCGTTAACCTCGCCAAACGCATGGTGCAGCAGCACATAGGCCGAGCCCGGGGTATAAGGGCTGCCGTAAAATCCGACAATGCTGTCGAAGGAGAACGCCGCCCTGACCGCATCCGCCTCGAAATACCCCTCCAGAAATTCGGCCGCCGACTTGGTAAAAAGGTCGAGAACCAGCTGCTGGTCTTCCAGGGACAGCTTGCGGAACCGGTTCCCCACCCGCGCCGCCTTGAGGTACTCCATGATCCCGCCGCCGACGTTGGGCGGTGTTTCCAGCAACAGTGAGCGCAACACCCCCGCCCCTGTTTCAATATCCCGGTAGTAGCGGGGAAGTTCAGCCGCGTCGCGCGTGGAAAACTTGGCAATCTCTCCTGAAGTGCGCTCCCGGCTGGTATGAAAGGCCAACAGGCTGCCCCTTTCCTGGGGCCAGAAGTTGTTGACCTTGCGCTCCAGGATTTTCAGCCCAAAGCGCTCCAGCTTCAGATCACGGATCACTTTCGGGTTCAGCAAGCTGACGGTATAGGCGGCGAGCGAATTTCTGAAACCGGGATGAAACTCTTCCGTTGTGGCGGCCCCCCCGACCACTGAGCGGGCCTCGAGGACAATCACCGATTTTCCGGCCTTGGCCAGGTAAGCGGCGCACACCAGCCCGTTATGGCCGCCGCCGATGATCGCCACATCGTATGACAGGTCAGCCATGGTGCGCCTCCTCCAGCAATCCGGCCATGACGCCCGGCGGCGGCTTGTGCTCCCGGGCTGCCACCGGGATCGCCTTTCGTATTTGCCCGGCCGCGTCGATCAGGCAAATCTCCCGGGCGGCGAACCGGCCGGAGGTGTAGCTGGATGATGCCATTCCTTCCTCCACGCTCTTGATCAGGCCCTGGTCCTCGGCATTGACCTGGCGGTTGATGCGCCAGTTCAGATAGCGGCACGCTTTCATCTCGCGCCGCTGGTCCGGAAGCGCGTAATTGATTTCCCGGATCATCATGGTGGTCGGTGAAATGGGAAGCATCTGCATGAAATCCATCTGGTCGGGATAAAGGTCAAAGGCCAGATTGGGCCACATACGGAAATATTCCCAGCGCCGCTTGCATTCCTTGGGCAGGTACTTTTTGTACATTTTGACCGAGAGGGTCTCCTTGTTGGCCGGCACAATATCGCCCCACAGTTTCTGCACTCCGTCCTTGACCTCGAGCGAATAGGTGTTGCCAAACAGGCCGGCCAGGCCTGCGTGCGCGACCTCGATATGAAGCGCATCGACGTAATTATCGACCACGGTTTTCCAGTTGGCGTCGCGTGGGCGAAGCGTGATCCGGCCCAGCGGCTGCACCTCGGCAAGGCGGTGGGGATCGATATCCTTCTGGTAAGGTGAAAAAACTTCCGCCACCGAAGGCCCGTCGCCGCCGAAACGAATAAAGATAAACCCGTTCCAAACCTCCATCTCGACCGCCTTGAGGCCATGCTCCTCCTTTCTGAAATCGGGAAAATCCCGCTCGAACGGGACGTTCTTCAGGTTTCCTTCCAGATCATAGCCCCAGGCGTGGTAGGGGCACTTGATGCGCTGGCGCGAACCGCTTTCCCCTTCCAACAGCCTGGAAGCGCGGTGGCGGCAGACGTTGTGGAAACACCGGACCTCGCCATCCTCGCCGCGGATCGCAAACACCCTCTCCGCCAGCAAATCAAAGGTAAAGTAATCGCCCGGGTCGGGGACGTTGCTGGTATGGCACACCAGCTGCCAGGTTTTCATGAAAATATGCTGGCGCTCCAGCTCAAAAAAATCCCGGTCAGAATAAACCCAGGCAGGAAGGCTTTTGTTGATCTTTTGTTTCGCCATTTTAGCAAGCCACCGCCATGTCTTCCACGCACAAGCCAACCGCCCCGCCATCGGCGCGGCGGGGGTCCGCGTAGCCGTATATCCAGCCGCCCGGGGCAATCTCGATCGCCTCAACCGCGGTGAAAACCTGCCCCACCTTCACGGTATAGCCGGCCTGGCGCAGCTTGATGATGGTCTCGGGGCTGAAACCCGGCTCGAGGAACAGCACGTCCGGCAGCCATTGGTGATGGATCCTGGGCGATTGCACCGCCGGGCCGACGGAATTTTCAAAGTCTATGAAATTCACGATACTTTGCAGCACCGCGGTGAGGATCCGGCCGCCGCCCGGACTGCCGGTGATAAAAACCGGTTTGCCATCCTTAAGCACAATCGCTGGCGACATCGAGCTCAAGGGGCGTTTTCCCGGCTCGATCGCGTTGGCCGCCCCGCCGGTCAGGCCGTAGGCATTGGGAACGCCGGGTTTGGCGGAAAAATCATCCATTTCATTGTTGAGCAAAAATCCCGCCCCGGCGACCACGATACCGGAGCCGAAAGTGAGATTGAGGGTGGTGCTGGTGCTGACCGCATTGCCGTATTTGTCGACGATGCTGTAATGGTTGGTCTCGGGGCTTTCGGGCGCGGGCGGCGTGCCCGGTTTTATCTGGCTGGAGGGGACAACCCCCCCGCGCTTGATCTTGCCGGCAATCTGGCGGGCATATTCCTTATCGGTCAGCCAGGCCAAAGGGACCTCATGGAAAGCTGGATCGCCCATGTGCTGTGAGCGGTCGGCGTAGGCGTATTTCATGGTCTCGGCCATCACCTGGATGGTTGCGGCGCTGCCCGGTCCGGTTTGCCTCAGGTCAAAATTCTCCAGCACGTTCAGCATCTGGATGATATGGACCCCGCCGGAGGATGGCGGCGGCATCGAGACCACCTCAAACCCCCGGTAACTGCCGGTCACCGCCGGCGCTTCGGTGACCGTGTAATTTTCCAGATCGGCGTGGCTGATCAGGCCATGACCGCGCGCCATTTCCGCGACAATCAGGTCGGCGACCGGACCACGGTAAAACCCGTCCGGGCCGTTTTCGGCAATCCGTTTCAGGGTCTTGGCCAAGTCCTGCTGCCTGAGCATTTCTCCCGGCGCATAAAACCCGCCGCCCGGCTTATAAAAAATCTCAAGCCCGGCCCGGGTGACCCCCAGCCGGTCTTTCCGGGAGCGTAACAGCTGCGCCAAATAATCGCTGACCGGAAACCCCTCCTCGGCCAGCCTGATCGCCGGGGCCAGCAGGTCGGCCCACGGCAGGAGGCCGTATTTCCGGTGCGCGTAATAAAGCCCCGCGACCGTTCCCGGAACCCCGGCCGAGGCCCGGCTTTTGGTCGACAGCTGCTGATCGACGTTGCCTTGGCGGTCGAGGAACATGTTCCCCGAGGCCGCCGCCGGGGCGGTTTCCCGGTAATCGATGGCGATGGTCTTTTGCTCCCCGGCCAGATAAACCAGCATGAAACCGCCGCCGCCGATATTGCCCGAACGTGGCAGCACCACCGCCAGGGCGAACCCGGTGGCGACCGCGGCGTCGACCGCATTGCCGCCCCGGGCCAGGATTTCCGCCCCGACCTCGGCGCCGATGTGATGCTGCGCCACCACCATGCCGTAGCGCCCGGCGGTGGCATAAACGGCTTCCTGCCCGGTCGCGGTCGGCGACAGTTCCTGCGCATAGGCGGAGCTGAAAAATCCAATAAAAACAATAAATTGTAGCAATGTTCTAAACATTCAAGGGCGTCCCCATTTGGCGTTCAATTTAACCTTGGCCGTTCCCGGAACCTCGCTCATCCCGGCACCCCCGCCGCCCGCCAGAAGCAGCGGCCCGTCGAGGTCGATGTAGTTGGCATGTGAGCATAAATGGGAAATCGGCGCAATCGAAAGTGCGCTTGAGACCATACACCCCAGCATGATTTTAAAGCCCTGTTTTTTGGCCGCTGCAAACAGCGCCAGCGCCCCGGTCAGCCCGCCGGTTTTATCCAGCTTGATGTTGATCGCATCGTAAAGCCCGGTGAGGCGGGGAAGGTCGGCGCTGGCATGGCAGGCCTCATCGGCGCAAACCGGAACCAGACGCTCCAAACGCCTGAGCGCTTCATCCTTACCGGCGGGCAAAGGCTGTTCCAGGAGAATAACCCCAAAAGATTTTAATTCCGGCAGTATGCTTTCAAGAAAATCCTCATCCCACCCTTCGTTGGCGTCGATAATGATCGGGCTTCCCGGCGCGCCCTTTTTGATCGCCGCCAGCCGGGCAGGCACATTCTCCATATCCAGCTTGACCTTGAGCGGAACTCCCTGGGGATAACCAGCGGCCTCCTTGGCCATGTTTTCCGGCGCGCCGATCACCACTGTCCGCATCGTGGAGAATGTTCGTGGCGGGGAAAATCCGGTCAAATCCGCCACGCTCTGGCTCCCGATTTTAGCTTCCAGGTCCCACAGCGCGCAATCGAGCGCGTTGCGGGCAGCCCCCGGGGGGAGCAACTTTTGCAGCTGAATGCGGCCCAGTCCCTGCTCAATCTTTTGCCGGACATCTTCCAGGGTTTTGAGCACCGTCTCAACGGTCTCGCCATAACGGGGGTAAGGGCAGCATTCCCCCTCACCGATATGGCCTCTTTCCCCAATGGCGGCGCGGATCAGGCCGGCGCTTTCCTTTACCCCCCTTGAGATGTGAAAAGGGCGGGCCAGGGAAAAGGTTTCGGTGACAATTTCTAGCGTGCGCTGGGCCATAAGCTCTCCCTGAGCAAGCCTTAGCAAATTATAGCGGTGCGGAACAAGCGGTTTACATTTTAGTTTCTTTACGGGAAAGTATCCGGAATGCAGGAAACACTTCTTAATATCTGGGGACGGATTTTGACCTCGCCCGCCTGGCGGCAAAACAGCTTACTTGTAGGGCTGACGCTTTTTTACCTGGGCGGGGTTTTTATCGTCGCCACACTAAACGGCTACATGGACAGTTTCAACCTGGGGATTTACTGGAGCATTGTTCTCAAAACGATCCTCTACACCGCCATTTTGATGGGGTTTGTGGGGCTTTTGCACCTGGTTTTGATCAAGCGCCCGGCCCGCCCGCTGACCCTGCTGGCCAAGAACGTGATGGCCTATTTCAGTGATGTCGACCGGCTGCTGAACGTCGCGCTGGCGATCTTGATCATCCCGGTGATGGCCTCGCTTTATACCTCTTTCAAGACCATGATCCCGGCCCTGGTTCCGTTCTACCTGGACCAGGCTTTCATGGAGATTGACCGCGCGGTCCATTTCGGCCATGACCCGTGGCGGTTGACCCACGCCCTGTTCGGCGGCCCGGGGCTGACCGTTTTCATCAACTTTGTTTATCACCTGTGGTTTTTCTTTTTGTGGGGCTTCCTGCTCTATAACGTCTTTTTCAACAAAAACCTGAAACAGCGCATGCAATACATGGTCGGCTTTGTCCTGACCTGGATGCTGCTGGGGTCGCTGGGGGCGCTCGCCCTGTCTTCCGCCGGGCCGGTTTATTATGCCGAGGTGACCGGGCTGGCCAGCCCGTTCGCCAGCCTGATGGACGGTTTGCGCATGATGGATGCGGAACTTCGGGCGAGCGGGGATTTCTCAAGGATTTGGGCGCTGGATGTCCAGGACCGGCTGTGGGATGTTTATGCCAATTCAAAAACCGGGGTCGGGGCGGGAATCTCCGCCATGCCCAGCCTGCATCTGGCGACCACCGCCCTGATGACCTTTCACGCCTTCCAGCTGAACCGCTGGCTGGGATGGTTCATGGTGGCCTTTCTGGTGGTGATGCTGGTCGGCTCGGTCCACCTGGGATGGCACTATGCGATTGACGGCTATGTGGCGATCCCGCTCACCTATGGCCTGTGGCGGCTGTCGGGCTGGGCGGTCAGGAAGACATTCTAGCCTTCAGGGCCGGAACAAACATTAAAGGGGGATCATGGATACTTTTATCGCCGAAACCGACCGACTGGATATCTGGGTGATGCTGTTCGCCATCACCGCGTTTGCGCTGTGGGGGGAAAAAAAACGCTTTGGCAGGCTGGTCGGCGGTTCGGTGATCGCCATCACCGCCGGCCTGTTGCTCGGCAACCTCAAGTTTCTGCCGACCCTGTCGCCAACCTACGCGGCGGTCGATGAAATTTTGCTGCCGCTGGCGATCCCGCTATTGCTGTTCCAGGCCGATATCGGGAAAATCTTGCGCGAGGCCGGGCCGACCCTGGCCGCCTTCGGGCTGGGCGCCGCCGGCACTGTTCTGGGAGCGCTGATCGCTTACGCCCTGATCACCCTGCCCGATTTCCAGGCCGCCTTGACCGGCACCTTCGCCGCCACTTTTATCGGCGGCGGGATGAATTTCGCGGCGGTCAGCCAGGCCACCGAAATCCCCCCCGGCGAGGTCCTGACCGCGGCGATCGCCGCCGACAACATCATGACCATTATGTTTTTGTTCGCCCTCGCGGTGATGCCGGCGGTCGCCTGGTTCACCAGAACTTACCCGATGGAGCGCGATGGTGAAAATCACCTCAGGGAAGAAACCCCGGCCCCCCGCCGTGGCTTAAAGATCCTGCTGGATGGGGCGGTTATGATGGTCATCGCCTATGCCCTGGTTTTGATCGGCGGCCAGATTCAAGCCAAGACCGGCTGGCCCGGCGCCGGCATCCTGGTGATCACCATCCTGGCGGTGGTGATGGCGACGTTCGTGCCCGCCCTCAAGCGCTATAGCGGCAACGCCTTCGGCCTCGGGATGATCCTGATGCTGGTGTTTTTCGCCTCGCTCGGCGCCCGCGCGGATTTTATCGGCACCATCGACAGCGCGCCGGTGATGTTCGCCTTCGTCGCCATTGTCATTGCCGTTCACGCAGGGGTTCTGTTCGGCATCGGAAAGTTCCTGAACCTGACCCTGCCGGAGCTGATCACCGCCTCCAACGCCTGTATCCTGGGACCCGCCACCGCCGCCGGGCTGGCCGCCAACAAGGGCTGGAACGGCTTGGTCACTCCCGGCATCCTGGTCGGCATTCTCGGCTATGCGGTGGCCAATTTTATCGGCGTCGGGCTGGCTAATATTTTAGGATAGCTTATATTAATCCCGATGACCAAAAAGAACAAAACAGACCGCCCTAACCACGCCGGCTGCCACCACCATGATGGCCAGGCAGACGCCAGCCAGGGCGCCGCGCCGGGGACTTACTTTTGCCCGATGTGCGAAGGGGTTGTCAGTGACAAACCAGATGCCTGTCCGAAATGCGGCATGGCGCTGGAAGCGGCCTCTCCCTTGCCGCAAACCAAAACCGGGTACACCTGCCCGATGCACCCGGAAATTATCCAGGATGAGCCCGGCGACTGCCCGATCTGCGGCATGGCGCTGGAGCCGGTGACAATTACCGTTGAAGCGCCGCCCAATCCCGAACTCGCCGATATGACCAAACGTTTCCTGGTTGGCGCGGTGTTGACGGCGCCCCTTCTGGTTATCACCATGGGTGAGTTTTTGCCTGGCATCAGAGAGCTGATTAGCGGCCCCTGGAACCCGTGGGCGCAGATGGTTCTCGCCACCCCGGTGGTGCTGTGGTCGGGCTGGCCGTTTTTCCAGCGCGGCTGGAAATCACTGGTGACACGGCATTTGAATATGTTCACGCTGATCGCGATGGGCACCGGGGCGGCGGAACTTTACAGCCTGGTGGCGGTCTTTTTCCCGCACCTGTTCCCGGCCGGTTTCAGGGATCAAGCGGGCAATGTCGGCCTTTATTTCGAGGCCGGGGCGGTCATAACCGTCCTGGTGCTGCTCGGCCAGGTGCTGGAGCTGAGAGCCCGCGAGCGCACTTCCGGGGCCATCAAGGCGCTCTTGGACCTGGCCCCCAAGACCGCTTACCGGATCAAGAAAAACGGCGATGAGGAGGAAATCCCCTTAAGCGAGGTTCAGGCCGGCGACCATCTCCGGGTCAAGCCGGGCAGCAGCGTTCCGGTCGATGGCAAAATTATCGACGGCCACAGCACGGTGGACGAATCGATGGTCACCGGAGAATCGCTGCCCCTTGAAAAAACCCCTGGCGATGCCGTCATCGGCGGCACCATGAACGCTAGCGGAAGCTTTATCATGGTGGCCCAGAAGGTCGGGGCTGAGACCATGCTGGCCCGGGTGGTACAGATGGTCGCCGAGGCCCAGCGCTCGAGAGCGCCGATCCAGCGGCTGGCCGACCTGGTGGCCGGTTATTTCGTGCCGGTGGTGATCGCGGTCGCCGTGATCGCCGGAACCGTCTGGGCATTGTTCGGCCCCGACCCGGCGTTCAGCTATGCGCTGGCGGTGGCGATCTCGGTGCTGGTGATCGCCTGCCCGTGCGCGCTCGGCCTGGCGACCCCGATGTCGATCATGGTCGGGGTCGGCCGCGGCGCCGGATTGGGGGTCCTGATCAAGGACGCCGAAAGCCTGGAGCGGCTGGAGAAAGTCGACACCCTGGTGGTCGACAAGACCGGCACCCTGACCGAGGGAAAACCGGCCCTGAAAACCGTCCTGGCGCTCAAGGGCTACAAAGAAAACGAGCTGCTGGCGCTGGCCGCCAGCCTGGAACGCGCCAGCGAGCATCCGCTGGCCGAGGCGATCGTCCGCGGCGCTCACGACAAAAAACTGAAACTGAGCGCGCCCAAAAACTTCAAGGCGGTCATCGGCAAGGGGGTCTCGGGCACTGTGTCCGGCAAAGCCGTCCAGCTCGGCAATTCTGCAATGATGCGGGATCTGAAGGTCGATACCTCGGCGCTTGAGGCCAGGGCCGAGGAGCTTCGCCGCGAGGGCGCCACCGCCATGTATATCGCGGTTGGCAAAAAGGCCGCCGGGCTGGTGGCGGTCGCCGACCCGATCAAAGAGACCACGCCGGCGGCGCTGGCGGCCCTGAGGAAAGCCGGTCTTAGGGTGGTCATGCTGACCGGCGACAACCTCACCACGGCAAAAGCGGTGGCGGCCACCCTCGGCATTGATGAGGTCAAGGCCGAAGTGCTGCCCGATCAAAAGCATAAAATTGTCCGCGCCTTCAGGGAAAAGGGCCTGATCGTGGCGATGGCCGGCGATGGCGTTAACGACGCTCCGGCGCTGGCCGAGGCGGATGTCGGGATCGCCATGGGCACCGGCACCGATGTCGCGATTGAAAGCGCCGGGGTGACGCTCATCAAGGGTGATTTGCAAGCGATTGTCCGGGCGATTTCCTTAAGCAAGGCGGTGATGCGGAATATCCGCCAGAACCTCTTTTTTGCGTTCATCTACAACGCCCTTGGGGTGCCGGTCGCCGCCGGCATCCTGTATCCCGCCTTCGGCATCCTCTTAAGCCCGATGATCGCCGCCGCCGCCATGAGCGCCTCCTCGCTG
>JADFJJ010000067.1 GCA_022566215.1 Pseudomonadota bacterium | reverse complement strand
CCGTCTTTGAGAGGGAACGGATGTTTATCCGTCCGAACTCCGGAGACGCCTCAAGGCTGCGGGTGAATTCGAGCAGGGCGCTGGTGGTGCTTGCCGAAAAGGTGGCGCTGATCAGGCTTCCGTCGTCGTCCAACTGGCGCAAGATCACGCCGCGAGGCATCCGGCTGGTGATGCCCGTAAGCGCTTTGCCAAAGCCTTCGTCGAGCCGCGTTATCGCTCCCGTCGCAGCAAAGACGGCATCCGCTTCACTAAGGATGCGGTACACAGCCCGTTTTTCCGCATAGGTGAGGATAGCCGGTTCAGTTTTGAGGACGTCTGCCTGGTCAGACACGAGGACACCTTTTATCTGTTCTGCAACCGGTGGGACTGGTTGCACCAGAATCCACAGGTCAGCGGCGCGTTCCTGGCCACCTCGCCGGACCTGCGGAACTGGACGAAGCACGGCCTGCTG
The DNA here is from genome assembly GCA_022566215.1 of Pseudomonadota bacterium. Classification (GTDB taxonomy): domain Bacteria; phylum Pseudomonadota; class Alphaproteobacteria; order Sphingomonadales; family SMXR01; genus SMXR01. The sequence goes on along the minus strand of JADFJJ010000067.1, from coordinate 7,135 downwards.
TTCCCGGATGCCCGTGAGACACACCGCAATCCGGTGGTCCTTCAGACGCCGGACAACCAAGCCGTCAGGGGCAACGGCGGATTTGTGATGTACCTGAATGACGGCCTGATCGCCTGCTCCGACGACCTGATTCACTGGACATCCAGGAAGGTCGCGTCCCCTTGGCCGGGCGGCGAGAATTGTTTCGCGATGGTGGACTGGCGCCGGAGCCCTTCGTCGATCCCACCGAGGACGGAATCGAAGACACGCTCCATCGTTTCATGCGCGTGACCCGCTACTCGGCCGATCCCGCCACGGGCTTTCGGACGGCCGATCCCGCCAGCCGCAAGGTCCTTCTGGGAGAAACGTGGGCGCAAGGGGCGGTCGCTCATAGTTGGTTTCACCTGGTCGGGGGATTGGCTTTCGGACGCGATGGCTCGCTCCTGGTCGCTTACGGCGATTCAGACGTATTCTCTTCGATCAACGACGCCTGCTACGGCCTGGGCAGGACGCCGCAGAACCAAAACATCGGACCTTTGCGCGCTCAATCTCTGGATTCCTACAACGGCAAGATTCTCCGAATCGATCCGCTCACGGGTCTCGGGTATCCTTCCAATCCCTTCTATACGGGGGACGCCGATGCCATCCAGTCGAGGATCTACGCGTTGGGCCTGCGCGAGCCCTTCCGGATCGGCGTCGTCCCGGGAACCGGAGAGCTGGATCCGAGTGCCGGGAATCCGGGCGAGATCCTCATCTCCGTTGTCGGATGGGATACTTGGGAGTGGCTCGACGTCTCCACCGGTGGCGGAGAGAATTTCGGCTGGCCCTTCTGGGAAGCCAATGAGGAAATCACGGACTATCCGGATAATTTCTTCGATCCCGATCGAACGTTCGGCGACTTTTCCAGGCCTCTCGCCGAAGACGTCGAGTTCCCGATTCTTGCGATGAATCACCAGCCTGACGCCGCCGAGCCCATTCAACCGCCCGGCGTCATCGGACCCGGTCCGCTTCCCTACTTCAATCGATGCATCATCGGCGGCGAATATTATCAGGGGGGCGAGTATCCGGCCGATCTCGTCGGAAACTTCTTCTTTGGCGACTGCATTTGGAACAACCTCTATGCGGCGGAGTTCGATTCAGGTGGAACCCTTCAAAGAGTCAAAGCCGTCGGCGAGATCATCCTGCCGTTCAGTCAAGGATTCAGCCTGACCGCAATCCGGGCCGATGCTCTGTCCGGCGACCTTTTCCTCACGGCGCTCGCCGGCGTTTATCGCCTCAAATGGACAGGGGAAAGCCCGCCGCCGAATTCGATCGGCCCGGGCTGGAGCCGCTATCAATAGAGGGTGCTCTGCGCGATGGACCGGCGTGACTACGCCGCAGCCAATTGCGCGACCCTCTCCTTATCGAATTCGACGAAGGTCTTATCTTCTTCGGCGAGCCGCTTGAGCAAGGGAGAAGGCTTCCAGAGATCGCCGTGCTCCTTCTCGAACTCGCAGATTCTTTCATAGATCGTCTTCAGTCCCACCGCGTTGCCGTACCACATGGGACCGCCGAGATGGGCGGGAAATCCGTACCCGTTGACGTAGACCGTATCGATGTCGACGGCGCCGCCCACGTGGTCGCCCTGAAAGTCATGCGCCCCAAACCCGTGGCCAACGAATGCGCCGCTCACCTGGCCGGCCGGCTTCTGGGGTTTACCGTCCTTTGACCCGTTCCTGGTTTTATGCCCAGCCAGCCTGCTGAAAGAAATGAATCTACCTTTGGACAAGCCGCGGGTTGCTTTCGCCACCCGCCTGTCAAAGCTGAAAACCATGAACACCAATCCGGAGGCGCAAAAGTTTGAATTCTGGACCCGGGAACTGAAGGCAAAATGGTTCCGTCAGACATTCGTTTTTGATGTTCTGGTTGGAAACGAAGACCGGGTCATGAAAAACCTGTTTTTCATGGAGGTGGAGGGAAAAGATCAGTATGTCCTGCTGGATCACCAGATGTGTCTGTTCGGAGACCACTGGACGGCCGAAAGCTTACAGATCATCAAAAGGAAAAACGGCGATAATTTTCTCAACAAGTGGCTGTCGCTGTGTACCGAACAGGTTCTGGACGGAATCATACAAACCGCAAACAGCTGGCGGGGGAAAATCACCCGGGAAGTTCTAAGCCCCCTGGAGGTTTTGGTTGATTTGGGTGTGCTGGACAAGGACCAGCTGAAAGGCGTTTTTGAATTTTTGACCTGGCGTTCGGAAAACCTGCCCACTTTGGTGATGAAACAGATTAACCTGGAACGGCCCTATCCCACGCTTTCCATGGGCGGGGGTTTTTAACCTGGAAAAAACCGCTATTTCCAGGACGGCCCTTCAATCCACGCCACCAGCGAGCGCCGGGTGCCTTTGGTGACCGGATTGACCTTGTGGGTGTAAAAGGACGGGAACACGATCACGGTTCCCTTTTCCTTTATTTTTTGGGCCTTTTGCTCGTTCCAGCCGGTCACGTACTGGGTGGTGAACATCAGTTCGCCGCCCTCGTAATCGTCAGGGCTGGAAAGCTGTACGACCAGGCTGAGTTTTCTCTGATAGGGCGCCGCCTGTTCAAAAAAACAATCCTGGTGCCAGTTGTAATACCCCTGGTCTTCGCCGTGATAGGCGGTCAGTTGAATATCGTAAAGCCAAAAGGCGTCCACCCCGAAGCTGTTGCGGTTGGCGATGTTGGCATAATACCAGAGCAGGTTGGTGACCATCGCCTCCTGGGGTGATATCCAGCGCAGCTCTGACCGCCTGAGCCCCTTTCTTTCCATATGCTTGTCCCCATATCCAATCTGGGCGTCCTTGGCCGGGTATTTTTTACCAAGCTCGATAACCTGATCGCAATGGGCCGCAGAAAGGCGGTCCTCGCCCTCGAAAATATGGACCAGTTTGTCAAACATATGAAAATTTTCCCCCGATAAAACCTTCTCCCTGTGTGCGGCCCCGGCGCCTAAAAATCAAGGGGACAGTTTCACTTACCTTTTTTGTCCGGCCCCGAACAGGTTCTTTTTAGCCTCCTCGGAAAGTTTATCCTGGGGCGGATTGATGCCAAGGCCAATGTCGATGGCGCGCCGGACCGCGGGGCGGGCCTTCATGGTCTGGTGCCATCTTTTCAGGTTGGGCCAATCGGCAATGTCAAAATCATAATTTTTATAGGCCCTGGCCCACGGCCACGAGGCGATATCGGCGATTGAATATTCACCGGCCAGAAATTGATGATCGGCAAGCTGGCGGTCCATAACCCCAAACAGCCGCCGGGTCTCGTTCTGATAGCGCTCGCGCCCATAAGAGTGATCGCACCCCTCATCGATCTCGGACGCATACCGGGTGAAGTGGTTGGCTTGCCCCATCATCGGACCCAGCCCGCCGACCTGCCAGAATAGCCATTGCAGAACCTGGTATTTCGCGCGCATGTCTTTCGGCAAAAATTGCCCGGTCTTCTCCGCCAAGTATAGCAGGATGGCGCCCGATTCAAAAATTGATAAAGGCCCGCCTTCTGCGTTCTGATCAACGATTGCCGGCATCCGGTTGTTGGGGGAGATTTTCAAAAAATCCGGCTTGAACTGGTCGCCCTTGCCGATATCGACCGGAATGATTTTATATGTAAGTCCCGCCTCTTCCAGAAAGATGGTGATCTTGTGCCCGTTGGGCGTTGGCCAGTAATAAAGATCGATCATGTTTTTCTCCTTTGATCTAGACAATCTAGAGGGTGGCGGTTTCTTTTCAAGCCCGCTTGACAAAAAGCCCCAAAACCCTGTGTGAAGGGGAGCGGCCAACGCAAAGGAGCCCGATGAGCCTTTCGCCCCAACCAAAGCCCCGGTTTCCGGACCCGGACAAAATCCGGGTGGCCGCCCGCAGCCCCCTGGTGATCGCCTATGAGGGCCGAAAAGTGGAGCTGATAGCAAAGCCCGGCCCGCGCATCGCCACGCTCAATGAATGCGCCGGGCTGCTGACCGCCAGGGCCCTCGGCTTGCCGGCCCTCGAGGGCTGGCTGGTTCCGGGAGAGGACCGCGCCGCGCCTTTATTCGCCACCACCAAAGAGACCATCCAGACCCTGAAAGAGGCCGGGATTTGCTATGATGATGACTATTGGGAGCGGGGGGTCAAGGCCGGGTGGTTCCGGCAAGCCTTCGTTTTCGATACGCTAACCGGCAACTATGACCGGGTTTTGCGGAATATGTGCTTTCGCGGGGCCGCCCCCGGCGGACCGTTTGTCTTCATGGACCACGACAAGATTTTTTTCCGGAAAGACTGGAACCCGGAAGATCTTTTCCAGACCAAAGGAGCCTGCGGCCACAATAACCTGACGCGGTTTTTAGGGCGGGCTGACGCCGGGGTCGTAAAAAGCATTCTCGCGGCGGCGCAAGCTTGGCAAAAGGCGTTTGCCCGCGAACGGTTTGATTTCCTGGACCCGCTGAAGGATTTCCGCCTCGCCGGGGAGCAGGAGCTCCGGGCCATGAAAGGCTTCCTGAGCCACCGGATGAGAAACCTGACGCCGCTGGTTTACGCCCACCTGAACAGCCGCCCCAAAACCTGAACGGTCTGGTCAGCCGGTAGCAAAAAAGGGGGTTCCAGGTCCTAAAAACGAAACGCGATGTTAATGCCGCTGAACTCGTGCCTGCCCGGCTGGAGGGCAAATTCCCGTGAGCGGAAGACATGGGTATAGGAAATCCGCAGGCCACCGGCAATCACCACTACCCCGAATTGAAAATCGGCGACCAGATGTTTTTTTACGACACTGTGGCTATTGGTGAAGGTATTGCCGTCGAGAAAAATATCGCGCGCCACCGCCCGGCCCTCGACCCCGGCGAACAGATACCAGACCACAGATGATGATGTTTTAAAATAGCCGCTGCCGGGAAACGCCGGTGAGATCCTGGGCGGCGGACCGTTTTCCGATGATAGCCCCTTGCCGATGCGCAAGGTCCAGCCGGCTGCGGCGTAGGTATAGACATTGCCCGCCGCCACACCGATGTGGGGGTTGGAGCTGATCTCAAACCCCTTGCCAAGATCAAGATTGGTTTTCCAGACCCGCTGGTAGCCGATCACGATGCCCGGCTCGTTCCTCAGCTGATGCGCCCAGCCGTTTGGCCGCGCGACGTTGATCAGCCGGTGATAGCTGCGCTGAGCCCGGTCCGCCAGCGAGGCCGGGCCGATCATCCCGGCCTGAAAAATAAAATATTCGGAGACCTGATCCGTTTGCACCTCGATGCCAAACTCGCCGTATAGCCAGCCAGCGTAGGGCCGGTCGCTTATCGTCAGGGTAAAGGGGGCGGTATCCGCCGGGGTATAGATGTTCTGGCCGAGCGCGAAGCTGATGATGCGTTCATTATAAGTCTTTGATAAAAAAGGGATTTTATCGGCAAGGCGGTCCATCCAGGGCTTTTGCGCGGCCTCGCCGAAGGCGACGCTGACGCGCACCCCGTTGGTGAAATACTGATCGGCCGGGGTCAGGACGTCGTTATCAACCTCGATTGAGAACACCCGGTCCTTCGCGGCCAGCGCCGGGGCTGGAACCATAAGCAACAGCAGGAGAAACAAAAAAGGGCGGGTCATAGTTCAAGACTAAAGCCTCAAGAGACCAAATCAAGGCAAAGCTTCTATTTGATGAGTTTTTTCTTCAGCAGATCGTTGACCACGCCGGGGTTGGCCTTGCCGCCGGTCGCCTTCATCACCTGGCCGACGAAAAAGCCGATCAGCTTCACTTTGCCAGCCTGGTATTGCTCTACCTGGCCCGGGTTGTCGCTGAGGATTTTATCGATCATGGCGTCCAGCTCATGCACGTCCGAGACCTGCTCGAGGCCCTTTTCCGTGACGATCTCGGCGGCCTTTTTGCCGGATTGGTACATCAGCTCGAACACTTCCTTGGCGATCCGCCCGGAAATCACGCCCTTATCGATCAAGCCTAAAAGCTCGGCCCCGTCCCGTGCCGAAACCGGACTCTCCCCGGCCGAAATCCCGGCCTTGTTGAGGTGGCCGAAAAGTTCACTGATGACCCAGTTGGCGGCCCGGGTGGCGACCGCTTTTTCGGCCTTGCCGGCCGCTTTCGCGGTCTCGGCCAGAAGCTCTTCGAAATAATCGGCGCTGGCCTTTTCGGCCACCAGCACGCTAGCATTATAATCGGAAAGCCCCAGATCGCGCATTAATCTCGCCTTTTTCTGGTCGGGCAGCTCGGGCAGGGTCCTGCGCGCCGCTTCGATAAAGGCGTCGTCAAATTCCAGCGGCAGCAGGTCCGGGTCGGGGAAATAGCGGTAGTCGTGCGCCTCTTCCTTGGAGCGCATCAAACGGGTCTCGCCGGCGCCCGGGTCGAACAGCCGGGTTTGCTGTTCGATCACCCCGCCGTCCTCGAGGATATCGACCTGGCGCTGGGCCTCGTAGCGGATCGCCTGCATGACAAAGCGCACCGAATTGACGTTCTTGATCTCGCACCGGGTGCCCAGTTTAGCGCCCGGTTTGCGCACCGAAACATTGACGTCGGCGCGCATCGAGCCTTGCTCCATATTGCCGTCGCACGAGCCGATATAGCGCAGGATGGTCCGAAGTTTCCTGATATAGGCCCCGGCCTCTTCCGGGGTCCGCATGTCGGGCCAGGAGACGATCTCCATCAGCGCGATCCCGGAGCGGTTCAAATCGACAAAGGTTTTGTCCGGGTGCTGGTCGTGCAGCGACTTGCCGGCGTCCTGCTCCAGATGGAGGCGCTCAATTCTCACCTGCTTGGTTTTGCCGTCCGGAAGATCGAGGGTGATCACCCCCTCGCCCACCACCGGGTGCTGGAACTGGGAAATCTGGTAGCCCTGCGGCAGGTCGGGGTAAAAATAGTTCTTGCGGTCGAACACCGAGCGCTTGTTGATCCTGGCGCCGAGCGCCAGCCCGGTCCTGACCGCCTGCCTGACACATTCGCCGTTGATCACCGGCAGCATCCCGGGCATCGCCGCATCGACCAGGCTGACGTGATCGTTGGGGGTGCCGCCGAAATCGGTCGGCGCGCCGGAAAACAGCTTGGCTTTCGAGATCACCTGGGCATGCACCTCGAGGCCGATGACCATCTCCCAATCGCCGGTGGCGCCCTCGATAATGCCGGCATGTTTTTTCATGGCGCTACCCTTTCCACCAGGCATCGGGGACCGCGTGAAAAC
>JADFJJ010000066.1 GCA_022566215.1 Pseudomonadota bacterium | reverse complement strand
CCAAAGGGTGTACCGGGCCAGCATTTACCTCGCCGAGACTGACCAAAAGGCCGATGAGTGGTTCGAGAGCCTGCATGGGCCCCAGAGCCGGCGCAGATTGGGCATGACCTCCGCGGTGGAGCAGGCCGTACAGGCGGCGCGGACCGGCAGTGAGTTCGACCTGCGAAACGTGATCTCCGGCAGCGCCCAGGGAGACGTGACCGGCGCCGCGCCCAGGCTGAACTTCATGGGCGGCCCCGATACCATCGTCAAGCAAATCAAGGCTTTCCATGATCAGTGTGGCACGGGAGTGGTGGACCTGTTCTTCCAGCAACCAAGGGTCGATCACAGCAATGTGATGCGGCAGATCGAGTTGTTCGGCAAGGAAGTCCTGCCGCAAATCAAAGAGTTCTAGGGAAATTTGAGGAAGGGTTGATGGCATCGGAGACTGAGGCGAATTTTCAAGAGTCCCATATAGAGGTGGACGGTTTTCAAATCCGTGCCCTGGCCGCCGGTCAAGGCGATAATGTGGTCATCCTGGACACCATGTCATGGGGATTGACCAGGCTTCACCACGGGCTGGCAAGGACCAACCGGGTGGTTGTTCTCGAGCTGCCGGGATTTGGCGCCTCGGCGGCCAACGACAGGTCCAGCTCGATCAAAGACCTGGCCGGCACCATGGCCCAGGCTGCGGGCAAGGCGGCGCCTGGCAAATTCACCCTGATCGGCACCTCGTTTGCCGCCAACGTGGCCCTGTGGCAGGCCCTGCAGGACCCAGACGGCGTGGATGCCTTGATTCTCATATCTCCTACGGTCATACGCCCCACTGACGTCCGTCTACCCGCCAATGCCGGCGACACCGGCGAATTGGCACGGTTGTTGTTGGCGCATCCTGAAAATCAGGAGGCCCTGGGTTCACTGGACGCAACGGCGATGGCCAAGGAGCAGGACATGGCCCAACGGCTTCAGGGCCCGGGCTTGAGCGAGGAAAACGAAGGCAGGCTCGGAGACGTCAAGTGCGCGACCCTGGTGGCCTTTGGCCTGAACGACCGGCTGGTGGCTACCCAGGCGGGCAGCATCTACCGGGAAAAGATACCCAACTGCCACGTCTCCATCGTCTATGACACCGGCCACGCCATAGTGGCCGAACGTCCGGAAGCGCTGATCGACGCCGTTTCAGACTACGTGGAACGCAGGGAAACCTTCATCGTGGGCAAGGGCGAGGGCGTCATCAATCCGTGAGCTATCCAGGGGCGGCTCCGGCCAGGACCGCCTTTGAATTGGGGACTAGGCCACAGGGCTGCTGAAACAAACAAACTCGACGACCTGAAAAGGAGGCTTCGTGGGAATTTACAGAATGTACTCCGGTGACGATGGAGAGACCCATATTGAGGAGCAAACGCTGGAATCCCACCCTGATCTGGCGTCGTTGCAGGCGGTGGAAGGTTTGCGAGTCTGGCGTATGGAGCCGGATCATTTCGCGGACTTTCACCCGGCGCCAGACCGGAGGTGGATGATCATCCTGGAAGGTGAGGTGGAGATTGGGCTGGGCGATGGCAGCAAGCACCGCTTCGGTCCCGGCGACCTGCGGCTGATCGAAGACACGACGGGCCATGGCCATACCACGCGAGCCATCGGGTCTTACCTGGCGGTGCTGATGCCCGCCTTATAATCGCCCTGTTTCAACCATAGCGTGATGCAACGACGGTCACCAGCATCCCTACCTGGGCCCATGTCAGTCGCGGTTCCGGAAGGCGCCTGATCAGAAAACCTCCCCTGACGCGGCGTTACAAAAATCTCAGGAGAGGTTTATGGAAACGGGAATCCAGCTGCACCTCCCAACCTACAAGGACATCCCGATACGGGAGCTGATCAAATTGGGCCAAAGGGCCGAGGCCGGGGGCATTTCCCAGATCTGGGCCACCGACAACCTGCAAAGCCGCAACGTTTTCGTGGTGCTGGGCGCACTGGCTTCCAACGTTGGGATCAAACTGGGCACGGCGGTAACGGTCCAATACTTCCGGAATCCGGTTGATCTGGCAGATTCGGTAGCTGCCGTCAGCGAGCTTATGGATGCCGATGAGTTGAGCATCGGCCTGGCCCGGGGGAACCCTAACACGCCAAACCTGGTTGAGACCGCAAAACCCGTCAGCATGCTGCGGGAGACCGCCCAATGCTTGAAATCCCTGCTGGCCGGGCAAGCGGTGGTCCAGGCCGAGGCCGGCGCCGATATTGTGGCCCCTTCCGACATGATGGACGGCCGGGTCCGGGCGATCCGCGAGGCGCTCGATAAAAAGAAATTCCAGGACACCCAGATCATGGCCTATGCCGCCAAGTACGCCTCGGCGTTCTACGGCCCGTTCCGCGATGCGGTCGGCTCCAGCAGGGTTCTGGAAGGCGATAAAAAGACCTATCAGATGGACCCCGGCAATTCCGATGAGGCGATCCGCGAGATCGCGCTCGATATCGCCGAGGGGGCCGACAGCATTATCGTCAAGCCGGGCATGCCCTATCTCGATATCATCCGGCGGGTCAAGGATAGCTTCCTGATCCCGATTTACGCCTATCAGGTTTCGGGGGAATATTCGATGCTCCACGCCGCCGCCGCCAACGGCTGGCTGGATCTCGAGGCGGTGATGCTGGAAAGCCTGATCGCCTTCAAGCGCGCCGGGGCATCAGGGGTTCTCACCTACTTCGCGCCGGAGGTTGCCAAAATCATCCGCGGCATAACCGACTGATGCTTGAGATATTTACAGGGGAGGCCCTGGCCGCGCTGGCGACCCTGACCGTTCTTGAGATCATCCTCGGCATCGACAACATCGTCTTTATCTCGATCGTCGCCCAGAAACTGCCCCCCAAACAGCGCCAGCGGGCGCGGCAATTGGGCCTGCTGGGGGCGCTCGTCATCCGCCTGGTGCTGCTCTATTTCATCGTCTGGATCATCGGCCTGACGGCAAACCTGTTCAGCCTGATGGGCATGGATTTTTCCTGGCGCGATCTGATCCTGATCGCCGGCGGGCTGTTTCTGCTGGGCAAGGGCACGCTTGAAATCCATGAAAATATCGAGGGCAACCCGAAACACCTGATCAGGCCGAAAAAGGCCGCCGCCAACCTTTTTCTGATGGTGGTCGCCCAGATCGTCGTTTTGGATATGGTGTTCTCGCTCGACAGTATCCTGACCGCGATCGGCATGGCCAAAGAGCTGTGGGTGATGGTCACCGCGATTATGATTTCGATCGCGGTGATGATGTGGGCGCTGGGCCCGGTCAGCGGCTTTATTGAAAAACACCCGACCGTCAAGATGCTGGCGCTTTCGTTCCTGTTGCTGATTGGCATGGCGCTGATCGCCGACGGCTTCGGCACCCACATCCCGCGCGGCTATCTTTATTTCGCGATTACCTTTTCGATTTTTGTCGAAGCCTTGAACCTGGCCGCCCGCCGCAGCCGGGAAAAGCGGCGCAAGAGAAAAAAGAAGGTTTAAGCCTTATTTGTTCCTGCCAGCCCTATCTTCCTCAAAGTGGCGCTGGCGCAGCGCGTCCAATTCCGCGTCCTGGCGGCCCTGGAGCTCTTTTTTAGCCGCTTTCGGGTCGGGATAGGTGGCCTGGCTGGCCTTGAAATTATCCCGCTCATCACGGTGCTGCCGGTTCAACGCCCGGACTTCCTCCCGCTGGCGCTTGTTTCTTTCCTTCTTAGTTTCTTGCCGGGCAGGGCTGCTTGAAGGGGTTTCGGTTTTTACCTCCTGAACCTGGGGTTGGACTGGCGGTACGGTTTCCTGGACCGGCTCTTGAACCAGTTCCTCTACCGGCTGCTGAACCGGCTCCGCCTTGGTTTCCTGGGGTTCCACCTTTACCGGCTTCTGAACCAGCTCCGCCGTGGTTTCCTGGGGTTCCGCAGCAGTCTCTTCAACGGTTGGCGGGGGACTGACGGCGGGAGGGGCCATGTCCGGTTCCGGGTCAACCTTTCCCTGAAGAATATTGATGCGATAGGCCATGGTGCTTGAGATTTGCGCGCTGGCCTGGATAAAATCGAAGGTATAAGACCCGCACGGATTGGCCACTTCGTCTTTGGCGGCTTCCTGAATTCCGGTGTTCAGCTGTTCAAAAGCCTCCGGGGACAGGATGGCGGACATAAAGTTTTTTACAATGGCATGATTTTCAGCAAACAGGTCCGCCGCTTTTGGATAAAGCTGGCGGCAGCGCTGATCAATGTGTAGCCCCAGCGTAACGGTGGCGTATTGGTTCAGCAGCTGCTCGAACGCCTGGTCCTCGGGCGATAGCGCTTCCTGGGCAATGGCCGGAGCGGAACCAGCCAGGAAGGCGGCCAGGGGGATTAGGAATTTTCTCAAGGGGCATGTCCTTTCACTGACTTTCCGGGAATGTAGGATGGCTTGGCTCCCCGCTCAAGAATTTTTATTTATTTTTCCCGGGCGAACTCAACGCCTTGATCACCCCGCGCAGGGTTGCGACCTGCTGCTTGCTGAGGCCGGCCGACTGCAGGAGGTTTCTGAGCGAGCGCACCATCGGCGGTTTTCGTTCCGGCGGGTGAAAATAGCCGTGTCGGTCCAATTCCCCTTCCAAATGCCCGAACAGTGCGATCAGGTCTTGCTTGGCCGCCGGGCCGGGGCCATTATCAGCAATAGTTCTGGTGGTGGTTTTGGTAACCTCCCTGCCCTCGTGAAAACACTCATACGCCACCAGGGCCACCGCCACCGCGATATTGAGCGAGGCGAAGCCAGGATTGACCGGCACCGTCAGGATAGTATCGGCCAGCACCACGTCGTCGTTGGCAAGCCCCGAGGACTCGCGGCCGAACAGGATCCCCGCCTTGCCCGCCTTAAGGCTGCGGATGGTCGCTCCGGCCTCGGCGGCGCTGACCACCGGCTTGTCCATACCGCGTTCGCGCACGGTCGCGGCGAACACATGGGTCAAATCGGCGATTGCCGCTTCAGTGGTCTCGAACACCTTGGCGTTTTTAAGAACCTGATCAGCGCCCGACGCCGGAGGATGGGCTTGCCGGTTGGGCCAGCCGTCACGGGGCGCCACCAGGCGCAAATCCTCGAGGCCGAAATTCAGCATCGCGCGCGCCGCCTGGCCGATGTTCTCACCCAGCTGCGGGCGCACCAGAATGATCGCAGGTTTTGCCATTAATCAGTACGCCGCCAGATGGTGCCGCCGGGGCCGTCTTCCAGAATGATCCCTTTGGCTTTCAGGTCCTTGCGGATTTGGTCGGCGCGGGCGAAATCCTTGGCTTTCCGCGCCTCCAGCCGTTCGGCGATCAGGGCTTCAATTTCCTCTCCTGAAGGCCCGTCAGAAACTCCCCCCTTGAACCAATCATCGGAATTTTCCGTCAGGAGGCCCAAAAAACGCGCGCCGGCAAGAACAGCGCCGGGATTTTTTTCAGTTTCCAGCGCGGCGATCGCCTTGGGGGTGTTCAAGTCATCCATTAAAGCGGCCAGAACCGCTGGCGGGATTTCCCCCTCTTTCGCCCCTTCCGTAATCCGGTACCAGCGGTCGAGGCGGCGCTTTTGATCCTTGACGGCCTCTTCGCTGAAATCCAGCGGCTGGCGGTAATGGGCGCTCATCAGCGTCAGGCGCAGCGCCTCGCCCGGGAATTTCTTCAACAGCCCGTGGATGGTCTGGATGTTGCCAAGCGACTTGGACATTTTCTCGCCGCCCAGAACCAGATAACCATTATGTACCCAGTAATTGGCCAACGGCTTGCCGTGGGCGCATTCACTTTGCGCGATCTCATTCTCATGGTGGGGAAAGATCAAATCGAGCCCGCCGCCGTGAATATCGATGGTCTCCGCCAGATCTTCGGTCATGCACGAGCATTCCAGATGCCAGCCAGGCCGTCCCCTGCCCCACGGACTGTCCCAACCCGGCTGGTCGGCCGTCGAAGGCTTCCAAAGGACAAAATCGCGCGGGTCTTTTTTATAAGGGGCCACCTCGACCCGGGCGCCGGCAATCAGTTCATCCTTATTCTTGTTCGACAAACGCCCATAGTTTTTCATTGAAGGAACGTGGAAAAGAACATGGCCCTGGGCTTCATAGGCATGTCCATCAGCAATAAGTTTCTCAATCATCGCCTTCATTTGGTCCAGGTAATCAGTGGCCTTGGGTTCCTCATCAGGCGGCAGCGCGTTTAGCTTTGCGGCATCATCTTGATAAATTTTGGTATATTTGCCGGCGATTTCAGATATTTCAACACCAGCCTCAGCCGCCGCCTTCATGATCTTGTCGTCGATGTCGGTGATGTTGCGGGCGTAGGTGACATGTTCCGGGCCGTATTCATGACGCAACAATCGGTAAAGAATGTCAAAAACCACCACCGGCCGGGCGTTACCGATGTGGGCGTAGTCATAGACCGTCGGCCCGCATACATACATCCGCACGTTTGATGCATCGATCGGCTTGAAGTCTTCCTTTTTACCGGAAAGCGTATTGTGGAGCCTCAAGGTCATGCCGAATTCCCCTGCAATCTGGCTTTGGCCCGCTCCGCCCCGATCAGCGGCAAAAGAAGCTTCATTTCCGGCCCATGGTCCATCCCGGTCAGCGCCAACCGAAGCGGCATGAAAAGATCACGGCCTTTCTTTCCGGTCGCGCCCTGGATCGCCCTGGCCCAGGAAGACCAGCTGTTTTCATCCAGTTTGCCCTCGGGAAACGCGCTCAACGCCACCGCCAGCAAATCTTTATCCTCGATCACCGGCTTGATCGGCCCCTTGATCATGTGATGCCAGGCCGCCACTTCGTTGAGGGAAGAAATATTGGGCCGGATTACCGACCACTCCTGCTCCCCAACCATTTTACCGCCAAGGCGCTCCTTGGCCGCCTGGTAGCTGAGGCCATGGACGATTTTTGCGTTAAGGTGCTTCAGGTCCCCGATGTGGAACTTGGCGGTGGCGCGGGCGAATTTGCCAAAATCGAACCCGTCGACCAGCGGCGCCATATCCCAGCAAGGCTGGATTGCATCCGAGGTGCCGATGTGGGCCAAAAGGCTCAAGAGCGCCTCGGGCTCGATCCCGTCGGCGCGCAGCTGGCGGATCGAAAGCGATCCCCCGCGCTTGGAAAGGCCTGATTTGTCAGCGGCCTGGAGCAGCGGAAAGTGGGCGAATTGCGGCGCACTTCCACCCAGCGCCCCGAAAATCTGGGTCTGGACGGCGGAATTGGTGACATGGTCCTCGCCGCGGATGACATGGCTGATGTTCATCTCCAGATCATCAACGACGCTCGGCAGGGCATAGAGGTACGAGCCGTCCTCGCGCACCAGCACCGGATCGGACACCGAGGCCAGGTCGAAATGGGCATGGCCCCTGATCAGGTCTTCAAACTCGACCGTGGCCGGCAGCCGGGTTTTGAAGCGCCAGTGGGGCTTGCGGCCTTCAGCCTCAAATTTCTTAATCCCGGCCGCGCTCAAGTTCAAGGCCTCGCGGTCATAAACCGGCGGCTGCCTCCGGGCCAGCTGCATCCTGCGCTTGACCTCAAGCTCTTCGGGGGTTTCAAAGCAAGGATAAAGCCGCCCGGCTTTTTTCAAAGCCTCCGCCGCCGCATCATAGAGGGCAAAGCGCTCCGACTGCTGATAGGTTTCGTCCCAACCCAGGCCCAGCCAGGTCAGGTCTTCCTTGATCGCCTCCGCGTATTTTCCTTGAGAGCGGTCCCGGTCGGTATCATCAAGGCGCAGGATGAAAACGCCCCCTTGCTTACGGGCGAAC
>JADFJJ010000018.1 GCA_022566215.1 Pseudomonadota bacterium | reverse complement strand
TCCCGGGCAAAGAATTTCAAATGGACCGATGAAGAGGGTGACGAACAAATAGGGATCCCCTATTACAATGAGCTTATCCAGGAAGGTGAGGAATTGGGTCTGAGCGTCTTGAGGACGACAGAATCAGAGGACTGGTCTTAAACTTGGCACCGGTCGCGGGATTTTGGTCGGGTTTTTCCCCGCCCCTCACAAAAATTTGAGAACAAATGATCGGTTTTCAAAACCCCCGGCCGCTATAATCTGTGCACAAATCAAAGCTGCACCTGACGGAAGCGGAGCGGAAAAGCTTGTTACCGGCGCTTGCGGTAGAAAAACTGTTTCAAGGGGACTGAAATATGAGTGTGCTTACTAAACTCAAATCAACATCCGGATTGTTGGGCATTGCCGGGATGACCATGGCCGGTCTGATCTCGGCCTGTGACCAGCAATCCTCGTCAAACGACCTGGTTGAAAAATCCGGGGACGGGGCTTGCGTGGTAGCGCGCCTGGCCGAGGCCAGAGCCGCCAGTCCTGAAAATATGGAAGCCAAGTGTAACCCGTGTGCGGCGGATCAGGGGTGTAACCCCTGTGCGGCGGAACCATCTTGCAACCCGTGCGCCGCCGCCAACTGCAACCCATGTGCCGCTTCCGGGTGTAACCCGTGCGCGGCCAAGGCAGGATGTAACCCCTGCGCAGCGGCCAACCCGTGCGCCGCTTCGGCTTGCAACCCTTGTACGGCGGCCAACCCGTGCGCGGCCAAAGGAGGCTGTAATCCCTGTGCCGGGGTCAATCCCTGCAATCCCTGTGCCGGGGTCAATCCCTGCAATCCCTGTGCCGGGGTCAATCCCTGCAATCCCTGTGCCGGCGTCAATCCCTGCAATCCCTGTGCCGGCGTCAATCCCTGCAATCCCTGTGCCGGGGTCAATCCCTGCAACCCGTGTGCGCCGGGCAATGGCGGCAAGGAATTGAGCCCGGAAGAGGCCTCAGCGGCCTACCAATGCTTCAAGGGAGAAATGAAGACCGGCTACGGCATGTCCGGGGAGGATGGCGCGGCTGATTATCAGGGCTGGTCAAGATACAACACCTCGCCCTATGTTTCGCTCACCCACGGCGGGCGATATGTCAACAACTATGCCAACAATGCCGCTAACAGCTATGGCCGGTTCGAGGATGCCGGGACTATGCCGGTGGGGGCGATTATCGCCAAGGACAGCTTTGTGGTTGGTGGAGACGGGACGGTTTCCGCCGGGCCGCTGTTCCTGATGAAAAAAATGGATCCCGGGTTTATGCCTGAATACGGGGACTGGAAATACACCATGATCATGCCCGACGGCTCCACCTGGGGCGTGACTGGCGGCAAAAATTCCTCTGGCATGCAGTTTTGCATCGACTGCCACGTCGCGGCGGAAGATTATGACTATCTGTTCTTCCTGCCCGGGGAGTTCCGCAAAGAATAAACGGAAAAAGAAACCAGGCTCAAGAGGGGGGTGACATACGCCCCCCTCTTTATTAGGCTCTGCGGCAGGGCTATCGTCTATTGGCAACACAAAAGGGTTTAACCATGGCAAAGGCAAACACCGGCGGGAAAATTTTTGAGCGGTTTTCCGAGGATCAGCTAATCGCCATGCACCAGGCCGGGGCCGAGGTTCTGGAGTGTTACCGGGTTCTGGCCAAGGCCAAAGCCAACACCGTGGCGGAGTTGTTAAGGGGGCAGGGTGAATTTATTGAATGGGACCACTATCCCAAGGGCGATGTGGTCGACTGGGAAACCCACAGCCAGTATTACTATCACGCCCACCCCAAAAAGAACCGGCCCGGCGAGCACGGCCATTTTCACACCTTTTTGCGCTATAAGGGCATGCCCGGGGGTGCAAAACCGTTGAAGCTGGACCACCCCCAGAAAAAAAACAGCGACCGCATCGGCGCCCACCTGGTGGCCATCTCAATGGACAAAAAAGGCTTCCCGCTGTGGCTTTTTACCGTCAACCGCTGGGTCACGGACGAGACCTGGTACGATGCCGGGACCATCATTTCCTTTCTCGAGCGCTTTAATATCGACCATACCTATCCATCGTGGGCGACCAACCGCTGGCTGACCGCGATGCTGATCCTGTACCGCCCGCAGATCGAAGAGCTGATCCGCCAGCGCGACAAAAAAATCGCCCAGTGGCAAAAAAAACACCCCGCCCGGGATGTATTCGAAGACCGGGAGCTGGAACTTACTTCAAAAATCAAAATCTCGGTCGAAGGGCAGATCAAAGCGCTCGAAAAAGCCTTGAATGTATAAAAAAGGAGGTTGAAATGAAAAAAGTTAAAATACTGGCCCTGAGCGGGCTTCTTTTAGCATCAGGAATTTTCACTGGTCAGGTCATGGCCGCCGATGCCGGGGCGGGCAAAGTGGTGTTTCGCAAATGCCAGACCTGCCATACGGTTGAAGCGGGTCAAAACCGCATCGGCCCCAGCCTTTATGGTGTGATCGGGAGAACCCCCGGGACAACCGCCTACCGATATTCCAAGGCCATGACCGCGTTTGGCGAAAGCGGCGCGGTGTGGGATGAGGCGACGCTGGATACTTTCCTGATCTCGCCGAGAACGCTGGTGAAGGGCACTAAAATGGGCTTTCCGGGACTTAAAGACGCAACCCAGCGGGAAGATCTCATCGCCTATCTGAAATCGGTCGCCAATCAATAGCGAATATGCCATTCTTTTCCTGATTTGACCTGGAGGAGGGGCCTTTGGCGCGCGCATTTCATCTCGCATTTCCGGTCAGGGATCTGCAGCAGACGATAGATTTCTATCACCGGGTGCTGGGCTGTCCGATTGGGCGGCAGGCGGCGCTGTGGGCTGATTTTGACCTTTTTGGGAACCAGATTTCCGCCCATGTCAGGCCGGAAGAATGTTATAATGCAAAAACCAACCCGGTGGATGGAGATAATGTCCCGGTGCGCCATTTCGGGGCGATCCTGGAATGGCGGGAATGGCAAGCGCTGGCGTCAAGATTGAAAGATGAGGGGGTGGAGTTTATCATCCAGCCAAAAATCCGCTTCAAGGGAAAGGCCGGCGAACAGGGCACTTTCTTCATCCGCGATCCGTCCGGAAACGCATTGGAGTTCAAAACCTTCAGAAAACCGGAGAGGGTTTTCGATAGGGGGAAATAAGACATGACCAATAAAGGCAAAGTGTATCTGGTGACTGGCGCCGCCCGGGGAATCGGCGGGGCGATCGCCAAAAAATTGCTGGAAGATGGGGCAAAGGTAGTCCTCCATTACAACCAGTCGGTGGGCGGCAGGGATGCGCTATTGGAAAAATATGGCCCCGGCAGGGTCCACCCGGTCAAGGCGGACCTGGAAAAGCCCTCACAAATAGACGCCCTTTGGGATCAGGCCGCCTCGTGGCAGGGAAGCCTTGATGGTTTGGTCAACAATGCCGCTTATATGCCCTCGACACTGCCCGATGCGCCGCTTGCGCAGTGGCGTAAGGATTGGGCCAGCGTCATGCAGGTCAACATGACCGCGGTGGCGGATCTTTGCCGCTATGCCATTCTCCATTTCAAGAAAACCGGCGGCGGGTCGATCGTCAACATCTCCAGCCGGGCCGCGTTTCGCGGGGATCTGCCCGACAGCATGCATTATGCCGCCTCCAAGGGGGCGATGGTGGCCTTTACCCGCTCGATCGCCAAGGGCTACGCCAAGGAAAACATCCTGGCCTATACGGTGGCGCCGGGCTGGGTGCTGACCGGGCGGGTGCGGCCCAAACTGGAAGCGCCGGGCAATGAGTTTTTGCTGGATGAGGTGCCGATGGGTGAGGCAGCGCCGCCGGAAGAGGTGGCCAACATCGTCGCCTTTTTGCTCTCCGGCCAGGCGCGCCACGCCACCGGCGCCACCTTTGACATCAACGGCGCCTCCTATTTCCACTAGGGAAAACCCGTTCATTGTGCATTCAGATTGGTTGGGCTATTTTCAAGGCGACGATTTGCCGCTATGATAATATGATAAAATGCCTAAAAGAAGGAGTTCAGACGATGCCCAGATTGTTCAGCACACTTGCCGCGGTTGCCGTTCTGGCTGTTGGAGCGTTGCTCGGCACACCTGTGTTTGCCGCTGATGTCGAGGTGAATTTCTCCAGCAGGATAGACCGCAATATGGCGGCCATTAACCGCATAGAACAAACCCGCGAAGCATATTTCAGGGAATTTTACGACGCCTACCAGTCCAACCGGGTGGCTTCGGTCAAAAAGTTTAATATCTCGCGCCTTGAGAATGTGAAGTGGGCCGGCCAGTCCCTGATCCCCAATATTGCCGACTTTACGATGGAAAACCTGACCGTGGCCCTGGTTTCGGAAAGCCTTGAGCGGGCCGGGATGGCTGATCTGGAAGGAACCATCCGCCTGGATATCCAGCGCCTGAAGGTTTCCAGGTATTCGGTAAGCGCCCTCAGGGGCAACGACACCTTCGTCATTGGCACCATCGCGCATCTGGATAACGCCGGGAATGTTTTGAAATCGGTTAAGATTTCAACCAATCTGGTGGTTGACCGGTCGGTAGACACCAGGTATCAGGGACCGGATTTTGCGTTTTTCACACAGGACAGCGCAACCCGCGTTGGCCCGGCGCTGGCACGGTTTATCGAAAAGGGCTTGGAATCCCTGTTTGAAGGCAAGAAATTTACCGGCGTAGTGATGATCGGGTCTTAATCCAGATTTAGGAAAAATATCAATCAAGGGCTCTCCGGAGCCCTTTTTTATGGGTGATATTTTATGGTTTGTAAATTTCCTCGAATTTCTTTTCGAAACCTGCTGAGAACATTGTGCATCCTCCCTTGGGCGCGCGCGCGCTCCAGGCGCTGTAATTGTTGGAAAATTCCAGCTGGGCGACCACCCGGTCGACCTTGTCGACGGCCTCGATGGCAATTCTGGCGTAGGCCAGGGTGATAAAGTCATTCAGGGCGTCCTCATCCACCTTGCAGTAAAATCCGCCGCCGGCCAGCTCTCCCGCCAGGGCCGCAGTCTTGATCGCTTCGGTTTCGGTTTCCTTCAGGATTTGTCCCCCAGCCGGGACCGCCAACATCAGGGCGGCGAGGGTGAAATATATTAAAAATGTTTTTTTCATGGGGCAGAGATTAACCCTCTTTCTGTTTATGAGTCTACGGCCAAAACTTGCTGCTCGCGAAAAAATGAAGCCGCTTTGTTTGCAGCGAAGGGGAATTGTTGTATATGCGTATCATCTCAGAGGTTTTTGGAACTTCTTTCCGCCAGTCACGACCCACAGAGGAGACACACGATGTATAAATACTTGACGATTCTCGGATTTTCCACGGCTTTGGTCTTGTCCGCCCAGGCGTTTGCCCACCCCGACCGCGATGATGATGGGATCAGCATTGATTTCTATAAAGTTGGCTCATTTTCTGACGTTGACAGCAACGGCGACGGGAAAATTTCTGAAAACGAATACCTGTCCCATGAACAAGACAGCGGCAAATATGACCAGGGCTGGCGCCAGCAACACTGGGCCGAAATGTTGGAAAAGTTTGATGAAAACGGCGACAATCAGCTGGAAGTCCAGGAAATCGAGAATTATGCCGAGCGGCGGGTTGCCGGGATTATGGAAAAATTTCATGGCCGTCACGGCAAGTGGCTGGAGGGGTTTGGGTTTGATGGTGGTCATTTCTTTGACAGCGATGAATTTGCCCTGATGCTGGAAGAGCACCTGGGCGAGGCGGGGGAGCAGATGGCTGAAGCCATGGAACGGCTCCATGAAAAGCACAGCTTCTTGGGTAATTTTGAGTTTGAGTTAAATGGCCTACCCGAACTTCACGGGTTTGCCTTTGCCGCCCCGCACGGGTTTATGTTCCATTCCCCGCATGGCCTGGGCCTTGAGGATCTGGACAGCGATGAAGACGGCGCGATCTCCCGGGAAGAATTTGTCCGCGGCCGCCAGGAGCTGTTTGAACGCATGGATAAAAATGGCGACGGCGTCCTGGACCAGGATGAATTGGAAAACTTTTCCTGGACCGGGAATTTTGCGTTTAGCTGGCATAATAGCAAGGATGACGAGGAATAGGCCTTAACCTTTCCCAAACCCGAACCGGATCAGGCGGCGGATGTTTTCCGCCGTCTTTTCTTTTTGGCCGGGAGCGATCCTTTTTCTTGCTCCTTTGCGCCGGGCCGTTTACCTTCGCCCGGAAAGGAACCGGACAAATTCATGTTCAAAGGATCGATCGCCGCGCTGATTACGCCGTTTCTCGATGGCCAGGTGGATGAGAAGGCGTTTCAGGCCCTGGTCAGCCGCCAGGTGGCCGAAGGATCCCATGGCGTGGTTCCGTGCGGCACCACCGGGGAGGCGCCGTGCCTGACCGAAGCCGAACACAAACGGGTAGTGGAACTCACCGTTGAAGCCGTCTCTGGGCGTATCCCGGTAATCGCCGGGTGCGGCACCAATTGCACCGAGAAAACGATATTCCTGGCGCGCCAGTCCGAGGCAGCGGGCGCCGGCGGCCTGCTGGTGGTCACCCCCTATTACAACAAGCCCACCCAGGAAGGCCTTTATCTTCATTTCAAGGCGGTCGCCGGGGCCACCGGGCTTCCGGTTTTGATCTACAACATCCCGGGCCGCAGCGCCGTGGACATGACGCCGGAGACCATGGCGCGGCTTTATGAAGCATGTGAAACCATCATCGGCGTCAAGGACGCCACCGGTGATCCGGAGCGCCCGCTGCGCCAGGCGGCATTGATGGGGAAGGATTTCATCCAGCTTTCCGGCGATGACATCACCGCGCTGGAGTTCAATCAAAAGGGCGGAGCGGGGTGCATTTCGGTTAGCGCCAACATTGCCCCCGGGCTGTGTTCAGAATTCCAGAACCTTTGTCTGGCCGGTGATTTTGAGGAAGCTGGAAAGATACACCAAAGGCTGAACCCGCTTCACAAAAATCTTTTTGTTGAAACCAACCCGGTTCCTGTTAAATATGCGGCGCACCTTTTGGGGTTGTGCCGGGCGGATGTCCGGCTGCCGCTGGCGCCTTTGGGCGAGGGTTCGAGGAAAATCGTCAAATCCGCCCTGAAGGACTGCGGAATCTTGGCTTAAAAGAAGTTTTGGAAATGGCCGCACCGCGCAAAAAAAAGCCCGACAGGGACATTCGCATTATCGCCAAAAACCGCAAGGCCCGGTTCAATTACGAAATCCTTGATACCTTTGAGGCGGGAATTGAGCTTAAGGGCACGGAGGTGAAATCACTGCGCACCCAGGCCCCCTCGCTGGCCGAATCCTACGCTGAGGTCAAAGAGGGTGAGGTTTTCCTGGTCAACGCCCATATCCCGGAATTCAGTCACGGCAACCAGTCAAATCACCAGCCGCGCCGGCCCCGAAGATTGCTGCTCCACAAAAAACAGATCAGCAAACTTGCCGCCGCCAGCCAGCGCCGGGGCCTGACCCTTATTCCCTTGATGCTCTATTTCAATGAAAAAAACCGGGTCAAGCTGGCCTTGGGGCTGGCCAAGGGCAAAAAGCGCCATGACAAACGCGAAGCCCAAAAGAAGCGGGATTGGCAGCGCCAGAAGGAAATACTGTTGAAAGACCGGGGCTGACGTCACAAAATTTTGTCCCCACATCAAGTTTTTTCCTTTTAATCAAGCGATCATTTTGCTACCTAAACCCATGCCCAAAAAACGGCCAGCAAATAAGCTGTCAGGGGAAAATCCACAACCAGGAGGAAGACATGAATAAAACGATAGCGATACTGGTGACCTGCGCCTTTTTACTGGCGGCCTGTGACCGGGGCGGCCAACCCACGGAAGAGGTGAAGGTCTCTCCCTATGCCACCGCAAGCGGAATTGATTTTTCCGGTTTTGATAACAGCGTCAACCCGGCGGATGATTTTTTCAATTATGTCAACGGGACCTGGCTTGCCGAAACTGAAATTCCCGGAGATTCGACCAGCTATGGGTCGTTCCGGATCTTGAGGGATGAAAGCGAAGCTAATCAACGCGCTATTATCGAGGAATTATCAGAGCAAGACAATCTTGCTGCTGGATCTATTGAGCAAAAAATCGGTGATTTTTACGCCAGCCTATTGAACAAAGACCTGGTTGAGGGCAAAGGGACCGACCCCTTAAAACCCTATTTCGAAAAAATCAGTGCGATTGAAAACACGGCCGACCTGATGAGGACATTTGGCGGCACCGGTTATACCGGTGTGAATGCCCCATTGGGAACCGCCGTATTTCCTGATCTTGGTGACAGTTCCCGTTACATGGCTTACGTTTGGCAGGGCGGGCTGGCGCTGCCCGGGCGCGATTATTACCTTAACGAGGGTGAAAAATTTGATGAAATCCGCGCCGCCTATCCCCTCTATATCGCCAGCTTGTTTGAAATGGCGGGTTTTGATAATGCCGCCGGGCGCGCCCAAAACGTTATTGGGATCGAAATGCAGATCGCCGAGAATCATTGGTCACCGGTTCAAAATCGTGACATTCCGGCTCTCTACAATCTTTTCAACACCGCAAATCTGGATGAAGAAGTGACATCTGAAATTGACTGGCAAGCTTTCTTCGAGGGTGCTGGTCTTACCGGACGTGAAGAATTGGTGGTTGCCCAGCTTAGTTATTTCCAGGCGCTGGGCGGAATTATCAATGGCGCTTCGCTTGATGCTTGGAAAGATTATCTGCGTTTCCAGACCATGAACGGGGAAGCGACGTTTCTTTCCAGCGAGTTTAAGGACGCCCACTTTAACTTCATGGGTAAACTGGTAAACGGCCTGGAGGAACAACCGGAACGCTGGAAAACCGGGGTCCGGGTTATCAATGCGACGCTGGGTGAAGGCGTTGGCAGGGTTTATGTCGACCGCCATTTTCCGCCCGAGGCCAAGGTGGAGATGGAAAAACTGGTTGATAACCTGATGGCCGCGTTCCAGGAAGGCATTCAGGAACTGGACTGGATGACCGATGAAACCAAAGCCATGGCCGAGCAAAAACGCTCAAAAATGATGACCAAAATTGGTTATCCCGATGAGTGGGAAACCTATCAGGGCATGGAAATCCGCGCCGACGATCCAATCGGAAACCTGGCTCGGGCCAACGCCTGGGCGTATCAGGACGATATTGACAAGCTGGACCAGGAAATCGACCGCGGCGAGTGGGGCATGACGCCTCAGACGGTCAACGCCTATCACAACCCGACCATGAACGAGATCGTGTTCCCGGCCGCTATCCTGCAGCCGCCATTCTTCAACCTGACAGCGGATCCGGCGGTCAACTATGGCGGGATCGGCGCGGTCATCGGCCACGAAATCGGCCACGCCTTTGATGACCAGGGACGCCGCTTCGATGGTGATGGAAATATGCGTGACTGGTGGAGTGAAGCGGACGCCACCGCTTTTGAAGCCAAAGCCGCGGTGCTTGTCGACCAGTATAACCAGTTCAGCCCGATGGAAGATATGAACGTCAATGGCCAACTGACGCTGGGTGAAAACATTGGTGATTTGACCGGCGTTACTCTGGCCTACAAGGCCTACCGGATGTCGCTGAATGGCGAGGAAGCCCCGGTCATCGACGGGCTGACCGGCGACCAGCGGTTCTTCATCGGATTCGCCCAGATCTGGCGCAATAAATACCGCGAGGAAGCCCTCCGGAACCTGATCCTGACCAATCCACATTCGCCTTCAATATACCGCGCAAACGGCACCCTGATGAACTTCACGCCGTTTTATGAAGCCTTTGGGGTTGAGGAGGGGAATGCCTTGTTCCGGCCCGAGGAAGAGCGGGTCAGCATCTGGTAAGACCCGGGACATGAAATTTGAAACGGCGGTCTTCGGGCCGCCGTTTTTTTAGTGGTCGGCGCACCCCTCGGTCTCAATCTGGACCGTGGAATGGTTGATGCCATGTTCATCCACCAGGCGTTTTTTTATGCCTAAAAGTATTTTTTCACTTTTTTTGATGTCCCCCACGGTTGCGTGCATGGACAGCAGCGGCCGCTCGGCGGTCAGCAGCCAGACATGCACATGGTGGATATCCTTCAGGCCCGGGACATGGCTGACCAGGTCTTTCTTCAGGGCCTCGACATTGAAGCTGTCGGGGGTGCCTTCCATCAGGATATGGGTGGCCTTTTTTACCAGATTCCAGGCCGACGGCAGAATCATGGCGGCCAGGAAAATCGACAGGATCGGGTCAATTTTCATCCAGCCGGTAAAGTAAATGACCACCGCCGCAATGATCGCCCCGATCGAGCCCAGGATATCAAAGGCCACATGCAGCAAGGCGCCCTTGATATTGAGATTGTCTTTTGACCCCGGGTGGAGGATTTTAAATGATATCAGGTTGATAATGAGCCCGGCGGTGGCGACCACCAGCATCGGGATCGCCAGAACATCTGATGGCGCCATTATGCGCTCGATCGCCTCCTTGACAATCCAGACAAAAATCCCGAACAGCACCAGCCCGTTGATGAAGGCCGCCAGCACCTGAAAGCGGTCATAACCATAGGTTCTCATCTGGTCGGCGGGGCGGCGGCTCAGGCGAAACGCCCCGTAAGCCAGCGCCAGCGCCGCGGTATCGGTCAGCATATGACCGGCATCGGCCAACAGCGCCAGTGACCCGGCATAGAGACCGCCAGCCACTTCCACCAGCATGAAAATCCCGGTCAGCAAAAGCGCCTTGAGAATCCGCTTTTCGTTGGCGTGATGAGGGTGGTGGGTCATGGCAAACCCTTATATGGTTTCACGAAGGCTGGCAAACAGACTTTCAAACATGCCGGTGGTCAGGCGCCCGGTGTTGGTGTTGTAGCGGGAGCAATGATAGCTGTCGACCAGCCTGATCCCGCCCCCAAGGTCATGGCTGCTGGCATGGCCGAAGGGATAGTCCACCTGGCGTTTTTGATAGGCAGTTACGACACTCCGGTGGGCGATGCCGCCAAGCGCCAGGATGGTTTTCAAATTCCTTAACACCTTGATCTGATTAACCAAAAAAGGCCGGCAGGTGTTAATCTCCAACCCAACCGGTTTGTTTTCCGGCGGCACACAGCGCACCGCATTGGTGATCAGGGCATTTTTTAAGGTAAGCCCATCATCTGGCCGCGCTTTATATTCGCCCACGGCGAAACCATATTTGATCAACGTTCCATATAAAAGATCCCCGGCGTAATCCCCGGTAAACGGGCGGCCGGTGCGGTTGGCCCCTTTCAGGCCGGGGGCCAGGCCGACGATCAAAAGCGCGGCGCCAGGATCGCCAAATGAGGGAACCGGGGCGTTGAAAAAATCAGGGTAGGTTTTTTGATTGTCCTGGCGAAAGCCGCAAAGCCTGGGGCACAGGGAGCAATCCCCGGGCGGATTTATACTTTTATTCACCATCCACCTCGTTTAATGAACCTAGAGTTCAAGTGCAACCGGTCTTGGGAAGGGAAATGCAGTGATATTAATCGGCCTTGGAGCAAACTTGCCCGGCCCCGGCGGGGCCACTGCCCATGAAAATTTACTTAAAGCCCTGCAGTCCCTCGGGCAAAAGGACATTAAGGTTCAAGGGGTATCCCCTTTTTATAAAAGCGCGCCGGTTCCCGCTTCGGACCAGCCATGGTTTGTAAACGCGGTGGCGGAAATAGAGACGCCGCTAACCCCAGGCGTGCTTTTGGAGATACTCCATGCCATTGAGGAGGAAATGGGCCGCACCCGGAGAATTAAAAACCAGGCCCGGATCATCGACCTGGATTTGCTGGATTATAATGGCCGGGTGCTGGCCGGCGGAAGTGGGGGCCTGGCGCTGCCCCACCCGAGGATGCACCTGCGCCATTTTGTCCTGCAGCCTTTGTGCGACCTGGCCCCGGGGTGGCGCCATCCGGTCTCAGGCAAAACCGCAGCGGAGTTGCTGGCAGAGCTTCCCGAAGAGGGCAGGGCGCTCCTTCTCTAGGAAGAAAATATTCTTTACTTCGTCCCGCCGCGAAGTTATAAGCCTGCGGTCTGGATCAAAAAGGTCTTTATTTCAAGGAGATTAGAGAAATGGCCCGCGTCACTGTGGAAGACTGCATTACCAGAGTAACCAACCGGTTTGACCTGGTGCTTTATGCCGGCCAGCGTTCGCGCCAGATTTCCTCCGGCGAGGCGCTTTTGGTGGATCGCGACAACGACAAAAACCCGGTCGTTTCCTTAAGGGAAATTGCCGAAGGCAAGATTCTGCCAGGGGACATGAGGGAAAATATCATCCATTCGATCCAAAAGCTGGTTGAGATGGACGAACCGGAAGAGGACAATCCCGACCTTTTGATGAGCGCGCGGGAGGGCGCCGGCGAGGCGATCCCGGAAGTCGTGAAAAAAGACATCCAGAAGGCCAACCTGGAAAAGGAAAATCTCGAGCAAAAAAAGGATGTCAATATTGTCGAGCCCGAGGACGAATAATCCTGCCAAAGATGCGAAAAATGAAACCCGGCCAGCGTTCCTGCCGGGTTTTTTGTTTGTTGACAGCCAAAACCGGCTTATATCTATATATCGACGTTCACAATATGGATAACTGGTGCTGAAAAAAATGCGAATCTGGCCGTTGAAAAAACAGGCGCAACTGGTTGAGAGGGTTAGGGGATACGACCCGCAGGTCAACGAGTCCCTGATCACCAAGGCCTACGATTATTCCGAACAGGCCCACAGCGAGCAGACCCGGGCTTCCGGCGACCCGTATTTCATGCACCCGCTGGAAGTCGCCGAAATTCTGACCGAAATGCACCTGGATAGCGACACCATTGTCACCGGGCTGTTGCACGATACGGTTGAGGATACGCTTGCCACGCTGGAGGAAATTGAAGAGACGTTCGGCAAGCAGATCGCCCGGCTGGTCGACGGGGTGACCAAACTGTCGCGGATTGAACTGCCCACCGAGAGCATGCGTGAGGCTGAAAACTTCCGTAAATTTCTGCTGGCCATGTCCAACGATATCCGGGTGCTGCTGGTGAAACTGGCGGACCGGCTTCATAATATGCGCACTCTCCATCACATCACCTCACCCGAAAAACGCCGCCGCATCGCGCTCGAGACGATGGAGATTTATGCCCCTTTGGCCGAACGCATCGGCATGCGCAAAATGAAGGATGAGCTGGAGGACATCGCCTTTCGCGAGCTCCAGTCCGAGGCCTATGATTCGATCAACCAGCGCCTCACCTACCTGAAGAAAAAGGGCGGCAATGTATCCAAATCGATCGCCGCCAAAATCAAGCGGGTTCTGAAAAAGAACGGCATCAAGTCGACAGTTTTCGGCCGCGAAAAAACCCCTTATTCGATCTGGATGAAAATGGAACGCAATCATTTGGGCTTTGAACAGCTCTCGGACGTGATTGCATTCAGGGTGATCGTTGATGAAGTGGCCGATTGTTACAAGGCGCTGGGCGTTATTCATCAAAGCTGGTCGATGGTTCCGGGCACTTTTGATGACTATATTTCCACCACCAAGCAAAACGGCTACCAGTCGATCCACACCGCCGTCATCGGGCCGGACAATTACCGTATCGAGATCCAGATCAGAACCGAAACAATGCATGAAATTGCCGAAAAGGGCGTGGCCGCCCATTGGAGCTACAAACAAGGCTCAAACGAAAAGGACGGCATCCAGTACAAATGGCTGCAGGAGCTTTTGGAAATTCTGGAACTGGCGACCACGCCTGAGGAATTTCTGGAACACACCAAGATGGAAATGTTCCAGGATCAGGTGTTTTGCTTTACCCCGAAGGGGGATCTGCTGCCGCTGCCGCGTGGCTCAACGATCGTGGACTTTGCTTATGCGGTCCATACCGCGGTAGGCGACACCTGTGTCGGGGGCAAGGTCAACGGCCGCCACGTGCCGCTGCGCCATCAGCTGGAGAACGGCGACCAGGTGGAAATTCTGCGCTCCAAGGCCCAGCATCCGTCCCCGCGCTGGGAAGGGTTTGTGATTACCGGTAAGGCGCGTTCGGCGATTAAGCGCTACATTCGCCGCCAGGCCCAGGCGGAATATATCAAATTGGGCAAAACCATCCTGGAAAAGGCCTCCCGGCGGGAAAACATGGAATTCTCGGAAAAAGCCGTCAAACAGGCGCTGGCTAAACTGCATCTGGATAAGGTCGAGGACGTTTATGAGGACGTCGGCAAGGGAATTCTGGCCGCGCGTCAGGCGATGGAGGTAATTTTTCCCGGGATGAGTTTCCGCCGCGCCGCCAAAAAGGGCGGCCCTGCCCGGAAATGGGCCGAACAGCCCTCAGACCCCGATGCAGCGATTTCGATCAAGGGTTTGACCCCGGGAATGGCGCTCCATCTGGCGGATTGCTGCTACCCCTTGCCCGGGGACCGGATTGTCGGGGTGGTGGAAAAGGGCAAGGGGGTGATTGCCCACACCATCGACTGCGAAACCCTCGAGCACCTGATCGGGGATGAGGAGGACTGGATTGATCTGTCGTGGCAGTCCAAAAGTGAAAAGCCCGGTTTCTGGGCGGGCCGGATCAGCCTGGTGGTGGTCAACGAGGCCGGTGTGCTGGCCAACATCGCCACCGTTGTTGCAAAACATGACGCCAATATATCAAACCTGAAAATAGTCAGCCGCGACCCTGAATTTTTTACCATGCTGGTCGATATCGAGGTCCGTGATGTGAAACATTTGACCGTGATTATCACCGCCTTGAGGACCTTGAACGTGGTCAGCGCCGCGACCCGGGTGCGGGGCGCGGAAAAGGACTGAATTTTATGAATCAGGAACAGATACTGGACCATTTCCGGCAGGCCGGGGCGCTTCTGGAGGGCCATTTTCTGCTGTCGTCCGGCCTCCACAGCCCGGTCTATTTGCAATGCGCCAGGGTGCTGCAAAACCCCGGGCGCGCCGCGCTGTTGTGTAAGGCGCTGGCCAAAATGGTCAGGGACGAAATCACCGGGGAGGTCGAACTGGTGGTCTCGCCAGCCCTGGGCGGGGTGGTGGTTGGTTATGAAATGGCCCGCCAGCTGGGTGTCGAGGGAATTTTCACCGAACGGGTTCAGGGCGAAATTCTGCTGCGCCGCGGCTTTGAAATCGCGCCAGGGACCAGGGTGCTGATGGTCGAGGATGTGATCACCACCGGCCGCTCAGCGCGGGAATGTATCGAATGCATCCGAACCGCCGGTGGCAATGTGGTTGGCGCCGCGTCGCTGGTCAACCGCTCTGGCGGCAAGGCCGATCTCGGGGCGCCTTTGGTCTCTTTGCTTCAGCTGGATGTTCCGGCCTACCGGGAAGAAGACCTGCCGGACGCCCTCAAGGCAATTCCAGCCGTCAAACCCGGCAGCCGTAATTTGAAAAAATAAAGGTGAATTCTTAAGCACCATGTTCAAGCGCCGCACACCGCTTCGTTGGCACCATCACATGAGGGAGTGGCTATGGCCGACCGCTGGTTGGTCCCGGATGGCGCAATATCTGGGCCACCGGGTGGCGCGAATCTCCGATTCATCCTCCAGCATCGCCGCCGGGCTGGCATTCGGGGCGGCGATCTCATTTACCCCTCTGATCGGTCTGCATCTGGCGTTGTCGATGGGCATCGCCTGGGCGGTTCGCGCCAATGTCGTGGCGGCGGCGATCGGCACCCTGATCGGCAATCCCTGGACCTTTCCGCTGATCTGGCTGGCCACCTATAAAACCGGGGTGATATTGCTGGGCGGCGAGGCCAGCGTCGACATCATCCAGTTTTTGAAGGATTTCAATATATTTGAAAACCCCTACCAAACCCTGAAACCGGTTCTGGCGCCTTTGCTTTTGGGATCAATTCCCTATATGATACTGGTGTGGATCGCGGTTTATTTCCCGGTCTGGAAACTGGTTGAGGCCAAAAAACAGAAAAGAAAAACCAGAACCCGCAACAGGCAAAAAAATGACCAGACATCTTAGACTTGGAATCAATATCGACCATGTGGCGACGATCCGCAACGCCCGCGGCGGTTACCATCCGGATCCGGTCCGGGCCGCGATCATGGCCGCGCAAGCAGGCGCTGACGGCATCACCGCCCACCTGCGCGAAGACCGCCGGCACATTTCCGATCACGACATCAAGCGGCTGGCAAAAGAAGTGCCGCTGCCGCTCAACCTGGAGATTGCGGCCACCGGTGAAATGCTCGACATTGCGCTTGCCCATGTCCCCCATGCCTGCTGCATCGTTCCGGAAAAACGTGAGGAAGTGACCACCGAAGGCGGTCTCGATGTAAAAGGCGGCAGAGCGCATCTGCATGCCTATATTGGCGCCCTCAGGGAAAAGGGGATCCGGGTCAGCCTTTTTATCGATCCTGATCCGGCACAAGTGAAGGCGGCGGCTGAGATTGGCGCCGATGTGATTGAGCTTCATACCGGGCGTTATTGTGAAACCTCCGGCAAGGCCCGGGATGAAGAACTTGGCGCCTTGCAAAAGGCAGCCCGGCTGGGGGCCACACTGGGCCTTGAAATTCATGCCGGGCATGGACTGAGTTTTGAAACCGTGGGACCGGTTGCCGCAATCCCGGAGGTGGTGGAATTGAATATCGGCCACTTCCTGGTCGGCGAAGCCATTTTTTGCGGCTTTGAAGCCAGCATCCGCCGTATGCGCCAGCTGATGGATCAGGCCTCCGCTGAAACCCCTGAAAACCAAGACCTGAAAACCGCCTGAAAGTAATCCCCATGCACGTTATCGGCCTAGGCAATGATATGATCAATATTTCCCGCATCGAGCAGACGCTGGAACGCTGGGGGCTGAGGTTTATTGAGAGGACCTATACCGAGGTGGAAATCGCCAAGTCGGAAAAACGCCTTAACCGGGCGGCCTCCTACGCCAAGCGGTTTGCCGCCAAGGAGGCATGCGCCAAGGCGCTTGGAACCGGCATGCGCCAGGGCGTCAACTGGAAGTCGATCGGCGTCATCAACCTTCCTTCCGGCAAACCGACCATGGAATTAACCGGCGGGGCGCTTAAGAAGTTGCGGGAGTTAACCCCGGATGGCATGGAAGCCCGGATTGCCCTGACAATTTCTGACGATCATCCCTGGGCCCAGGCAATTGTGCTGATAACCGCGCATCCCGTTGATGTTTAATCAATCAGGCATTAAGTTGACAGGAATTAATAAATGGGCTTAGTCCCCTGATCTGTAAACCAACCGAAAGACCGACCTTTGACAAAAGAAAAGACAGCGGCCGCCGAAGCGGTAAAAGTAAAAGAAAAACCGGCCGAATTCTTCAAGGAGTTGGCCAAAGTGGTGATTGTGGCGATGCTGATTGCGGTCTTTTTCCGGACTTTGTTTTATGACCCCTACAACATTCCCTCTGAATCGATGCTCCCCACCCTGATGACCGGGGATTATATTTTCGTCTCCAAAATGGCCTACGGCTACAGCAAACACTCAACCCCCTATTTTTCCCTGGATCTTTTTGACGGGCGCATTCTGGAGGGTGAGGTGAGGCGCGGGGATGTGGTTGTCTTCAAGCTGCCGCGCGACAATCAAACCGATTACATCAAACGGGTCATGGGCCTTCCCGGCGACCGGATGCAAATGCGGGGCGGGGTGCTTTACATCAATGGAGATGAGGTCAAAAAGGAGCGCATCGAAGACTTTGTCTTTGAAGAATCAGCGAATATGAATTGCTTGCGCTATCCCAATTACCGCCACCCCCAGGCCCAGGGACCGGCCCAGTGCCGCTATCCGCAGTATCTTGAAACCCTGCCCAATGGGCTCAGTTACAATGTCCTGGACCTGGAACCGTTCGGGCTTTCCGACAACACCCAGGTTTATACCGTGCCCGAGGGGCATTACTTCGCGATGGGGGATAATCGTGACAATTCCGCCGATTCACGTAAACCAACCTCACGCGGGGTCGGGTTTATCCCGGCCGAAAACCTGGTCGGCCGGGCGGTCATTATCTTTTATTCCAGCAATGGCAATGCGAAAATCTGGCAAGTCTGGAAATGGTTTGGAGCGGCACGCGGCGACCGGTTTTTGACCGGCCTTCAGGCTGAATGAGCATCTCTCACAAAACCTCCAGCGCCATCGGGCGGCTGGAGAAAGCCCTTGGTCATTCCTTCCGGAATAAGGATTTATTGGTTCAGGCCCTGACCCATCCCAGCCTGGAAGGGGAGCCCAATTACCAGCGGCTGGAGTTTTTGGGCGACCGGATTATCGGCATGGTCGCCGCCGGCATGGTATTCAAAACTTTTCCCAAGGAACGCGAGGGAAAACTTTCCCGCCGTTTTTCCGCCCTGGTGCGGCGCGAGACTTTGGCCCAGGTGGCCGGGGACATCGATCTGGCCGGGCATATCCGCATGACTGAAACCACCGTTCGCGCGGGCGGACGTGAAAATCTCTCGATATTGTCCGATGTGGTCGAGGCGCTTGTGGGTGCGCTTTTCCTGGAGGCCGGCCTGACCGGGGCGGCAAGATTTGTCGAGGCTAACTGGGCCAAATTTCTGAACAACGGGAAGGCCCCCAAGGACCCGAAATCAGCGCTTCAGGAATGGGCGCAAGGGCGCGGGCGGCCGTTGCCCGAATACCAGGTGCTCAAAAGCGAGGGTCCGGACCATGCCCCGCGCTTTACCGTTTCGGTCAGCGTTGAGGGGGCGGGTTCAAAGACCTCTACCGGGTCCTCAAAACAGGAGGCCAGCGTCAAGGCCGCCGAAGCCCTGTTTGAGCAAATTCAAAAAGCGAAAAAACCGCTAACATGAACACCCCTGTCACCCGCGCCGGATTTGTCGCCCTGGTGGGCGCCCCCAATGCCGGCAAGTCGACGCTTCTGAACGCCCTGGTCGGGGCCAAGATCGCGATCGTCACCCACAAGGTCCAGACCACCCGGAACCGTATTTTAGGGATCACCATCCGCGGCCCTTCACAGATCATTTTTATCGACACCCCGGGGATATTCAAAAAGCCCAAGCGCAGACTGGAGCGGGCCATGGTGGATGCCGCCTGGAAGGGCATCAGCGGCGCCGACCTGACCGCCCTGATAGTTGACGCCAAAGCGGGGATTACCGGCCAGGCGCGCTATATCGCCGGGGCCCTGAAAAAACAGAATGTCCGGGCGGTGCTGGTCCTCAACAAGATCGACAAGGTTGCCCGGGACCAGCTGCTGGCGCAATCCGGCCAGCTCAACAAAATGGCCGAATTCGAGGAAACCTTCATGATCTCGGCGCTCAAGGGGGACGGGGTTTCGGATTTATTCGATTATCTCAGCAAGGCCGTTCCAAAAGGGCCGTGGCTGTACCCGGAAGACCAGATGACCGATGTCTCGCTGCGCTTTCTGGCGAGCGAGATCACCCGCGAACAGATTTTCCTGAACCTTCATCAGGAACTGCCCTATGCGCTGGCGGTGGAGACCACCCGGTGGCAGGAACGCCGCGACGGCAGCGTTAGGATCGAACAGAACATCCTGTGCGACAAGGATGGCCACAAGGCCATGGTGATTGGCAAAAAGGGCGCCATGCTGAAGAAAATCGGCACCGCCGCCAGAGAGGAAATGGGCCAGGTGTTTGACCGCAAGGTGCATCTTTTCCTGTTTGTCAAGGTCAGCAAGGACTGGCTGGAAAAGCCGTTTCACTACCGTGAAATCGGCCTCGACTTTCCAGGATAGGCAGTGGAGTGGAGTGGAGCGACCATGCGATTGTGCTGGCGGCCAGGAAACATGGCGAGGGCCATGCCGTCCTCGACGTCCTGAGCCAGCAAAAGGGGCGCGCCCGCGGTTATGTCAGGGGCGGCTCCAGCCGCCGCCAGCGCCCGACCCTCGAGCCGGGAAACCTGGTTGATGTCACCTGGCGCGGCCGGCTCGATGAACACCTCGGCACGTTCCGGGTGGAGATGATCAAAGCCACCGCCCCGGACCTGTTCCGCAAACCCCCGCGGCTGGCGGCGCTGGATGCCCTGACCTCGCTGTTGGCCGCGATCCTGCCGGAACGGGAGGCGGTTCCTGAGATTTACAAGGAATGTCTGGTGTTTTTCACCATGCTGGGGGATGACGGCACCGCCGATATCAGTTGGGGGGCTGAGCTGGTGCGGCTCGAGGTTATGCTCCTCAAAACCCTCGGCTTCGGGCTTGACCTGAAAGCTTGCGCCGTCACCGGGGAGCTTGATAATCTTTGTTACGTTTCGCCAAAAACCGGGCGCGCGGTCAGCGCCGGGGCGGGGCAGGCTTATCAGGATAAACTCTTAAAGCTTCCGGCCTTTTTGGCTGCCGATACCCCGGCCGCGCCTGAAGATATCAGGGCCGGGTGGTTGTTGACCGGCCACTTTCTTGAGCGGCATTTGCTGCTCCGGCCAAACCCCGCGGTGATGGAGGCCCGATCCCGCCTGGCCGGGTATTTTTCCTGAAAAAAGCTATATCTAGTGGCGTGATCTGAAATATCTGCTATATTCGGTATATGAGCACCACCGAAGTCCCCGAGGGTCAGGTTATCGACATTCCTTTCGCCAGCGCGCTTTCCGAGCGCTACCTGTCCTATGCGCTGTCGACCATCATGGCGCGTTCGCTGCCCGATGTCCGCGACGGCCTGAAGCCGGTTCACCGGCGGCTGTTGTATGCCATGCGGCTCCTTAAGCTGGACCCCGAGGCCGGCTTCAAGAAATGCGCCCGGGTGATCGGTGATGTGATCGGCAAGTACCACCCCCACGGCGACCAGTCGGTTTACGATGCGCTGGTGCGCCTGGCGCAGGATTTTGCCCTGCGCTTCCCGCTGATCGACGGCCAGGGGAACTTTGGCAACATCGATGGCGATAATGCCGCCGCCATGCGCTATACCGAAGCGCGCCTGACCAAGGTGGCGAAACTGCTGATGGACGGGCTGGAGGAAGAATCTGTCGATTTCCGGGAGACCTATGACGGCGAGGACCGGGAACCGGTGGTTCTCCCGGCCGGGTTCCCCAACCTGCTGGCCAATGGCGCCTCGGGCATCGCGGTCGGCATGGCGACTTCGATCCCGCCCCACAATGTCGCGGAGTTGTGCCAGGGCCTGCTGATGCTGGTCAATTTGAAACTGGGCAAACGAAAGAACCTCTCTGACCGTCAGCTGGTGGAAAAAATCAAGGGGCCGGATTTCCCGACCGGCGGCATCGTGGTCGAGCCGTTTGACAATATCCTGAAAGCCTATGAGACCGGGCGCGGATCGTTCCGCTTGAGGGCGCGCTGGGAAAAAGAAGACCTCGGGCGCGGCAATTACCAGATCGCGGTTACTGAAATTCCCTACCAGGTGCAGAAATCCAGGCTGATCGAGCGGATCGCCGACCTGATCAACGACAAAAAACTCCCGGTGCTGGCCAATGTCCAGGACGAATCGACCGAGGAAGTGCGCATCGTGCTGGCGCCCAGGTCCCGCAATGTCGAGGCCGAAGCGCTGATGGAAACCCTGTTCCGCCTGACCGAACTGGAGGTGCGCATCCCGCTCAACCTCAACGTTCTCGATAAAAACCGCAAGCCCGGGGTCATGAGCCTGCGCCAGGCGATGGAAGCTTACCTGGAACACCGCTTTGAGGTGCTGGAGCGGCGCAGCCACTTCCAGCTCGATAAGGTCATCCGGCGCGCCGAGGTGCTGGACGGGTACCTGGTCGTCTATCTCAACCTCGACGAGGTGATCCGCATCGTCCGTGAGGAGGATGACCCCAAGCTCTCGCTGATGAATACCTTTAAGCTGACCGAGGTCCAGGCCGACGCGATCCTCAACATGCGGCTCAGGTCCTTGCGAAAACTCGAGGAACTGGAACTGCGGCGCGAGCACACGGCGCTCGGTCATGAACGCGAGGCGCTCGAGGACCTGCTGGAGCATGAAGAGCGCAAATGGGAGGAAATCTCCGAAGATCTGGAATACCTTACGGAAGAGTTCGGCCCGGACACCGATTTGGGCCGGCGCCGGACCACCTTTACCGATGCTCCCGCCGCTGAGGTGATCCCGTTTGAGAAGATGGTGGAAAAGGAACCGATTACGGTTATCTGTTCGAAAATGGGCTGGGTCCGCGCCATCAAGGGGCATATCGAGGACGCCACCGGGATCAAGTTCAAGGAAGGCGATCAGGGGCGCTTTTTGTTCCCGGCCTATACCACCGACAAGCTTTTGATTTTTGCCTCGGGCGGCAGGTTTTATACCATCACCGGCGACAAGCTGCCGAGCGGCCGCGGCCATGGCGAGCCGCTGCGCCTGATGATCGATCTGGAGGCAGGGGAGGATATCGTCGCCTTTTTCGCTTATGCCAAGGGCGCCAGGATGCTGATCGCGTCCAGCGCCGGCAAGGGTTTTATCGCCGATATGGACGGCCTGATCGCCCAGACCCGCAGCGGCAAACAGGTCATGAACGTCAAGGACCGGGTCAAAGCCAGGGTCTGTGTGCCAGCCACCGGCGATCATGTGGCGGTGCTGGGCGAGAACCGGAAACTGCTGCTGTTCCCGACCTCTGAAGTCTCGGAGCTGAGCCGCGGCCAGGGGGTTATGCTCCAGAAATATACCAAGGGCGGCCTGGCGGATGTCAAAACTTTCAACCTTGAGGACGGCCTGACCTGGACCATGGGCGGCAAGGAAGGCCGGAGGCGCACCGAACACGAGCTCGATTTCTGGCTCGGAAAACGCGCCCAGGCCGGCAAACTGGTCCCCAAGGGCTTCCCGGCCCGAAAAAGCTTTGATTAATCCACCTTGATTAAATACCTGGATTAACCACCCCCTCACCCCACCCCTCTCTTCATTATCGCTCACGCCAAATGACCTCCGGTCATTGCTCCACGGGGGCGGCGGACGACCGCCGCGCCAACGGTTGTTGACGTTAAGTATTTTCTAACCCCCTCACCCCAACCCTCTCCCACGTAGGGGAGAGGGAGTTTAAGAAGCTCCCACTACAGTCTCCTCTCCCTTGATGGGAGAGGGTAGGGTGAGGGTGGAATAAAATCTGAACTTTGCTAGAATGGCAACCATGTCAAATTCAGCCGCCAGAAAATTGCGTAAAAACCAAACAGAAGCAGAAAAAAAGCTCTGGAAAGTTTTGCGGAATAACCAACTCGAGGGTTCAAAATTTCGCCGCCAGTTTCCTTTCGGCCGTTATGTTGCAGACTTCGTTTGCCACGAAAAGAAATTAGTGGTCGAAGTCGATGGCGGGCAACATGCCAACCAAGGCCCAGAGGATGAAAAGCGGACAAAATTCTTTGAAGAGGAAGGATATCGGGTTTTAAGGTTCTGGAATAATGAAGTTTTGGTTAATATTGAAGGAGTTATGGAAATTATTTCCATAAATATAAAATAACCCCCTCACCCCAACCCTCTCCCACGTAGGGGAGAGGGAGTAACTATGAAGCCGTCGATAGAATTTCCTCCCCCTGACGGGAAAATGCTAATTTATAGAGTCACAGAAAGAATCCCCTCTCCCTTGATGGGAGAGGGTAGGGTGAGGGTGAAAAAAAGGAAGCCCATTGACTTACACCCCAAAACCCTATAGCAGTCGCGGCGAAATGAGAGAGATGAAAAAAAGGGCCCGGAACAGGGCAAAATACACTGCATGTCATTTGAATTCCTAGGGTTATCCGATAAAATTCTGTCCGCTGTCGCCGCCGCCGGCTATACCGAGCCGACGCCGATCCAAATGCAGGTCATTCCAAGCATTTTGATGGGCCGAGACGTGTTGGGCATCGCCCAGACCGGCACCGGCAAGACCGCCGGTTTCACCCTGCCGATGATCGACATCCTGGCCGAAGGCCGGGCCAAGGCGCGCATCCCGAGATCATTGATCCTCGAGCCGACCCGCGAGCTGGCGGTCCAGATCGAGGAAAGTTTCAACAAATACGGCAAGAACCACAAGCTCCGGTGCGCGCTGCTGATCGGCGGCACTTCGATGGAAGACCAGATCAAGGCGCTCAACAAAAGCGTCGATGTGCTGGTCGCCACCCCGGGGCGCCTGCTGGATCATTTCGGGCGCGGCAACGTGATGCTCAACGGGATTGAAATCCTGGTCATCGACGAGGCCGACCGGATGCTCGACATGGGCTTTATCCCGGACGTCGAGCGCATCCGCAAGTTAATCCTGGGCAAGCCGCAGACGCTCTTTTTCTCGGCCACCATGCCGCCCCCGATCAAGAAGCTGACCGATGCTTTTCTCGACGATCCCAAATCGGTCGAGGTGTCCTCGCCGACCCGCACCGCCGTTACCGTTGAGCATCACTACGTTCCGGCCCCGCGCCGCGACAAAATCAAAATCTTGAGAAAAATCCTGGAGCAAGCCCACGTCACCAGCGCGCTTATTTTCTGCAACCGCAAACGGGACGTCACCACGGTTTACAAGGCGATGCAGAAATTCGGGCTCAACGCCCGCGAGCTGCACGGCGACATGGAGCAGTCCCTGCGCCTGGAAGTGCTGAACCTGTTCAAGAGCGGCGAGGTTGATTACCTGATCGCTTCCGACGTCGCCGCCCGCGGCCTCGATATCAAGGATGTCAGCCATGTCATCAACTACGACGTGCCGATGGTGGTCGAGGATTATATTCACCGCATCGGCCGCACCGGCCGGGCCGGCAAGAAAGGCCATGCGATCCTGCTGCTGGATCCCAGGGAACGCGACCTGATGGAGAGAATCGAACGGGGGGCGAGATGTAAAATCCTGCCGCTCCGGGACCAAAGACCTGAGAAAAAGGCGCCTTTTGAGAAACAGCCGCCGGAAGATAAAAAGTCCTCGCGCGAAAAACCACCCGCTCAAAAACCACCCACTCAAAAACCAGCCGCTCAAAAACCTGAGTTTAAAAAGCAGCCTGAAAGAACCGCTGACAAGAAAAAAGCGCCGCGCCGACACCCCAATGGCGTCCAGGAAATGGAAGACCATCAGGGCCCCGGTCTGGGCGGTCATGTCCCGGCCTTCCTGATGCAGCCCTCCTCCGGCAAAAAAACCTAGAACAGAAGGCTTTCGGTCTCCTCCGGAAGCTGAACCTCGAGACCGTCCAGCTCATCGGATAAAGTAATCTGGCAGCCGAGCCGCGAGTTGGCCTTGCGCCCGGCGGCGAATTGCAGGATCGCTTCCTCCTCCTCGCTGATCGGCGGGATTTTATCCAGAAATTTCTCACTGACAAACACATGACAGGTGGAACACGCCATATCGCCCCCGCACACCCCTTCGATTTCGATCTCAAACTGGTGGGCGATGTCAAGCAGGGTCAGGCCGGATTTTGCTTCCACGGTTTTTCCCGAATTTCCATCCGGGTCGAGAAATGTGATTTTCAGCATGCCCTACCCTTTGAACCTTTTAACGGTTTCAGCAATATAGCCAGCGGCGTATTCCGCCTCGTCGCCGGTGGTAAAGCGCCCAAAACCGACCCGGATTGTCCCTTTTGCGGCCTTTTCCGGCACCCCAAGCGCCCCTAAAACGTAGGACGGGCCTTCAGTTGCGGAAGCACAGGCAGCACCGGACGAAACAGCGATCTTTTTCAGGGCGCTCAAGAGCAAATCCCCGTCAATTTCCGGAAAGGTTATACTCAGGTTGCCATGCCAGCGCCGCTCCACCGGCCCATTGACCCTGAAATTTATGCCCGAATTTTCGAGGGTTTGCAAAAAGCCTCTGAACACCGCTTTCATGCGCGCGGCCTCGGCGCTCATTTCATCACCGGCGATCGCCGCCGCAACGCCGAAGCCAACACACAGCGCCGGAGGGAGAGTGCCGGAGCGCAGCCCCCCCTCCTGACCGCCGCCGGACATTTGCGGGGTAAGAAGACGTTTTACGGACTTTTTGATGTAAAGCGCGCCAATGCCTTTTGGGCCATAGATTTTATGGCCGGACAAACTCATCAAATCAATCTTCATGGCCGCCACGTCGAGCGGGATTTTACCGAACGCCTGGGCCGCGTCGCAGTGGAACAATATCCCCTTTGCCCGGCACAGCTTGCCGATCTCCCCGAGCGGCTGGATCACCCCGATCTCGTTATTGACCGCCATCACCGAGACCAGCGCGACGCTTTCATCGAGCGTCTTTTCCAGGTCGCTGAGATCAACAAGCCCATCCTTGCCAACGCCCAGGAAAGTCGTCTCAAACCCCCATTTTTCGCATGCAAGGCACGATTCCAGGACGCATTTGTGTTCAGTGGAGACGGTGATAATCCGGGATTTTTTGCCGGAATAGGTTTCGGCCAGCCCCTTGATGGCAAGATTATTGGCTTCGGTCGCGCCCGACAGGAAAAAAATCTCCCGGGCCTCCGCCCCGATCAGGTTTGCGATTTTGCCGCGCGCCACGTCGATGGCGGCCGCCGCCTCCCAGCCAAAGCGGTGGCTGGTGGAATGGGGGTTGCCGAATTTTTCGCCGAGATAAGGGGTCATCGCCTTCAGCACCCGCGGATCAAGCGGCGTGGTCGCCTGGTTATCCAGATAGATGGGAAAATTCAGCGCCACTTAGCTCTCCTTCCCGTGGGTGCGCTGGTAAAGCCGCTTCCAGGCGGCGATAAAGGCGGTCACGTCCGCTTTGGTGGTTTGCCACCCCATGCTGACGCGGATCGCGCATCCGGCCTGGTAATCCGGCGCCCCCATCGCCTTCAGGACATACGAGGTTTTGACCTTGCCGGAAGAACAGGCGGACCCGGCGCTGACGCAGAACCCCTCCAGGTCGAAGGCCATTACCTGGGTCTCGGCGGTCACCTGGGGCATTAAAATCTTGGACGTGTTGGGAAGCCTGGGAGCGCCCGAGCCGAACACCCTGGCGGCCCGGCAAAAGGTCAATATTTCTGCTTCAAGATAATCGCGCAACTCACTGATTCTGCTATATTTTTCTAATTCTCCATGCGCCAGTTCCGCGGCCGCGCCGAAGGCCCCAATGCCGGCCACGTTTTCGGTGCCGGAGCGCCAGCCCTGTTCCTGTCCGCCGCCGAAAATGATCGGGTTGAGGCTGACCGAGGGTTTGAAAATGAGCGCCGCGGCGCCGCCGATGGAATTGATCTTGTGGGCCGACAGGGTCATCAGGTCGACCCCCAGCGCCTCGAAATCAACCGGGATCTTGCCCGCCGCCTGGATCGCATCGCTATGCATCAAAGCGCCATGGCGGTGGGCGATTTCGGTGATTTTGGCGACCGGCTGGATTACCCCGGTTTCGTTATTGGCCAGCATGACCGACACCAGCGCCGGCTTTTTGACGGATTTCAGCGCTTTCTCAAGCGCTTTCAGGTCTAGAAGCCCCTCCCCGCCGACGGGAATTTCCTGAACCTCGGTACCCACGGCGTAGGCGGCGGCGATGGTGCTGTCATGTTCGGTGGCCGAGATCAGGATGGACGCGGCCTTTACCCCCCGGATCGCCTGGTTATTGGCCT
Source organism: Pseudomonadota bacterium (assembly GCA_022566215.1). GTDB lineage: Bacteria > Pseudomonadota > Alphaproteobacteria > Sphingomonadales > SMXR01 > SMXR01. The sequence goes on along the minus strand of JADFJJ010000018.1, from coordinate 4,867 downwards.
CGGTGCCGCCGCTTGGGAAGATGATTTTGGCTGCGCTGGCGCCGGCTAGCTGCGCGACCTGATCCCGGGCCTGCTCGAGCAGCGCCCGGGCGGCCCGGCCGCGCTGGTGGACAGACGAGGGATTGCCGTCCTGATCGAGGTGTGAAATAAGCGCTTCCCTGACTTCGGGGCGCAACATCCCGGTGGCGTTGAAATCAAGATAAATGCTTTTTTTCATGGCAAACAGATACGCTTATCTCCTGGCCTTTTCAATGGCCTGGCAAAAACTCTTGCACTCGGGGGGCAAACCCCTTTATAGATGCCGGGCCGCGCAACCAACGTCTTTAAGAGAATTTATGCCAGAAATCATTTTTAACGGACCGGAAGGCAGGCTGGAAGGCCGTTATCACACCGGTAAGGAACCCAATGCGCCGACCGCGCTGATCCTGCACCCGCACCCCCAGTTCGGCGGCACCATGAACAACAAGGTGGTCTATAACCTGTTCCATATCTACGCCCGGCGTGGTTTTGCGGTGCTCCGGTTTAATTTCAGGGGGGTTGGGCGCAGCCAGGGAGCCTTTGACGACGGCATTGGCGAGTTATCAGACGCCGCTTCCGCGCTCGATTATTTGCAGTCCATGAACCCCAACGCCTCGAGCTGCTGGATCGCCGGCTTTTCCTTCGGCGCCTGGATCGGCATGCAGCTGCTGATGCGGCGGCCGGAAATCCGGGGCTTTATCTCGGTCGCCCCGCCCGCCGACAAGTATGATTTCTCGTTCCTCGCCCCGTGCCCCTCCTCGGGCCTGATTGTCCAGGGGGGATCGGATGAGATCGTCGCGCCGGCCGCTTCCGAAACCCTGGCCGAGGAGCTGCAGGCCAAGCGCGCGATCACCATCGATTACGAGCTGATCAAGGGCGGCGACCACTTTTTCACCAACAAGCTGGAGGAAATGGTGGCGACGGTTGAACAATACCTCGACAAAAGATTTTCTGAGTAAAATCAGGCGCTTTTAAACAAAACACCGCCGGGCATGGGTTCCTTGACGCCGGTGGTTGAAGGCAGGCTTAGGGGCAAGCCCATTACTGATCTGACCGCGAGGAAGGCGAAGGCCTCGGCCTCGATGGCGTCGCCGTCAAGGCCGTAGTTTTCGATTGGCACCACCGGAACTTTTAGAATTTTCGCCAGCTGATCCATCATAAAGGCATTCTTGCGGCCGCCGCCGGTGACGATCCAGGTTCCGGCTGTTGACGGGAAATGCGCGGTGGCCTTGATAATCGCACCGACCGTAAAAGCAGTCAGGGTCGCCGCCCCGTCTTCGATGCTCAAGCCCTCGAGGTTCTCTACGGGAAAGGCGTTGCGGTCGAGCGATTTCGGCGGCCGGGCGGTGAAGTAGGGATGGTTGATCCAGGCGCCCAATATTTTTTCATCCAGCTCCCCTTTCGCCGCCAGCTTGCCGCCTTCATCAAAAGGTTTGCCAGTCCTCTCCAGCACCCAATCGTCCAGCAGCGCGTTGCCGGGGCCGGTGTCGAAGGCCAAAATCTCATCACCTGAAATCCAGGTAACGTTGGCGACCCCGCCGATATTCAGCACCGCGACCGGATAATTTTTGCTCATGCCTTGAAACAGCGCCTGATGGTAAAGCGACGCCAACGGCGCCCCCTGCCCGCCATTTTTAACATCGTTTGATCTGAAATCGCTGACCACATCGATGCCGACGAGCCTGGCCAGCATCGCCCCATCGCCGAGCTGCCAGGTGATGCCTTGATCCGGCGCGTGAAGGACCGTCTGGCCGTGAAAGCCGACCAAGTCAATGTCGGAAGCCGCCATGCTGTTTTGCTGCAAACATTCCTGCACCGCATAGGCGTGAACCCCGGTCAGTTCCTGCTCCAGACCGGTGAAAAACTTGCCCCCGGCCTTTTTCCCGGCCGATCCCGCGCGGGCCAGGGCTTGTTTCAGCTGGTCCCTGAAATCCTCACCGTAGGGGATATGGACAAAGGCGCCGCGGCGGCTGACGGTCTCGCCGTCCGTGACCACCAGGGCGGCGTCGATGCCGTCCAGCGAGGTGCCGCTCATCAGGCCGATGACTGTTTTTTGCTTGCTCATAATCGCAGCTCCAAAGGTCGGTTATTTTCGAGCGCCTGACAAGAGCGAATTATGGGCTTAACGAACGGGCATTTACGCGATAGTGTGCGGGGCAGGATTTGAAATAAATTGATCTGGGGCTGCATAAGTGAAATCCGAATTTCTGAATATTCTCGAAGCCAGAGGCTTTATCCACCAGGCGACCAATCTCGGGGGACTGGACGCTTATCTGGCCAAAACCCCGGACGCCCGGGCCTACATCGGCTTTGATTGCACCGCGCCGACCCTCCACGTCGGATCATTGGTGCAGATCATGATGCTGCGCCATTTCCAGAAATGCGGCCACCAGCCGATCGTTTTAATGGGCGGCGGCACCACCAGGGTCGGAGACCCTTCCGGCAAGACCGAGAGCCGCAAGCTTTTAAGCCCCGAGGATATTAAGCAAAATATCAAAGGGATCGAAAAAAACTTCATTAACCTTTTGAATGTCAGCAAACAAAGGCAGCACATTTATTTGAATAATGATGGGTGGCTTAAGGATTTAAATTATATCAACTTTTTGAGGGATGTTGGCAGGCATTTCACCATCAACAAGATGCTCACCATGGATAGCGTGAAGCTGCGGCTCGAGCGCGAACAGCCGCTGACCTTCCTCGAGTTCAACTACATGATCTTGCAAGCCTATGACTTTGTAAAATTGTTTGAAGACGAAGGCTGCAGAATTCAGCTTGGCGGCTCCGACCAGTGGGGCAATATTGTTAACGGAATTGATCTCGGCCGGCGAATGCTAGGGGCCGAACTTTTCGGGCTGACCAGCCCTTTGATTACCACCTCGGACGGCGAGAAAATGGGCAAGACCGCCAAGGGGGCCGTTTGGCTGAGCTCCGACCAACTTTCAGATTACGACTACTGGCAATTCTGGCGGAATGCCCAGGATGAAGATGTCGGCAGGTTTTTAAGACTCTTTACCGATATTCCACTGGATGAAATCGCCAAGCTGGAAGCCCTTGAGGGCCAGGAGTTGAATGAGGCCAAGAAAGTGCTGGCAAATGAGGCGACGGCGCTGTGCCGGGGTAAAGCGGCCGCATCAAAAGCCGCCGAGACCGCCCGCAAGACCTTTGAGGAGGGAACCTCGGGCGCTGATTTGCCAACCGTTATGATCAATAAATCAACACTTGATGCGGGAGTTTCAATCCTGGTACTTTTTGTTTTTGCCAAATTGTGCACATCTAAAAAAGAAGCGCGGCGTTTGATTCAGCAAGGCGGCGCTAGATTAAATGATGGAATCATTTCTGATGAAAACTTGTTAGTAAATACTGCAATGTTGGGACCTAATAACGCCCTGAAACTCTCGGCTGGGAAAAAGCGTCACGCACTCGTAAAACGTCGGTAATTTTTTAAATTACCTTAATTGTCATACCTGCGCAGGCGGGTATCCGGGCTTTTGTTTTTTTTGTTAAATCTGCGTATTACACAGCCATTGCCAGACCCCCGCCCAAAAGCGGGCATGACAGGTTTAGATTTAGGTTAGCCTTCGCCCGCACCTTCATCCGGGGTTTCTTCCGGAAGCGGCTCCCTTTCCCCTTCTCCCAGGGGTTGTTCTTCCTCAGTGGCTGGTTCCTCCGCGGGGGCAGGTTCTTCTTCCGCCGGGGTGGTTTCTTCCTCGGGCTCCAGCTTGCCCTTTTTCTGGCCGATCAATTTCCTTAAAATCCCCGGCGTCAGGACCGATATTTCACTGATGTCGACCTTGGGGTCGTCGCGCGTACCCGAAACCCGGTAGTTGACGGCGAACAGGCCTTCGCCCTTGCCGCCCATCAGGATCGTGCCGATCACCGGAATGCGGCTGATGATGGTGTTGAGGGTATAGGCCGGGACCACCGTGCCATTAATATTCATGCGCTCGAAGCGCTGGTCGATCTGGCCCTCCATGGTGAAGCCGAGCGACGGGCCGCTGGCCGAGCCGCCGCTAATATCGAACACTTCGTCCTCCAGCTTGAAGGGGATCAACAGTTGCTTGAAATCGACCCCGCCCTCGCGGATCATTTCGTCCAGACCGCTCCTTTCATCCTCGGCCAGCGCCTGGATCAGGGTTGAGGACTTGACCATCCGGAAATCGTTCACCGCCAGCGTGCCGACCGCATAAAGCGGGGTCTGGTAGATATTGAGGTCCGCGGTCAGCATCAGCCGCCCGCCGACCGCATTGCGGAATATGTCAACCCCGAGGCCAAAGCGCCCGGCATTGTCGCTTTCGATGGTCAGGTGGCGGCCGGCCTGGTCATTATCGAGCGCAATCTGGAACATCCCGCCGTCATCGATGGCGCCGATGACATTGGCGGCGATCCAGAACTCCCGCCGTTTTTCGGCGACGATCGAGACATTGGTGTAGCGCACGCCGTTCATGCCAAAGACCTGATCGGCGAGCAGGGTCATTTTCATATTGGGGGCGAAACTTTCCCCGGGTGAGTCCTCGAACATGGTCTCAAGGAAAGGAGCCGCGTTGAGGGTGCGGGCCTGGATGGTGAGTTCCAGCACCCCGTCCGGGCGCTGCCGGGCGGTGGCGGTCAGGTCATGGCGGCCGGAGACGAACAGCGGCACATCGGCGCGTTTCATCAGGCCGCTTTCGGCATCGAAAATAAACGCCCCGTTAAAGGTCAGCTCGCGGGTTTTCAGCCGGACATTGCGGACATGGAATTCATCGCCGGTCCATTCCAGATCGAACGAGCCTTCGGCCGGCCGGTTGGCGTCCTTGTACCAATCCATTTTGCTGGCCGAAACCCTGGCGTTGAAAAAGTCCAGCGTCCCCTG
>JADFJJ010000065.1 GCA_022566215.1 Pseudomonadota bacterium | reverse complement strand
AAGGCCAGCTACTGGGGACGCTTTAACAGCAACTTCCAAGAGCACTCAGCCGGCCTGAAAGTGATCCGCAGGTTCTAGAAGGAGCCTGACAGAGTTTAAAAAGGGCGGAGTTTTCCGCCCTTTTTATAAACTTTACGGTACAACCCCTTGAAAAGTTGACCTTTTCCGGAACTTGTGCCATGAGTTTTCAGAACCGGGCAGTTGTGCGCCCGATGCTATTGATTTTATTAATTTAAATGGGTGTTAGGAATGACTGACCAGAAAAATCCGAACCAGGGCCAACAGGCTCCCCTGGGAGCAAATCCCCAGAAAAATAAGAACCAGGGCCAACAGGCTCCTGTGGGAGCAAATCCCCAGAAAAATCCGAACCAGGGCCAACAGGCTCCCCTGGGAGCAAATCCCCAGCAAAAACCGAACCAGGGCCAACAGGCTCCTGTGGGAGCAAATCCCCAGAAGAATCCGAACCAGGGCCAACAGGCTCCTGTGGGAGCAAATCCCCAGCAAAACCCGAACCAGGGCCAACAGGCTCCCTTGGGCGTAAATCCCCAGCAACAGGCAACTGGCCAGGCGCTGGTTCAGCCGCAACAGCAAGGCGGGGGCCAGGGCCAGAAAAAGCCCATGGAGATTAATGAGGCCCTGAAGCTTGCCACCAACCTTTATAACCAGGGACGTCTCGACCAGGCCGCCAACATCGCAAGGCAAATTGTCCAGGCCCGCCCCAAACAGCCTGATGCCAGGAACCTCTACGGGGTTATCCTGAAGGCCAAGGGCGATGATGCCGGCGCGGTGGAAGCGATCAAAAAGGCGATCGAAATCCGCCCTGATATTGCCCAGTACCATTCCAACCTGGGCGAGATCGAACGCCAGCGCGGCAACGCCGACAAGGCCGCCTTTAGTTTGCGCAAAGCGATCGGCATCGACCCGAATTACGCCCAGGCCTACAACAACATGGGCATTGTTTACTATGACAAGGGCGAGTTTGATGAAGCGGCCAAAAACTACGAAAAAGCACTGTCCTTGAATGACAGTTACGCCGAGGCCCACAACAACCTCGGAAATGCGCTGCGCGCGCTCGACCGCGGCGATGAAGCGCTGGAGCATTATGAAAAAGCCATCATGCAGCGCGAAACCTATGCCGAGGCCTATAACAACATGGCGACCGTGCTGCGCGACAAGGATTTGAAGGAAGAGGCCGAACACGCCTATAAACGGGCGCTGCAGCTGAAACCCGATTACACCGAGGCCTATAACAACCTGGCGTCCTTTTATATCCAGGAAGACAACACCGATGAGGCGCTACGCATCCTCGGCGAGGGATTGAAGGTCGATGAGAAAAACGTTCCGATCCTGGTCAATGTCGCCCGCGTCCAGCTTGAAAAGGCCAACTTTGAGGCCGCCGAAATGGCCTGCAAGATCGCCCTCCAGGAGGATCCCGGCAGCGCCGAGGCGGAATGCGTTTACGGCCAGATTTGCCACGACCTTGACCAGTACGATGGCGCGCTGGACCATTTTGAAAAGGCCATCCAGCTCAACCCCGACTATGGGGAGGCCAACAACCATTACGGCATCGCGCTGAAATCGGTGGGCCGGCTTGATGACGCCAAGAAACAGTTCGAGCGCACCCTTGAGCGGAATGAAAAGGCCTTTGGCGCCTATTCCAACTTGGCTGATCTGCAAAAATTCACGCCCAAGACCAAGCTTTTGAAAAAAATGGAAAAGCTGATGAAAGAGGCCGAGGATCCGGATACCGAACGGTACATGGCGCTCCATTTCGCGCTCGGCAAAGCCTATGATGACAGCAGCCAGTACGACAAGGCATTCGAGCATTTCAGCCGCGGCGCCAAGCTGAAACACGCCAAGCTTGATTACAAGGAAAAGGAAACCGCCCAGTTTTTCGCCGACATCAAGACGGCCTTCCCGGCGAGCGTTTTCAAGAACCGCCAGTGGGAAGGAGATCCGACGATAAAACCGGTCTTTATCCTTGGTATGCCGCGCTCCGGCTCAACCTTGACCGAACAGATCGTCTCCTCGCACCCGAAGGCCTTTGGCGCCGGGGAAATCAAAACCCTGGCGCGCTCGATCGGCCAGCTCCGGAGCAAGTTCCCGAACGTGCCACGCTATCCCGCCATGATCGGCAAGATGAACCCCAGCCACTACAAGCTGATCAGCGAGATGTACATGCAGTATATCAATGGCGTTGCTCCGGATTCCGAACGGGTCACCGACAAGATGCTCTCGAACTATTACTTCGTCGGGCTTTTAAACCTGCTGTTCCCCAATGCCAAGGTCATCAACATCGTCCGCAACCCGGTTGATACCTGTCTTAGCGCCTATACCAAGCTGTTTAAGGACGATATGCCGCATTCCTATGACCTGGGTGAAATGGGCCGCTATTATAAGCTGTACGAAGATATCATGGCCCACTGGCGAAAAGTGCTGCCGAAGGGCTACCTGATGGAACTCCACTATGAAGACATCGTCAATGATGTCGAAAAGAAAGCGCGTGAGGTGATCGATTTTGTCGGCCTTGAGTGGGATGATTCCTGCGCTTCATTCCACAAGTCGAAACGCCCGATCAAGACCGCCAGCGTGGTCCAGGTCAGGAAGCCGGTTTACAAAACCTCGGTCAATCGCTGGAAGAATTACTCGAAACACTTGAAGCCGCTTCTAAAGGCTCTCGACTGGCCCCGGAAATAAGCAAAGGCGACAAAGGCATTTCAAAGGGCGCTTCTTTTTTGTAGGGTGTTGCCATGGGGAAACAGCCGGAAATCGATACCTCTCTTGAAATCTTTGACGAGGTCAAGACCACCACCTGCTACATGTGCGCGTGCCGCTGCGGTATCAGGGTTCACCTGAAAGACGGAAAGCTAAAATACATCGAGGGTAATCCCGGCCACCCGGTCAACAAAGGGGTTCTGTGCGCCAAGGGCGCCGCCGGGCTGATGAACCATTTTTCCCCAGCCAGGCTCAGGAAACCGCTGCTTCGGGTCGGCGAACGGGGCGCTGGAGAGTTCAAGGAGATTAGCTGGGACGAGGCGCTGGAGCTCGCCGCCGGGTGGCTTTCCGAGGTGCGGCGGAGCGACCCCTCGAAGTTGGCGTTCTTCACCGGGCGCGACCAGAGCCAGTCATTAACCAGCTGGTGGGCGAGCCAGTTCGGCACCCCCAACTATGCCGCCCACGGCGGGTTCTGTTCGGTCAACATGGCGGTGGGCGGGCTTTACAGCATCGGCGGTTCGTTCTGGGAATTTGGCGAGCCGGACTGGGCGCGCACCCGCTATCTGCTGATGTTCGGGGTCGCCGAGGATCACAATTCCAACCCGATAAAGGGCCATTTAGGGCGCTTGAAGGGCAGAAAAGGGACAAAATTCGTCTCCGTCAACCCGGTTCGGACCGGTTATTCGGCGATCGCCGATGAATGGATCGGAATCCGTCCCGGCAGCGACGGTTTGTTCATTCTGGCGATTATCCACGAACTCTTGAGAGCGGATAAAATCGATTTTGAATTCCTTGGCGAATTTACCAATTGCGCCTGGCTGGTGATCCAGAATCCCGGCAAAGCGGATGACGGCCTGTTCCTCCGTGACAGGAAAGGCAATCCGCAAATTTATGATGGTAAGCAGAAAAAGATCACCGCGCCGGGGCCAGATCGCCGACCAGAATTATTAGGCAAGCGGAAGGTCAGGGGCAAGACCGTGGTTCCGGTGTTTGAGCTGCTGGCCGGGCGGTATCTGGACGAAAAGTATTCCCCGGAAACGGTGGCGGCGGAGACCGGGGTTCCCGCCGATCAGATAAAGAGGATCGCCGCCGAGATCGCCCATGTGGCGTTCGATGAGCCGATCGAGCTGGATACCGGCTGGACCGATGTCTGGGGGAAAAAGCACCGCAAGACCAGGGGCAGGGCGGTCTCGATCCACGCCATGCGCGGGATTTCGGCGCATTCCAACGGCTTCCAGACCTGCCGGGCGCTGCATCTTTTGCAGATGCTGATTGGCACAATCGACGTGCCGGGCGGCTGGCTTTACAAACCGCCGTTCCCGAAACAAGTGCCGCCGGGGCCCAAGCCTGCCGGTCATGAGGTCAAGCCGGGCAAGCCTTTGGGCGGCCCGCCGCTGGGCTTTGTTCATGAGCCCGCCGACCTGCTGGTCGATGAAAATGGCAAGCCTAAACGCATCGACAAGGCTTACAGTTGGGAAAACCCGCTTTCCGCCCACGGCATGATGCACATGGTTTTGCACAACGCCTGGAAGGGCGACCCGTACCCGGTCGAGGTGCTGTTCATGTACATGGCCAACATGGGCTGGAATTCGTCGATGAACATCGGCGGCGCCGACAAATACCTGACCGATAAAAAAGCCGACGGCTCCTACAAAATTCCCAGGATCATCTATTCGGACGCCTTTTACTCGGAAACCGTCGCCTACGCCGATCTGGTGCTGCCCGACACCACCTATCTTGAGCGCTGGGACTGTATCTCGCTCTTGGACCGGCCGATCTCTGGCCATGACGGTCCGGCCGATGCGATCCGCCAGCCGGTGGTGGCGCCCGACCGCGATGTCCGGCCGTTCCAGGATGTGATCCTTGATCTCGGCGCCCGGCTGGGCCTGCCCGGCATGATCGACGATGGCGGCAGGCCGAAATTCCCCGGCGGTTACAAGGATTATATTGTCGGGCACGAGCGCACCCCCGGGATCGGCCCGCTGGCCGGCTGGCGCGGGGACGGGGACAGCTTTGGGACCGGCGCCCCCAATCCCGGTCAGCTGGAAAAATACATCGAAAACGGCTGCTACTGGAAACACACCTTTTCAGCGGATCAGCAGTTCTACCGGCACTCCAATGCAAAATATCTGGAATATGCCAAGAGCATGGGCTGGGTGGAAAATACCGATCCGATTACCCTCCAGGTTTATTCCGAGCCCTTACAAAAGTTCCGGCTGGCCGCTGAAGGCCACGGCCCCCATCAACCGCCCGACCGCCTGCGCGCGCGCATCAAGGCGGCGTTCGATCCGCTGCCGATCTGGTATCCGCCGCTTGAGGGTGAGGCTATCAGCGTTAAGGATTATCCCCTGCACGCGATCACCCAGCGGCCGATGCACATGTACCATTCGTGGGGCTCGGGCAATGCCTGGCTGCGGCAGATCACCAACCACAACCGGCTTTACATCAACCCGGCGACCGCCACCAAACTGGGCATTGGCGATGATGACTGGGTGTGGGTGATAAGCTGCCACGGCCGGGTCAAGGGCCAGGTGCGGCTGATGTCCGGCACCAACCCCGAAACGGTCTGGACCTGGAACGCGATCGGCCGAAGAAAGGGCGCGATGGGGCTTTCAGAAGACGCGCCGGAAGCCACCAAAAGCTTCCTTCTGAACCACATCATCTCGGAGCTGCTGCCCGGTAAAAAAAGCCGCCTTTCCAATTCCGATCCGGTCACCGGCCAGGCCGCCTGGTACGACCTCCGGGTCCGGGTTGAAAAGTGTAAAGCAGGGGAGGAGGGTGTCACAGAACCCCTGTTCAGTGCTTTAGCAAAATGGTCTAAGCCATTGAAATTATTGCGCTTTGGGAAGGAATTAAAGCGATGACATGTTTGCCTGAAAACCCCTCGGGGAAGAAGCTCGGGCTGGTCACCGATCTCGATATCTGCGTCGGCTGCCATGCCTGCGCGGTCCAATGCAAGGAATGGAATACCAACGGTATTTCAGGCCCGTTGAGCGATACCGACCCTTACGGCGCTGATCCTTCCGGGGTCTGGTTCAACCGGGTCCACACTTATGAAATTGAAGATCAGGAAGACGGTACCAGCCGCACCGTCCATTTTCCCAAATCGTGCCTCCATTGCGATGACGCGCCGTGCGTCACGGTGTGCCCGACCGGCGCCTCCTACAAGCGGGCAGAGGATGGCATCGTGCTGGTCAACCCCGACACCTGCATCGGCTGCAAGCTGTGTTCGTGGGCCTGCCCCTACGGCGCCCGCGAATATGACCAGGCCGAAGGGGTAATGAAAAAATGCACAATGTGCGTGGACCGGATTTACAATGAAAACCTTTCCGAAGAGGCGCGCATCCCGGTTTGCGTTTCCACTTGTCCGGCCGGCGCGCGGCATTTCGGCGATCTCGGCGATCCGACAACGGATATTTCCAAACTGGTCGCGGAACGCAATGGCTTTGACCTGATGCCGGGGATGGGCACCGCGCCGGTCAACAAGTATCTTCCCCCCCGCTCGGGCGCCGCACGGACCAAGGCGCTGGGGGCGCCGCGCATGCTTTCAATTGATCAACCTCCCAAAAAGAAAGCCGGGCGCCTGACCAGCTGGATTGATCAGGTATTGTCAGGGGGGAAGGTCTGATGCACCCGGCCAAATCAGTGATATTCTTCACCACCGCCACCGGGGCCGGCTATGGGCTGCTGGTGGCGCTGTTCGCGTATTCGCTGTTGGGGGAAGCGCCAGCGGATAACAGCTTTACCTGGGGGGCTTTTTTCTCCGCCTTTTTCCTGATAATTGCCGGGCTGCTGTCTTCAACCCTGCATCTTGGCCATCCGATGAGGGCCTGGCGGGCGTTATCCCAGTGGCGCAGCTCGTGGCTGTCGCGTGAAGGGGTCGCGGCAATGCTCACATTTATCCCGGCCGGGCTGTTTCTTTACAGCTGGCTGACCTTTGGCATGACCAGCGTTTACACATTCCTGTTCGGGGCCTTGACGGCCATCCTGAGCCTGGCAACGGTCTATTGCACGGCCATGATCTATGTCTCCCTGAAGGCCATTCCGGCCTGGCGGAATCTCTGGACTTTGCCGGTTTACCTGAGTTTTTCGATCATGACCGGGACGGTGCTGTTCAATTTCCTGGTTGAATTATTCGCCGTTCCCACCTCACGGCTGCCGCTTTATTCTTCGGTGGGGTTTTTGCTGTACGGGTACCTGTTCAAGGGGTTTTACTGGGTTTTTGTGAAAAGCGCGCCGAAAGTAGCCACCATACAGTCGGCCACCGGCCTGAAGGCCAGTTCAATACGCCAGCTCGATGCGCCGCATGACAGCGCCAATTACCTGATGGATGAGATGGGCTTCCGCATCGCCCGCAAGCACGCGCGGAAATTATGGCCGCTTTCGATCTTTTTCGGTTTTGTTGCGCCAACCGCGATTTTAGCCCTTTCGTTCGTCAGCAACCTCGGCGGCGATGTCTATCCGGCGGGCCTGGCCCTCTTTTACATGACGATCGGGGTTGTTATCGAACGCTGGCTGTTCTTCGCCGAGGCCAAGCACGTCGTCACCCTCTACTATGGGGAGGAGAAGGTTTGATGATTTCTATTAACTTTATTGGTCTGGAATAAATCCGATAACCTCGCGCTTGTATTTGTTGCTTAGTCCTATCTCGTGCCATCAGTTTAAAATAAACAATTTTCTGTATGGGTCTGGAATAACTTCGATTACTTCACGCTTTACATATTATATATAGTCCTAATTCGTACTATAATATAAAGTATGAAACTCTTTATTATTTTCTGGACCTTTTTATAACCTGGAAATATCCCTGAATTTTTTCAGGAACGCTTTCATGAATTACAGGTTGTCGAGAATTAGCATGGTCTAGAATTTCCCGGCAATACGCACATTCTCGGCAATGGGTGTGAAAGATTTACACTCCATAATAATATAGTCCTATTTCGTACTATTATTATATACATGACGCTCAAAATAGTTTTCTGGTTTTTAAAATTTAGTCAGGTCTCTGAATTTTTTCAGAAACACTTTAATATCACCATTGAAATCGTCCGGGAGGGCCTTGGAAATCTTTTTCTCCAGAGCAGGAATTATTTTGATTGCCGCCGCTTTAAGGCGCTGTCCTTTCGGCGTCAGAAACAGCAGGTGGAAACGGCCATCGTGTGGACTGTGTTTTCTTTTAACCAGGTTACGGGTTTCCAGGTTTCGCACCATGGTCGTCATGGTTTGCTTGCTCAGACCGGCCCGGTCTCCAAGCTCCTTCAGACCCAACCCTTCCTCCTCAAAAAAAGGGATTAAAATCGCCCCATAAGACGGGCGCACTTCGGGAAATCCGGCCAGACAAAATTCATGGTACAGCAGTTCATTCCAGATTTTCAAAGCCTG
>JADFJJ010000001.1 GCA_022566215.1 Pseudomonadota bacterium | reverse complement strand
GGGCTGCTGGTTTTCACCCCCAATCAAGGCCATTCTCAAGCAACGGCCGAGGCTTCGCCGTCCTTGCAAATCCTGAGTGAACAAGACCGCGATCTTTACCGGCGGATATTTGAATTGCAGGAAGCCGGCGACTGGCCGGCGGCGGACAAACTGATCGCTCAAGTGTCCGATTCCCTTCTGATCGGCCATGTCAAATTCCAGCGCTATATGCACCCGACCAAATACCGCTCTTCGTTTTCCGAACTGTCCCGCTGGATGTCCAATTACGCCGAACATCCCGGGGCCAACCGGATTTACCGCCTGGCCCGAAAACGCCAGGGAAGCGCCCGGACGCCCAAGGCCCCGCTCCCGGCGGTAAACAATAATGGCTACTCCAACGGCCAGCCGGCCGCGCCGAAAGCCAAGCCCAAGGTGACCAGAAGCAAATCGGACAAATCGGCGCTGGCCAGATTTGACAGCCGTTTTTCCAGGGAAATCTGGCGCAACCGCCCGGGCCGGGCGGAAAAAAGGCTGTGGGCTTTCGAGGCGCGGGAGATTTTCAGCGAACCGGAATTCGTCAAAAACCTGACCACCCTGGCCGAAAATTATTTCTTTAACGGCGACGATGAAAAAGCCTATGCCCTGGCCTCGCTGGCGGTGGAAATATCCTCCCAGCCGCTGACCCAGGCCAACTGGATCGCCGGGATAGCGGCCTGGCGTTCCGGCATCTGCGGCGGGGCGATCGCCCATTTTTCACGGCTCGCGCAAGGGGCCACCGATGATCCCTGGATCCTTTCGGCCGGGGCGTTCTGGACCGCGCGCTCCTATATCAAATGCCGCCAGCCCGACCAGGTCGCACACTTCCTGAAAATAGCCGCCCGCCACAAGGATACTTTTTATGGCCTGATCGCCATGCGGCAATTGGGGATGGAGCCGAAGTTCGTTTGGGATCCGGTGCCGCTCACCGACCGGGATTATCAAACCCTGGCCAGCCTGGAGGGGGTCAGGCGCGCGATCGCCCTTGCCGGGATCGGAGAATATTCCCTGGCCGACCAGGAATTGCGGCTGATCTGGACCCGCAAACAGCACTTTGTTCCCGAACACATCATCGCGCTGGCGGCGAAACTTGATCTTCCCGCCAGCCAGATCCTGATCGCCAAGGAGGTTTCCCAAACCACCGCCCTGCCCGACAGCCCGTTTTACCCGGTGCCGTTGTGGCAGCCCGAAGGCGGCTACAAAATCGACCGGGCGCTGATGCTCGGCTTTATGCGCCAGGAATCCCACTTCCTGCCCCGGGCCCACAGCGGCGCCGGCGCTTACGGCCTGATGCAGCTGATGCCTTCGACCGCCAGCTTTATTTCCGGCGACCGCAGCTTGCGCTGGTCCGGCAAATATAAATTGCTTATCCCCGAGGTCAACATGGGGATCAGCCAGACCTATATGCTGAAGCTGTTCGAGGACCGGGTCACCGACGGCAACCTGTTGAAATTCGCCACCGCCTATAACGGCGGCCCCGGCAACCTCGGGCGCTGGGAAAACCGCATTGACTATAATGACGATCCGCTTCTTTTTATCGAGACCATCCCCTACCGCGAGACCAGAAATTTTATTGAAAAAGTTATCGCCAACATGTGGATCTACCGGATGCGGTTCGGACAGCCGACCCCGAGTCTGGATGCCGCCGCCGCGGGCGCCTGGCCGGTCTATGAAGCGCTTGATAAGGAATTTTATCTGGCCCAAAAAGAGCCCGCTGCCGCCGCCCTGGCCCAACCCGCCCCGGAAGGGACCGAAAATGCCCAAAATTGACCCAAAACGGCCCTTTTTGGCCGTAAATATTGCGATTCTGACTATCTCTGACACCCGCAAGGCGGAAAACGACAAGTCCGGCAATGTGTTAGAGAAATGTATTAAAGAAGCCGGCCATACTTTAAAGGGCCGGGTGATCGTCTCCGACGACATGGAAAAAATCGTCGCGCGCCTGAAGATCTGGATTGCCGATCCTGAAATCGATGTTGTGATTGCCACCGGCGGCACCGGGGTGACCGGCCGCGACGTTACGCCTGAAGCGTTCAAGGCGGTTTATGAGAAAGAGATTGAAGGGTTCGGGGAGCTGTTCCGGATGCTCTCCTACGACCTGATCGGCACCTCCACGATCCAGTCGCGGGCCACCGGCGGGGTGGCCAACGGCACCTACCTGTTCGCCCTGCCCGGCTCGCCCGGGGCCTGCCGCGACGGCTGGAACGGCATCCTGAAACAGCAGCTGGACAACCGCTACCGGCCCTGCAATTTCGTCGAGCTGATGCCGCGCCTGAAAGAATCTCTGAAATAATATTATTCACTCTTGTAATATAATTACAAAGTCTTATATAAAGCGTGAAAGGACAGGGCCCCCGGAAATGACCCTGAATTTTCAAAAAACTGGTAAAAAAGCGAAGGTTTTCAGTGACTTGAGCGTACTATCACTTAAAGAGCAAGAAAAGGAAGACCCCGATGTTTACGATAGCCCCGAACCAAGGTTACAGCGCCCGGTATTTTGTGAGCAAATATTCACAATCCAAGCGGGCCTGGCGCCACCTCAAGCGGGCGGCCAAAAAGAGCCATTAACAGCCTCTTGAAAGCACCCGGTTTCAGACCAACAGATTTGTCCGTCTGAGACACTCTCAGACACCCCGAAAAAAGCCCCTTTGCATCCCTCCCGCAAAGGGGCTTTGTTTTTCCCGGCGCTGTTTTATACTAGGGTCTGGACTCAATTGGGGCATGAGCCAATGGCCAAGCAGTTTTCATTCCTGGATAATCCTGAACCCAGTTTTTCCCATGAACTTGAGATGGGCGGGCGGGTCGCCGGATTGGATGAGGTGGGCCGCGGCCCCCTGGCCGGACCGGTGGTGGCGGCGGCGGTCATTCTTGATCCTGAAAACTTTTCCCCGGGCCTGAATGATTCCAAAAAGCTGACCGCCGGGCGGCGCCAGGAACTGTTTTTTGAGATCCGGAAAACCTCCCTGGTCGGCCTTGGTCAGGCTTCGGTGGAAGAGATCGACACCCTGAACATTCTGGAAGCCTCAATGCTGGCGATGCGAAGGGCGCTGGCGGCCCTGCCCGTCAAACCTGACGCCTGCCTGGTCGATGGCAACCGCGAC
The DNA here is from genome assembly GCA_022566215.1 of Pseudomonadota bacterium. Taxonomy (GTDB): domain Bacteria; phylum Pseudomonadota; class Alphaproteobacteria; order Sphingomonadales; family SMXR01; genus SMXR01. Next base: position 144,853 of record JADFJJ010000001.1, on the reverse strand, counting down.
CCGGGGTTAGGTTTCCCAACCAAATGTCTGGTCAAGGGGGACGCGATCAGCTTTTCGATCGCCGCGGCCAGCATTATTGCAAAAGTTTCCCGCGACAAAATCATGGCCGAATTGGCAAAAGAGTTCCCCGAGTACGGTTGGGAGCAAAACGCAGGATATGGAGTCCCGTACCATCTGCAGGCACTAGATGTTGTGGGACTCACCCCCCATCACCGGAAAAGTTTTGCCCCGGTGCGGCGGCTTTTAGGCGAGGATTCGAAGGTAACTTACTGATTCCAAAACATTTTTCACTTGACGCCGGAATCCGTTTTGACTCATGATGGCCGCCTTCCTCAACCGGTGTTGCAGGAATACAGAGCACTTTAGTTAATGTGCTCTTAAGGTGGGAGAGAGAGGAACGACGCACATGACGGGCGCCAATCGCTTGCCTGTGGACCAGATCCTGAAGGGATGCTGCATAGAGATCATGAACCGGCTGCCTGAAAAGTCGGTCGATGTTATCTTTGCCGACCCGCCTTATAATTTACAATTGCAAGGAGACCTGCACCGGCCTGATAATTCCAAGGTCGATGCCGTCACCGATCACTGGGACCAGTTTGAAACCTTTAAAGCCTATGATGAATTTACCCACGGCTGGCTGAAGGCGGCCAAAAGAGTTTTGAAGGACACCGGCACGCTGTGGGTGATCGGCTCATATCACAATATTTTCCGGGTTGGCAAAGAGCTGCAGGACCAGGGCTACTGGATTCTCAATGACATCATCTGGCGCAAGCAAAACCCGATGCCGAATTTCCGCGGCACCCGCTTTACCAACGCCCATGAAACCCTGATCTGGGCCTCCAAATCAAAGGACGCCAAGGGCTTTACCTTTAACTACCGGGCGATGAAATCCCTCAACGAGGATGTCCAGATGCGCTCCGACTGGCTGCTGCCGATTTGCAACGGCAAGGAGCGGATCAAGGAAAACGGCGAAAAGGGCCATCCCACCCAAAAACCGGAAGGGCTGCTGCACCGGGTGATTTTGTCCTCCACCAGCCAAGGGGATATTGTTTTGGACCCCTTTTTCGGGACCGGCACCACCGGGGTGGTCGCCAAACGCCTGGGTCGCCATTTCATTGGCATCGAGCGCGAGGAAAAATATATCCGGCTGGCCAGCAAACGCATCTCACTGGCGGACAAGTTCGATGACAATATCATTGCTTTCACCACCTCGGCCCGCCAACAGGTGCGGGTTCCCTTTGGCGCCATTGTCGAAATGGGCCTGCTGAAACCCGGGACGGTGCTTTTCGATGCCAAAAAGAAGGTCAGGGCAAAGGTGCGTTGCGATGGATCTTTGATCTGTGACGACCAGGAAGGCTCGATCCACAAAATGGGCGCCCATGTCCAGGGGGCAAGTGCATGCAACGGCTGGACCTTCTGGCATTTCGAGAAAAAGGGCAGCCTGGAGCCGATTGACACCTTGCGCAAAAAGGCCCGGGCCAAATTCACAAACTGAATTAGGACCGGGTTTCCAAAACTCTGGCAATAACCTTATTCATGACGGTCGGAAACCCGGCGGCCAGCAATTGATCCTTTTTAAGCCAACTGCCCCCCTTCACATGTCCCTGCCCTGTCAGGATGGTCAGCCGAAGATGAAAATGGGTGAAGGTATGGCGCACTTCGCCCGAGACCGGCGTCCACTGAATATCAAGCGGGGCGTGGCTGTGAAAAGACTGTTTTTGACCCTCCCGCCACGGGGTTGAGGGCAACTCGAGCATGCCTCCTAAAAGCCCTTTTTCCGGGCGCCGCCGCACCAGCACCCGGCCCTTATCCTCAAGCCAGAACACCACCCCGTGGCGGGTCGGCCTGGCCTTTCTTTTATCGCGCCTCGGCAAAGTATCCTGCAGGCCTTGCTTAAAAGCCCGGCAAAAGCCACTCAAGGGGCAGTGGGGGCAATCGGGAGCATTTGGGGTGCAAACAGCAGCGCCCAGATCCATCAGGGCTTCGGCATAATCACCGGGACGGTCGTCCGGGGTGAGCGAAGCCGCAAGATCATGGAGCCTAGATTTTGCTCCCGGTAAAGGGACAGGAACGGCAAACAGCCGGGCCATAACCCGTTCGACATTGCCGTCAACAACCGTTGCCGGCTGCCCGAAAGCCAGGGCTGCGATCGCCGCTGCGGTATAGGGGCCGATGCCGGGAAGAGTAAGCAACTGCTCTTCCTTCTCAGGAAATTGGCCCGCCAAATCATTGGCCACGATATTGGCGCATTTATGGAGGTTTCGCCCGCGGGCGTAATACCCGAGCCCGGCCCAGTTTTTCAAAACCTCTTCCAGCGGCGCCCGGGCCAAGGTCTTGACATTTGGATAAAGTTCAAGAAATTTCTCAAAATAGGGAATAACCGCCATGACCGTGGTTTGCTGCAGCATAATCTCCGCCAGCCAGACTTTATAGGGATCGCGCCTGGCCTTGGTCCGCCAGGGTAAGGACCGCCCCTCCCGGTCAAACCAGTCCAGTAACCGCCCGGTCAGCTTTTTGTTATTTCCTTTATCTCTTGCCACAGACTATCCTTGTTAGCAGGGCCCCAATCTGCTTTATAGAATTCAGGCGGAAAAGTGCAAAAGGGTTTTCGTTGAAAATGGCAAAAACAATCCCAAACGGAAGAATAGGCTGGGTTCGGCGGCTCGATACAGTTCTGCCCAAATCAGCAAAACGGGTTTTCCGTCAATATGGCTTTGCCGAGGACGCCCTGATCCGCGGCTGGCGGGAAATTGCCGGGGAAAAACTGTCCCGGGTGGCCGCCCCGTTGCGCCTGACCTATGGCAAGGAAAAGGGGGAGAAGATTGCCATCCTTCATTTGCTGGTGGAAGGAGCCGCCGCTCTTGAGGTGCAACATCAAATTCCTATTCTGATCGAAAAGATCAATATCTTTTACGGTCACAATCTAATCAGCCGGATTACCCTAGTACAAGGGAAACCCGGGCAGAATAAAAGACCTGAGAGGGTTGAAAAAAAACCTCCTGACCCGGCAGTGGTCAAACAAATAGAAACCTGGACCAAAGCCATGAAAGATTCAGGGCTCAGGGAAACCCTGATCAGCCTGGGCGCGGAGGTTTTGACCAAGGAACAAAAATAGCCAAAATTGCCATTTTTAACTGGCTTCCAGCCTAACATTAATACTATATATAGTGGTGAGAGAACCTATGACACACAAGAAAACATATAAGAATACCTTATTAACAACCATCGCAGCCACGGCTATGCTGTTTGGCCTGGCCGCCTGTGACAGTTCTGAAACGTCTGACGGCACAAATACCGCTGCAGTTGTAGAAGATTATACCGGACCCGATTATACCCAGGTCATTTCAGCCGAGGAAGTCCGGGACGGGGTCGCCTTTGGCGACCTGATCATGGGCAACCCGGATGCGCCGGTGACCATGATTGAATATGCCTCGCTGACCTGCGGGCATTGTGCGAATTTCCATATGCAAGTTTTTCCCGATTTCAAGGAACAGTACATAAAGACCGGTAAAGTCCGGCTGATCTACAGGAACTATACCCGCGACCCGGCGGACCTGGCGGTCGGCATGCTGACCCGGTGCGTCGGCCCGGACCAAGCGTTTGACCTGATGGCGATTTTTTACGAACGTCAGCGCCAATGGGTGGTCCAGGACGCCAAACCTGAAATCGCCGCGATTGCCCGGCGGGTTGGCATCAACCGCGCGGATATGGATGCCTGCCTGGCCAATACCGACCTGCAGCGAAACCTGGTCGAGATGCTGCGTGCGGGCCAGACCGAAGGGGTCACCGGCACACCGACATTCTTTATCGGCAATGAGCGCCATGTCGGCGAAATAGAATTTGATACCCTGGCAGCACTTGTTGAAGACAACATGTAACCACTTGGCCGGCCTGTGACCGGCGGGAAGGGAAGAAGAACCCTTGGAATTTAAACGCATCCGGTTATCAGGCTTCAAATCCTTTGTCGACCCGACCGAGCTGATTATCGAGCCGGGGCTGACCGGCATTGTCGGCCCCAACGGTTGCGGCAAATCCAACTTGCTTGAAGCGATGCGCTGGGTGATGGGGGAAACTTCAGCCAAGCGCCTGCGCGGTGAGATGATGGATGATGTAATCTTCTCCGGCACCGAACGGCGCCCTTCGCGTAATCTCGCCGAGGTTACACTGCTGCTGGACAATTCCGACCGCAAGGCCCCGGCCCAATTTAACGATTCAGATGAACTGGAAGTTTCCCGCCGGATTGAGCGGGACTCGGGATCAGCCTACCGTATTAATGGTGTGGAAGTGCGCGCCAGGGACGTTCAGATGCTGTTCGCCGATGCCGCCACCGGGGCCAATTCGCCGTCCCTGGTCAGCCAGGGGCAAGTGTCTGCTTTTGTCAACGCCAAGCCGCAGGAACGGCGCTTGATCCTGGAAGAGGCGGCCGGGATCAGCGGTCTGCATTCCCGCCGCAAGGAAGCGGAAACCCGGCTTCGGGCGGCGGAAGGCAATCTCCAGCGGCTGGGTGACATCATGATCCAGATGGAAGCCCAGGCGGGTTCCCTGAAACGCCAGGCGCGCCAGGCCACCCGTTACAAAAACATCGCTGGCGATATCCGCCGCACCCAGGCGATCTTGCTGCACCTGAAGTGGCAGAACCTGGACCGTACGGTCGCCACGGCAAAAGAAAAACTGGATCAGGCCGAGCGTAAAGTCGCCAGCCAAACGGCCATTGTCGCCCGCCTGAATACGATCAGCGAAGGCTTGCATACCGGACTGAGCCCGCTGCGCCAGAAGGAAGCTGAAGCAGGCGCCGCCTTAAGCCGGGTGCGGATTGAGTTTGAGAGCCTGGAAGCGGAAGAAAAGAACATCCAGAACCGCATCGCCGAATTAAAAGCCCGGCTGGAGCAGCTGGATCAAGACCTGGCGCGTGAAAACACGTTGCTCGATAGCTCGCAAGAAACACTGACCCGCCAAAAAGGAGAACAGGAAGATCTGCGCCAGGAACTGGAAGCCGACCAGCAAGGGGCAAAAGGGATTGAGAGCGCTTATCACCAAGTGCTTGAAAAAACCGGCGAGGAGGAAGCGCGCTACAATGAGCTGAATACCGCCTATACCGGCAAAAAGATCCGCAAGGACCACCTGGTGGAAGAGTTGCAGGCCCTGGCGGCCAGAAAAGAGCGCCTGACAACAGAACGGGAAGCTGCCTGGGAAGAACTTTCCGCTATCGCCCCGGCCGGGAAGGAGGCCGTCTTTGACCGCGCTGGCGTCGAGGCGGCATTGAAAAACCTCAAGGAGATCGAAGCCGGCATCGAGGAAAAAGAGGGTGAGCGGCTGGCCGCCCAGGAACACTATGACACCGCCCGCGAGGCCTTATCCGGGGTCCGGGCCGGTCTTTCCGCCCTGACCGGTGAAATTGGCGCGCTGGAAAGCCTGCTGGCCGAAGACACCGGGGGCGGGGTCATACCGATCGCCGCGGCAATAAAGGTCGAGGCCGGTTACGAGGCAGCCCTGAGCGCCGCGCTTGGTGATGACCTGGACGCCCCGGAAGGCCACGTTGGCCCTTTCCATTGGCGCACTTTGGTGGACTTGAAAAACCCCCCTGCCCTGCCGGAAGGCGCCCGGCCCCTGACAGATGTCGTCACTGCCCCGGCGGCGCTCAAACGGCGCCTTTGCCAAGTGGGCATTGTTGAAGATGGCGCTGGATTGATGGCCGGTTTGCACCCGGGCCAACGGCTGGTTTCCAAGGACGGAACACTGTGGCGCTGGGACGGCCTGGTCAGGACCTCCCAGGCCCCGGCCAAAGCAGCCCTGAAGTTATTGCAGCAAAATAAGCTCAAAGCCCTGAAGCAAAAAGAAACGCCGGCCCGTGATGCAATGGATAAACTGGCCAAAAACCTGGGCGGCAAGGAACAAACCCTCAATCAACTGACGCACGAGCTTGAGGCTCTGCGCGCCCGCCAGCAGGAAGCCAGCGACCGCTATTCCGGGGAACGGGAAAAAATTTCCGATGGTGAATCAAAGGGCCTGAAGATGGCCGAACGAAGCGCCGCCCTGAAGGAGATCCTGGCGCGCCTGGACAGTGACCAGACCGAGGCCCGCGATAAAGCCATCGCCCTTGAGACCGAGATCAAGACCCTGGCTGAAGAAGCCGGACTTGAGCAGGACCTGAACCGCGCCCGCGAGACCCTTGAAGACTGGCGTGAAAAGCTGGCCTCGGCGCGCGCTAAATTTGAAACCTGGCGCCAGGTCAAGGATGAAAAGGAAGCCCGGTTGGGATCGCTGTCACGCGAGGCCGAAGCTTGGCAGGAAAGAGCCGCCGCTGCCCGAGCCCAGATCGAAGAACTGGACGGGCGCAAGCAACAGGCCATCGATGCCCTGTCGGGTCTTGACCGTAGCCCGGACCGGTTTGAGGAAAAGCGCAAAGCCCTGCTGGACCTGATGGCAAAAGCCGAAAGCGCCGCCGCCGGGGCGCGCGACAAACTGGCCGAAGCTGAAAACAGAACTACCGAAAAGGATCGCGAACTCAAGGCGGCGGGGGCCGTGCTTTCCGGGATTCGGGAAGACATGGTGCGCCATCAATCCCACCATGAAAGCACCGGGGAGCGGCTGGAAGAACTGCAATCCCTGATCCAAGAGGAATTCGGCTGCACCGCCGGGAGCTTGGTTGAAGAGGCGGGAATCAAGGAAAAACAGCTTGAAAAATTCTCCACCACGGAAGCCGCGGAAATTAAGCTGGAGGGCCTGAAGGTGGAACGCGAACGGCTTGGCGCCGTCAATTTGCGCGCTGATGTCGAGTTGGAAGAGCTGGAAAGCGAGGTTGAACGCCTCACCAGGGAAAAGGAAGACCTGGAAGGGGCGATCCGGGGTCTGCGCGCCAGCATCGGATCGCTCAACCGTGAAGGCCGCCAGAAAATGCTGGAAGCGTTCGAGATTGTGAACAAAAACTTCGGCGAACTTTTTTCCAAGATTTTCAATGGCGGTCATGGCCACCTGGTGCTGACCGAGGCCGACGACCCGCTGGAAGCCGGCCTGGATATCATGGCCAGCCCGCCGGGCAAAAAACTGCTGCACCGCTCGCTGCTCTCGGGCGGCGAACAGGCGCTGACCGCGATTACCCTGATCTTCGCGGTATTCCTGACCAATCCGGCGCCGGTGTGCGTGCTGGACGAGGTGGACGCCCCCCTTGATGATGCCAATATCGAGCGCTTTTGCGACCTTTTGGATGAGATCAAGGAACGCACCGAAACCCGTTTTTTGATCGTTACCCACAATGCCATTTCGATGGCCCGGATGGAGCGCCTGTATGGGGTCACTATGTCCGAACAGGGGGTTTCGCAGCTGGTCTCGGTCGATCTTGAAAACACCGAAGAAATGCGCGCTTTCGCCTAATCCCGGCTCCAAAGAAAATCATGACCAAAAAAGAAGATAAAGACCGTCTTGAGGCGCTAGATGAGCGCCTCGAAAAAGCCCGGAAAGAAAAGCAAGCCAGCACCAGAAAGTACAAGCAAAAGGGCGACCGGGACGTAAGCAAAGCCTACCGGATCGGCCTTGAGCTGGTGCTTGCCGTAATGGTTGGCGGTGCGATTGGATGGTACCTTGATAAGTGGCTTGGAACGACCCCGTGGCTGTTTGTAATTTTCTTTTTCTTAGGGGTTGCGGCGGGCTTCAGGAACGTTTACAAGGCGGCGCAAAAGATTGGGGGAGAGCTCCCCCCGGAGCAGGACAAATAGAGATTTGGAACAGGTGACGTGGCAGCCGAACAACATGGTCCTCTAGAACAGTTTAAGGTTACTCCCCTTTTCAAGGACGAGTTCGCCTCGTTCTTCGATTTCACCAACGCTTCGCTGGTTATGGTGATTATTGTGCTGCTGATCTGGCTGTTTGTCGCCGGCGGCATGCGTCACGCCAGTGCGGTTCCCAGCCGTTGGCAGTCCATGGTTGAAATAGTCTACGAATTTATTGCCGGGATGCTCTATGAGTCGGCCGGGACCGAGGCCAAACGGTTTTTCCCGTTTGTCTTTACGCTTTTCATGTTCATCCTGTTTGCCAATCTGATAGGAATGCTCCCCTATGCTTTTACCGTCACCAGCCATATTGTTGTCACCTTCGCCTTTGCCGCCTTTGTCTTTCTGATGGTGACAGTGATGGGTTTCATCAACAACGGAATTGGCTTTTTAAGGCTTTTCGTTCCCTCAGGCGTTCCCATAGCCCTGGCTGTGATCCTGGTGCCGATCGAATTGCTTTCTTACCTGACCCGCCCGTTCAGCCTGTCGGTCCGGTTGTTCGCCAATATGATGGCGGGGCATACTTTGCTGAAAGTAATTGCCGGTTTTGTCGTCCCGCTGGGGTCATATTATCTGGTTCCTGGAATTTTACCCTTACTTGGGATTATAGCCCTGACCGGGCTTGAGATATTAATTGCTGTTCTGCAGGCTTACGTGTTTGCGCTTTTAACCTGCATTTACCTGAACGACGCATTCCATATTGAACATTAATCTGAACCAACCGACCAAAGAAAGGATCTTAAAATGGAAGCAGAAGCTGCAAAACTGATTGGCGCCGGACTGGCTTGTACCGCTCTTATCGGAGCAGGTATCGGCATCGGCAACATCTTCGGAAGCTACCTTCAGGGCGCTCTCCGGAACCCGTCAGCCGCCGATGGCCAGTGGGGCCGTGTGCTGCTGGGCTTTGCCCTGGCGGAAGCCACCGGCCTGTTCGGGCTGCTGGTTGCCTTTATGCTGCTGTTCGTATTCTAATTATTTAGAATTAGAACACCAACACGTTAGGCCGCGCTATGCCACAACTGGAAATTGAAACCTTTCTGCCGCAGCTTGTCTGGCTGGTCATCACATTCGGGTTTATTTATTTTGTGATGGCCAAGTTTGCCCTGCCGCGCGTGGGGGAAATTCTGGAAGAGCGGCAGAACCGTCTTGACGGCGATCTGGAACAGGCTGAAAGCTACAAGGCGGAAAGCGAAAAGCTGGAAGCCGATTATGACCGGTTGACCGCCCAAGCCAGGATGGAGGCGCGAACCCACCTGAAGGTCATGCGCAAAAAACTGGATGCCGGGCTGGCTGAAAAACGTACCGATATGTCCGCCAAAATGGACAAAAAGTTTGCCGCGGCCGAGGCCAATATCACCGTGGCCAGGAACGAGGTTCTGGACGATCTGGAAAAAATCGCAAGCGATGCCTGTATTTCCATCGTAGCAAAACTTTCAGGTCAGAAACTTTCCGCCACGGAGGCCGGGAAAGCGGTCAAGGCCAACCTTCTGGGCCGCACCTAAAGGGAGGGAGCTGACATGGATTTCGCTAGCTTGATTGCCGATCCCGCCTTCTGGGTGGCTTTGGCTTTTGTCATCTTTACCGGTCTTTTGATCTGGAAAAAAATTCCCTCGAAGGTCGCTAAAACCCTGGATGAGCGTGCTGACAAGATCAGGGCTCAACTGGAAGAAGCGCGGGCGCTGAAGGAAGAAGCGCAAAGCCTGCTGGCCCAATACCAGAGGAAGCACCGCGACGCCAGAAAAGAGGCTGAAGCGATGATGAAGCTGGCTCTGGAAGAGGCGGACCTTTTTGCCAAAGAGGCAGAGAAAAACCTGGAAGCCTCTTTCGCCAGACAACTGAAGGCCACCGAGGACAAAATTTCCCAGGCCGAGCTGGAAGCGGTCAAAAAAGTCAGAATCGCTGCCGCCGAGGCTGCGGTGAATGCTGCTTCCGCGGTTCTTAAAACCCAGCTTAAAGCCGGCAAGCATGACAAGCTGGTCGATGAAGCGATCAAGGATCTCGACAAGCGCCTGAACTAATTTGAGCGTTTTTCTTTTGCCTCCAGCTTTGGGGCAGCCACAGCGTATTATTTGATAAACCCCCTCACCTAAATCCTCTCCCTCAGAGGGGAGAGGACTTATAATAAGTGCTTTACTTTAGCTCCCTCTCCCTTGAGGGGAGAGGGGTGGGGTGAGGGTGAAAGCTGAATATAGTCCGTCTAGGATTCTCGCCAGCGCAGCACCGGATTACGGGCGGCTGCCGTTTCATCCAGACGTTTCATGGGCGCCAGGTGCGGCGCCTTGGTGAAACGTTCCACATCCCCTTCCCTGGCCGCCTTAGCGAGATCACGAAGAGCGGCGATAAACTGGTCCAGGGTACGCTTGCTTTCGGTTTCGGTCGGCTCGATCAGGATGGCGCCGTGAACCACCAGCGGGAAATACATGGTCATCGGGTGGAAGCCTTCATCAATCATGGCCTTGGCGAAATCCAGCGTTTCGACCCCTGTTCCCTTGAGGAACCGGTCGTCAAACAGGGCTTCATGCATGCACGGGCCGTCAAAGCTGGGGGTCATGACGTCTTTCAGGTGCTCAAGGATATAATTGGCGTTCAGGACCGCATCCTCGGCGACTTGCCTCAGGCCGTCCTCGCCGTGGCTCATGATGTAGCTGAGCGCGCGAATGTACATGCCCATCTGGCCATGGAACGCGGTCAGGCGGCCGAACGCCTTGTCGGTTCCATCGAGCGCTTCTTTCAGGGAAAGCTTTTCACCATCCGCCACCAGGTACGGGACCGGAACGAACGGCGCCAGCGCCTCTGAGAACACCACCGGGCCTGACCCCGGCCCGCCGCCGCCATGGGGGGTGGAGAAGGTCTTGTGCAGATTGATGTGCATGGCATCGATGCCCAGATCGCCGGGGCGGATCTTGCCGACAATGGCGTTGAAGTTTGCCCCATCGCAATAAAAGTACGCGCCAATATTATGAACCGCATCGGCGATTTTGATAATATCGCTTTCAAACAGCCCACAGGTGTTGGGGTTGGTCAGCATGATGGCAGCGATTGTCTCCCCCATTTCATCCAGCTCCCGCAAAAACGCATCCAGGTCCACTCTGCCCTTGTCGTTGACGGGGATTGATTTAACCTTGTAGCCGCACAAAGCCGCGGTTGCCGGGTTGGTGCCGTGGGCCGATTCGGGAATCAGGACAAATTCCCGGGCGTTGCCCGTATCCTCAAGGGCGGCGCGGATCGCCATCAGGCCGCACAGCTCGCCGTTCGCCCCGGCTTTGGGGGAGAGAGCCACCGCCGGCATCCCGGTCAGGCCGGTCAGCCAGTCGGCCAGCTCTTTCATAACGCCAAGCGACCCCTGGACGGTGGAGAACGGCTGCAGGGGGTGAATGTCCGAGAGTCCCGGAATACGCGCCATTTTTTCATTCAGGCGCGGGTTATGTTTCATGGTGCATGAGCCGAGCGGGAATATGCCCATATCGATAGCGAAGTTTTTCCGGGAGAGACGGGTGAAGTGGCGCATGGTCTCGGGCTCGGACAGCCCCGGCGTCCCGATCGGCCCGCTCCGCTCCAGTCCCCCAAGAGCGTTTTCAAAATCTTCAATCTCGGGAATTTCGACCCCGGTGCGCTCCAGGTTGCCGATCTCGAACAGCAGCGGCTCATTGATATCGAGGCCCCGGTTGCCGGTATAGGTGCTCATTTCAACACCTCCTTCAGGCCTTTACCCAAGGCCTTGAAATCGCTCTCTTCATTCAGTTCGGTGGCCGCCAGAATCAGGATGTTGCCGACATTATCCACGCCCGGAAAAATACGGCTGGCCGGAACCCCGCCCAGGATCCCTATTTCCGCCAGGCGCTCGACCACGGCGGCGGCGGGAATGGGAAGTTTTACCGATATCTCGTTGAAAAAAGCTTTGTTCAGAACTTCGATACTGGGAATACCTTTCAGCGTATCGCGCAGTTCACAAGCCTTTTTATGGTTGAGCATGGCCAGCGCGCGGATACCCTTTTCCCCCAAAAGGGTCATATGAATGGTGAAAGCCAGCGCTGTCAGGCCGGAATTGGTGCAAATATTGCTGGTCGCTTTTTCCCGGCGGATATGCTGTTCGCGGGTTGACAGCGTCAAGACATAGCCACGCGTTCCCTGTTCATCCACGGTCTCACCGCACAGGCGGCCGGGCATCTGACGGACAAACTGGTCACGGGTGGCAAAAAGACCAAGATAAGGCCCCCCGAAATTCAGGCCGCCGCCGATCGACTGGCCTTCGCCGACCACGATGTCCGCGCCCATCTCACCGGGGGATTTGAGGGCGCCGAATGAAACCGCCTCGGTCACCACCACCACCAACAGAGCACCTTTTTCATGAACCGCTTCGGCCAGCGGCGTCAGGTCACGGATATGGCCAAAGACATCCGGGTTCTGGACCACCACGCACGAGGTATCTTTATTCAGATGCCTTAAAATGCGCTCATAATCCTGTTCCGGATTTTCCGGACAGGGTTCCAGCTTGTCCATTTTCTCGTCGGTGAACTGGGTGACAGTCTCAGCAACATCCCGGTACTGGCCATGAAGGTTGCCGGACAGGATGGCCTGGCGCCGCCGGGTCACCCGCTGGGCCATCAGGATTGCTTCCGCGCACCCGGTTGAGCCGTCATAAAGCGAGGCGTTGGCGACATCCATGCCGGTCAGCAACGCCACCTGGGTCTGGAATTCAAACAAATACTGCAGCGTCCCCTGGCTGATCTCGGGCTGGTAGGGGGTGTAGGAGGTTAGAAACTCACCGCGCTGGATCAGGTGATCGACACTGGCCGGGACATGGTGGCGGTAAGCCCCGGCGCCGACGAAAAACGGCCCTGAAAAAGCCGCCTGGTTCTGGTCCGCCAACTTCTGGAAATGACGCTCCACTTGCAACTCGCTGGCATGGTTGGGAAGACCAATCGGCTCATTTAACCAGGCTTCTTTTGGAACGTCCCGGTAAAGATCGTTAATGCCAGCGGCATTGATGCTTTTCAGCATCTCTTTCCGGTCCCGGTCGGTAAGTGGCAGATAGCGCATCAGGAAAGGGTCTCCACATATTTATTATAGGCGGCCTCATCCATCAGGCGGTCCAGCTCGGAGAGATCGGAAATTTTGATCTTGTAAAACCACCCTCCTTCCATCGGAGAGCTATTGACCAGCGACAGATCCCCTGCAAGATCTTTGTTAACGGCAGTAATTTCACCGCCTACCGGTGTGTAAATCTCACTGGCGGCCTTGACCGATTCAACCACAGCCACTTCGTCCTTGCTTGAAAAAGATGCCCCGACCTCAGGCAATTCGACAAACACAATGTCGCCGAGCGATTCCTGTGCATAATCAGAAATGCCGACCACTCCCTGGTCACCGTCAACCCTGATCCATTCGTGGTCTTTTGAATATTTAATCATATCATATCCCCCTTGTTTTCAATTTATCGCTTATAATCCTGTTTGACGAAAGGCAGGGCGTAAACCTCTCCTTCAAGCATTTTACCCCTGACCAGAAGACCGACCCTGGTCCCGGTGGCGGAATGAGCACTGGCAACATAGCCCATGGCAACCGGTCCGCCAAAGGAGGGGCCGAAGCCGCCACTGGTGATGACACCGATTTTGCTTCCCTCTTGATCGGAAATTTCCGTCCCTTCCCGGGCCAGTGCACGGCCCAGGGGTTTAATTCCGACACGTTTTCGCGCCGCTCCCTCCTCAAGCTCTTTCAAAATGCGCCCAGCGCCCGGGAAATCACCGGTTTTCCTCCGGGCCTTGGCGATCGTCCAGACCAGGTCCGCCTCAACCGGCGAGGTGCCTTCATCAAGGTCATGCCCGTAAAGACAAAGCCCGGCTTCAAGGCGAAGTGAATCACGGGCGCCAAGGCCGATCGCCTTAACCTCATCAAACGCCAGCAGCGCCCGGACCAGGTCTTCCGCGCCTTCGCCGGGAACAGAAATCTCGAAGCCGTCTTCCCCGGTATAGCCGGAGCGGCTGATGAAACATTCATACCCCAAAATATCTACACCCCTGGCCTGCATAAATTTTAAATTCGCCGAACCATTCCACAAACGTGACAGGACCGTCTCCGCCTCTGGACCCTGCAGGGCGATCAGACCCCGGCCGTTAAAGATTTCCAGATCGGCTTCATCTTTGAATTTATCCCTGATGTGGGCAAAGTCCTGTTCCTTGCAGGCGGCATTGACCACCAGGAAAAGGGTATTGTCCTTATCCTCATGGCGGGTGACCATCAGGTCGTCCATGATGCCGCCGGTATTATTCAGCAACAGGGTGTAGCGCAACTGTCCCGGCTTAAGCCCGGCAATATTCCCGGGCACCAGACGTTCAAACAGTTTCCCGATATCCTGATCGCCCCGGGCCCTCAGGAAGGCCTGCCCCATATGCGAAACGTCAAACAGCCCCGCCGCGGCCCGGGTGTGAAGGTGCTCCTTCATCACGCCCATCGGGTACTGGACCGGCATATTGTAGCCGGCAAACGGGACCATTTTCCCGCCCAGTTCGGCATGCAGGTTAAAAAGAGGAGTCTTTTTCAAATTTTCCGGAGTTTCCATTTCAGCCCCGCGACAGTTTACCTAAAGCTCAGGCTCACGCCCTGGCCTTTAAGCCCCCTCTGTCACGGAACCTGAGAGAATTCACCTGAAAGTGTTCAGGCTTACCCCTTCGGTGAGGCCAAATGGCCTGCTTTCCAGAGTACCCTTCTTTTCGCGGTCCGTTGGCCTGAGAGTTTCCGGGGCGGTTGCTCCTTCGGCGCCGATTCGAAAACCGGTCTCTCCCGCAAAAAGATGTGCTTGGCCTGATTTCCGGCCCGGCACCGGGCGGCCCGCCAAAAATTACAGCGGATTTTGTGATCATAGTGCAGAAAATTGATGAGTCAACTTAAAGAATGGCTTAACGGGAAACGTTAAACTGAAGCTCTTCAGGAGCCAGTTCAAAGCCGACGAACACCTCATAATCATAGCGCTTGAGCATTTCAAAATCGCTAAACCGCTGGATCACGGTTTCCCTGATGCCCGCTTTGTCACGGCCGCCTGAGAAATTGAGCTGGGTGGTAAATTTTTTCTTGGCAGTGACCAGATAATTGTCGCGGATAACAACGACATAATAGGTCAGGTTTTGCACCTCGTTCTTCATGGCGGGGCCGCGCCGCCCCCAGACGCTGAACGAAATAGTGGTGGCGACCGCGGTCTGGTCATCACAGTTGAATTCGATATCGGTGATGGCGGCGTCAAAAATCACATTTTCATTGGTCTGCCCGGCAGAATCGAACCGGGTCAGCGTTCCCATGTGGGCCACCAACCCAACCGCCGGACAGTTGGAAATTCTGATAAATGACTTCGGCTGGCCGCAAGAGGCCACCAGAAATCCGGTCAGGACGATAAAACATATCGTGGAAAATTTCGATATTTGAGGCATGGGTCTGCTTAACTTTCAAGTTTTTTCAAAGGAGCTGTTTGTGCGTCCCGTCGCAGTAGGGGCTATCCTTGGTGTTTTTGCAACCGCAAAAATAAACCTCTTTGGCCTCGGGGGTTTCTACCTTGACCGGGGAAATCCCGGAACCCTTGTGACTGCCGTCGCAAAAGGGTTGTTTGGATGACAGCCCGCAAGCGCACCACCAGTAAATCCTGCCAGCCTTCAGCTGTTCCTTATAGGGGGCTTTTTGGGCGATGACGGGCATATCCATGTACTTTTCTTTCTTGCTGACCGGGCTAAATTCAAACCCGGCCATCATAAGCAGGCTTAGTTGCCGATACAAGCGCCAGTTATGTGCTTTTACACATCTGTTCCTGATTTTTAAAAAAAACCTTTGGTGTTGAGGTTTGACCCGGCTACAATCATGGTGTAAAGCCGCAAAATACACAGCGCCCAACAACCTGGAACAAGAGCAATGACAAAACCGGTCCTGAACGTACTCGTCGCCAACCCACGCGGATTTTGCGCCGGGGTCCAGCGCGCCATCCAGATTGTTGAGGTGGCGCTGGAGAAATTTGGCCCCCCGGTCTATGTTCGCCACGAGATTGTCCACAACCGTTACGTGGTTGAAGGCCTTGAAGCCAAAGGCGCCGTTTTTGTTGATGAATTGGAGGAAGTTCCGGAAGGGGTTCCGGTGGTGTTCTCCGCCCATGGGGTTCCCAAGGCTGTTCCGGCCGAGGCCCAGCGCCGGGGATTATACTATGTGGACGCCACCTGCCCGCTGGTGAGCAAGGTTCACCGCGAAGCTGAACGCCACCACCGGGAAAACTGTCATATCATCATGATCGGCCATGAAGGTCACCCTGAGGTTATCGGCACCCTGGGCCAGCTGCCGGAAGGATCAATTACGCTGGTGGAATCAGAAGACGATGTCATGGAACTCAAGTTTGATCCGGGACAGCGGCTCGCTTTTATTACCCAGACCACCCTTTCGGTGGATGATACAGCCGAGATTATTGAGCTGTTGAAAAAACGTTATCCCAAAATCGAGGGGCCGAAAAAGGAAGACATCTGTTACGCCACCACCAATCGCCAGGAAGCGGTCAAGGCGATTGCCGTACGCTGTGACCGGATGCTGGTGATCGGCGCGCCAAATTCGTCCAATTCGCTGCGCCTGGTGGAAGTGTCCGAGCGCAATGGCTGCCCTGGAAAGCTGGTGCAGCGGGCCGAGGACTTGAAATGGGAGTGGCTGGAAGGGGCCAAGACATTAGGAATCGCCGCGGGCGCTTCCGCCCCGGAAATTCTGGTCGATGAAGTCCTGGAATTCCTGAAAGAGCACTTCCATATCGTCCTTGAAGAAGTGACCTCAAAAAAGGAAAACGTGACTTTCAAAATGCCCGCTTCGCTTTTGAAAGAAGCGTCCTGATTTCTTTCCACGTGGTTGTCCCCCAGGACCGGTCATGAGCAAACCATCCATTACAATTTTTACTGACGGGGCCTGTTCCGGGAACCCCGGTCCGGGAGGCTGGGGCGCTATTTTGCGGCATAATTCAAAGGAAAAAGAGTTGATGGGCGGAGAGCCCGAGACCACCAACAACCGCATGGAATTGATTGCCGCAATCAAGGCGTTGAACGCTCTCAAAAAACCCTGCCAGGTGCATCTGGTGACCGACAGCAATTACGTCAAGGAGGGAATCACCACCTGGATCCATAAATGGAAACAAAATGGTTGGCGAACAGCGGCCAGGAAACCGGTCAAAAATGCCGATTTGTGGCAAGCGCTGGAAGCGGCGATGAAACCGCACAATATGACCTGGGAGTGGGTCAGAGGCCACACCGGGCATCCCGAAAATGAACGCGCCGACGCCCTGGCGCGCCAAGGCATGCAAAAATTTATCTGAAGGCTACTTTGTGGTTCTACCTTTTACCGGGCCCCATCCATCCCGATAATCTTGACAGGTTCCCCTCTGGCCATGGTGCTTGGCCCAACAGCACTCCAAAGGATGTCCTCAACCTAAATCTGGCTGAGCACGTGTTCCGCGGAAGAGACGTGAAAAGCGCCCGGTTCCTCAATATTCAGCTGCTCTATAACCCCGTCATTTATAACCATTGAAAAGCGCATGCCGCGGCGCCCCATGCCAAATCCGCGGGCATCAAAGGCCAGACCAAGGGCGTCTGCGAAATCACCGTTGCCGTCCGCCAGCATCATGACTTTGTCCCCTGCCCCTTGTGCTTTTCCCCAGGCGTCCATGACAAAAGCATCATTAACCGCGGTGCAGATGATCAGATCCACGCCTTTTTCTCTGAAAGCATCGGCGTTTTGAATAAATCCGGGAAGGTGGCGGGCCGAACAGGTCGGGGTAAACGCGCCCGGCAGTGAAAAAAGGACCACTTTTTTGTCCGCCAGCAGCCTAGCGGTCTCAACCGCCTCAGGCTTGCCCTGGGCCATGGTTGTGAGCGTAATATTCGGGATTTTTTCGCCCTTTTGAATTGCCATTTTTATTCCCCCCTAATCTTCTACGGTTAAGTTAATTTCTTCCTGCCGCCCCCAGCCATCGGCGATGATCAATGTCAAAGTCTCGCCTGATAAATTACCATTGTTGCGGTCGGTTCGGACAGGAACAATAAATTCTACTTCATTCCCGTCTGCCAGCAGTCTTTTTTTCGGAATCCCAAATTTAAAATCCTCAATATCCTCGACAATGATATCCGCCCCGCTTAAAAGCGCATCCCCTTTCAGGGTGAGGATAAGATTTTGCGCCCCGGGAACGCCGGCCAGGGAAACATCCGTCAGGTGAACTGTTTTTCCCATTCCAGCCACTTTTTCCGGAACCTGACGCAGGTAACGGTCAATCAGCCCGGCATGAATGCTTAAGGGCGCCTCGCCTTTGGCCGCCGGAATTACCATTTCAAATTCGTCCACCACAGGCACGCAAAGATCTTCACACACCAGATAATTCACCTTCACTTTAAGGGTGACAGGGGCGCCTGCAATCGCCGGGGTAATTTTTATCGGGTAAACCACTTCATCATGGTAGCCATAGGTTTGAAGCTCAAAAATTTCGAACCGTTCAGGGAGCGGAAACAAAACCTCGGTTCCAGCGACATTAATCGACCCTTCCCAGGAAAAGACCGGCGGCAGCCCGGCGGAACCCGGGGTTCGCCAATAAATTTTCCAATTCCCTTCCAGCTTGACCTGCCAACCCAGATATAAAGGTCCATCCTGATCGGCCGGTACGCTTTTGTGGCTGGCCACCAGGCGGGATTTGGCAAAGTCGCCTTCGGCCCATTCGGTTGCCTCCTGGGCATTGACCTGAAAACCAAGAAAAAGGAGAGTCATTGCCAGCATCGGTATGGTCGGTATTTTTAAAGGGTTTGTCATGCCTTGGGTTATATTTCCTTTTTTCCATGATTTCGACAGATTTAGGCTATATTACAAAAATCACAGCCTTTTTATCATGCCTCCCTTGCCAGCAGACAGGGAAGGCATCATGTTAGAGGTTGTAACCGGAAAAGCAAAATAACAATATTGGGAACAAGGTGTGTTTCAATCTCTGGAAGGGAAACTGCTTTTAGCCATGCCGGCGATGCGTGATCCCCGGTTTATCAAAAGCGTCATTTACCTCTGTTCCCACTCCGAAGAGGGCGCGATGGGGATTGCCATTAATCACAGGATTGAAAACTTAAGTTTTTCCCAGCTTTTAAAGCAGTTGCAAATCCGTACTAAAACAATTCGCGACATTCCCATCCATGCCGGCGGGCCGGTGGAAGCCGGGCGGGGGTTTGTTCTGCATTCCTCAGATTTCGCGCAAGCCTCAACCATGAAGGTCAGCCCGTTAATCCATCTCTCGGCCACAGTTGATATCCTGAAATCATTGGCCGAGGGATCAGGGCCCAAACATCATTTGCTGGCGCTGGGCTATGCCGGATGGGGTAAAGGCCAGCTTGAACGCGAGCTGGCGCGCAATTCCTGGCTGACGGTGGACGCCGAGAACGAAGTGATTTTTGAAACTCCGATGGAAGAAAAATGGACCCGCGCAATGGCCTGTATCGGGGTTGATGTAAATATGCTGTCCGGAGACGCCGGCCACGCCTGATTAGAGTCTGGGCTCCTAGCTTCTGAAAAAGCTTTCCTGTACTTTCGCCAGGGTCGGCACACCTCCCATATCTCCGATCCCCACCAAACTGATAGGACTGTTCAAAATTCTTGCGGCAATTTTGTTGACCGCGTTCTTGTCAACCGCGTTTACGTTTTCGACCAATTCTTTGGTGGCAAGCACCCGGCCGAAAATCAACATCTGGCGGGCAATCTGTTCAGACCGGCTGGAGGTGCTTTCCAAACATCGCAGCAAGCCCGCTTTGAGCTGCGCCTTGGCGCTCAATATTTCATCTTCTGTAACCCCGTCCGTCAGGGCTTTCATTTCGGTTACAACAATCGGCAACAATTTCGAGACGTGTTCAGGCCCGGTTCCGGCATAGATGCTCAAAAGCCCGGTCTCGCGCAAAGCCGAATTAAACGCGTAGACCGAATAGGATAGCCCGCGCTTTTCACGGACCTCCTGGAACAGCCGCGATGACATGCCGCCGCCAAGAATTGTGGTGTAAACCTGGACCGCATAGTAATCGGGGTCGAGATAAGAACAGCTTTCAAAGCCAAGCGCCAGATGCAGTTGTTCCAGTTTTTTTCCGGCGCGCATTTCCCCTCCGTGATAGCGGGCTTTTTGCAGTGTGGTATTCCTGCCCCTGGCCAGCTGGGCGAAACGTTCTTCCGCCAACCCGCAAAAGCGTTCGTGATCAAGGTTCCCAGCTGCCGCTAAAATCATGTTGCCGGCGCTATAATGAGAGGCCATGTAATCCCGTAAATTGTCCGCGGTAAACGAGGTGACGGTTTTCTCCGTCCCGAGGATCGGGCGGCCCAGCGCCTGGTCCGGGAAAGCGGTTGTTTGCAGGTCGTCAAAAATCTGGTCGTCGGGGGTGTCGTGAACCTGGCCGATTTCCTGCAGAACAACTTCCCTCTCGCGTTCCAGTTCGCTTTCAGGAAATTGGGAATTGAGCAGGATATCAGCGAGCAGGTCGAGGGCAAGGCCTACGTCGTTTTTCAGGATGCGGCAGTAATAAGAGGTGTGTTCGCGTGATGTGTAGGCATTGAGGTGGCCGCCAACCGCTTCTATTTCCCGGACGATCTGGCTGGCGTTTCTGGTTTTGGTCCCCTTGAATACCATATGCTCCAGAAGGTGGGAAATTCCGTGCTGATCCGCCGTCTCATAGCGGGTTCCAACGTCAATCCAGACCCCGCATGAGACTGTCTCAACATGGGGATTGGCCTCGGTGACAACGCGCAGCCCGTTTTCCAGTGTGGTGATTTTAGCCGTCATATCGTTCTTTGTAATTTTTCACCGACGTTCCTTAAGCCATGAGACGCCCTGTGGCAAGGAAACCCTTCATGATCTGGACTATTGGGAGGGTCGGATGATGAGTTGATACCTCATTTTTTTTGCTGGGAAATCAAAAAAACCGCAAAAACCCCGGCCAGCGCCAAGGCAAGTCCAAACCAGGTAATGGCATATCCAAGGTGATTGTTGGGGATATTAACCCGGGTTTGCCCACCCACCGGATAGCCACCGGGATTGGGGGTTTGATCGGCATCGATAACGGCCACGACTGGCCCTTCCAGCCCTGCGGCCCGGCCCATTGCTTCCCTATCACGGTAAAACCAGACGCCCTTGGCGGGATCATTTTCCGGGGCGAACCTTCTTTTTTTACCATCCAGCCGCAACACACCGCAAACCATCTGCACACCGGGGAGCTGACCCGCAAGACGGGTGGCGGGATCTTTCCTGGGGTTCGGAACCCAGCCGCGATTGACCAGCAGGGCTTTACCGTCAGCAATTATTAAAGGGGTGTAGACGTGATACCCGCCCGCCCCTGTCAGGTTGGTGGAAAAAAGGTACAACTCCTGTTCATGAAGAAACTGCCCCGAGGCGCAGACCCGGCGAAATTCATTCTCCTCGAGCCCAGCCAGCCCGGCCAAAGGGATTGGCGTCATCGCCATGTTGGTCTCAATTTTAGCCAGCAGGGCAGTTTTCCATTCCAGGCGCTCCAGCTGCCAAAACCCAATCCACATTAAAATGCCAAGGCCGAGGACTGTGAAGACCCCGGCCAGCAGCAATGATTTTTTATGTTTCATTTTTTGTGGCAGAATTAAATCCCCGAACCCCACCAGTAAATCGAGGTGAACAGGAACAGCCACACCACATCAACGAAGTGCCAGTACCAGGCGGCCGCCTCGAATCCGAAATGCTGTTTCGGGGTAAAATGACCGATGTAAGCGCGATAGAGGCAAACCGACAGGAAAATGGTGCCGATAATCACATGGAAACCGTGAAACCCGGTCGCCATAAAGAAAGTGGAGCCGTAAATGTTCCCGCCAAAGGCGAAAGCAGCATGGCTGTATTCATAGGCCTGCAGGGAGGTAAACAGAATCCCTAAAAGAACCGTGCACCACAGGCCTAACTTGAGGCCTTTTCTGTTCCCTTCAAGCATTGCATGATGCGCCCAGGTGACCGTGGTGCCGGACAAAAGCAGGACCAGGGTGTTAACGAACGGAATGTGCCAGGGATCAAACACCTCGATGCCCTGCGGCGGCCAAACTCCGCCAATCGCCTCGTTGCCCGCGGGAAACAGGGCGGCGTTAAAATAGGCCCAGAACCAGACGACAAAGAACATCACCTCAGAGGCGATGAACAGAACCATGCCATAGCGCAAGCCAATCTGGACCGTAGGTGTATGACAGCCCCCCTGGGCCTCAGCCACGACATCCCGCGACCAGCCAATGAAGGTTAAAAGCAGGCCCGTTATCCCGGCATAAAAAACATAAATGACAAAGGGCACATCATGCAAAGAGAAAACGCCGCCAATCGCCATCAGGAACACAGATATTGCCCCGATGACAGGCCATTTGCTGGGTTCCACCAGATGGTAATCATGATTTGATGGGCCTGACATATTCTCTAACTCCCTTAAATTTAATTCGTGGTTATCAGTTTAATTTCCAGTTCCGTTTATACCCTTATGGTCCATCTCGGGCGCCTCTTCCGCGTCCACCAGAAAAAAGGTATAGGACAGAACAATTTCTTTCACGTCATCAAGGTGCGGGTCGTCGGCAATCGCCGGATCGATGTAATAGGTGACCGGCATATCGGCGCTTTGGCCTGGCTCCAGCGTTTGTTCGGTAAAGCAGAAGCATTCAATTTTGTTGAAATATTCGCCCGCCTTGAAGGGCGTAACGTTAAAGACCGCGGTGCCGGTAATCCTTTTGCTGGTTGGGTTGTGAGCCCGGTAGGTGGCCAGCATCTGTTGGCCGACCATGGTTTCCTGGGTCAATTGCGAAGGGGAAAAATTCCACGGCATGTCGTGATTCAAGTTGGCGGTAAAGCGGATTGTCATGGGGCGGTCCAGGATAACCCCTTCGGACGCCTCGGCCCGCTGGGTGGTGCCGCCAAAGCCGGTGACCTGGCAAAAAAGTTTGTAAAGCGGGACCGCCGCATAGGCCATACCGACCATCCCGGTAACAACCGCCACCAGAATCAATCCGGTTTTTTTATTTTTCGCATCCGCACTCAAAATCCGCCCCCCAGTTTAACGTAGGTGGCAACCGCAATCAAAATCACCAGCGACACCAACACCGCCAGCACGGCGAAATTGCGCCCGCGCATTTTCCTGTGCATTTCCGAGCGGTCAGGCATCACCCCACCCCCCCGAACAGCAGACGGTCGAGCGCCAGGCCGGAAAATATTGCGAACAGGTAAAAAATAGAGGTGAAGAAAAGGCTCCTGGCGTTTTTTTCTTCTTTTTTCAGGTAAAGCTCTACCGCCTTCCAGATAAAGAAAAGCCCGAAACCAATGGCAATCACACCGTAAAAAGCGCCGCTGAAGCCCAGGATATAAGGGGTGAAAGAAACCGCCACTGTCAGGCCGGTATAGATTAATATCTGGATGTATGTTTTCTCCAGTCCGGCAACATTGGGCAGCATCGGCAGGTTGGCCTTGTTGTAGTCATCCTTGCACAGGATTGCCAGCGCCCAGAAATGCGCCGGGGTCCAGGAAAAAATAATAGCGAACAGCAGCATTGGCTCCAGCGAAAGCGAGCCGGTGACCGCAGCCCAGCCGATCAGTGGCGGCAAGGCTCCTGAAACCCCGCCGATGACAATATTCTGCGTGGTCCTGGATTTCAGCCACATGGTATAAACCACCACATAAAAAAGAATGGTAAAAGCCAACAGGCTGGCGGTGAACAAGTTGATCAAAAGCCCCATCAGGGAGACAGCGGCAATGCCCAGCGTCAGGCCAAAACCCAGCACCGCTCCGGGGGTCAGGCGCCCCATCGGGATCGGCCGGGTTTTGGTGCGCTCCATCCGGGCATCAATATCACCCTCAAACCACATATTCAGCGCCCCGGCGGAACCTGCCCCCAGAGCGGTCAGCAAAATAGCCGTGAAACCCAGAACCGGGTGAATTTCTCCCGGCGCCAAAATCAGGCCAACCAGAGCGGAAAAAATCGAAAGCGACATCACCCTGGGCTTCAGGAGAACCCAGAAGTCCTGAACTTCGGCGATATTTTCCAGCGACGGGTTTTTCACATTTCCCTCGGTTATGGTTTGCGAGTTTAACACTTAACGTCTTCCTGCCCGCCCTTATTTAATCTTCGGCAGCATTTCAAACTGATGTAACGGCGGCGGAGACGACAGCGTCCACTCCAGCGTATCAGCATAATCGCCCCAGGGGCTGTCGGGGCATTTTTTTCCCTTGGTGAAGATATAAATAACCAAACCGAGGAAGAAAATAACGCCGGCGCCTGTAATGTACGAACCATATGAAGATAACTGGTTCCAGAAAGCATATGCATCCGGGTAATCGACATAACGCCGTGGCATACCGGCCAACCCCAAGAAATGCTGCGGGAAGAAGACCATGTTAACGCCAACAAAGGTGATCCAGAAATGCAGCTTGCCGGCCCATTCGGGATACTGGCGGCCGGACATCTTTCCGATCCAGTAGTAAAACCCGCCGAAAATGGCGAACACCGAACCCAACGCCATGGTGTAGTGGAAATGAGCCACAATATAATAGGTGTCATGGAGCGGCTGGTCGACCCCGGCGCTGGCCATGACAATCCCTGTCACCCCGCCAATGGTAAAAAGAAAAATAAAGCCGATGGCCCACAACATTGGCGTTTTAAATTCTATTGAGCCGCCCCACATAGTGGCGATCCAGGAAAAAATCTTGATCCCGGTGGGCACCGCAATCACCATGGTGGCGATCATGAAGTAGGCCTTCAGGTCAACATCCAGACCAACCGTGTACATGTGATGCGCCCACACAATAAAACCGATAAAGCCGATCGAGACCATGGCATAGGCCATGCCGAGATAACCAAAGATCGGTTTTTTGGAAAAGGTCGAGATGATCTGGCTGATAATGCCAAAGCCGGGCAGGATCAGGATGTACACTTCCGGATGGCCGAAGAACCAGAACAAGTGCTGGAACAGCAGCGGGTCACCGCCGCCTGCCGGATCAAAGAAGGTGGTGCCGAAATTCCTATCCGTCAGCAGCATGGTAATGGCGCCAGCGAGGACCGGCAGCGCCAGCAGCAGCAGGAAGGCCGTGACTAGAATCGACCAGACAAACAGCGGCATTTTATGCATGGTCATGCCGGGTGCGCGCATGTTGAATATGGTGGTGATAAAGTTGATCGCGCCCAAAATTGATGATGCCCCCGCCAAATGCAGACTCAAAATTGCCAAGTCCATTGAGGCCCCGGATATATTGGCCGAGAGCGGTGGATAAATAGTCCAGCCGGCACCTACCCCACTGGCGCCGATAACACCAATGGTGCCGTCGCCGACAAAAGCTGAAAGCAGCAGCAGGGTAAAGGCGGGGGGAAGAAGCCAAAAGCTGATGTTGTTCAATCTCGGGAACGCCATATCGGGCGCACCGATCATAATCGGCACAAAATAGTTGGCAAAGCCGCCGATCAGTGCCGGCATGACAAGGAAAAACACCATAATCAGGCCGTGGGCCGTGATCAGCACATTAAAGAATTGCGCCGCCTGTTCAACCGTTCCATCCGCTACAAACCAGGTCAGGAAAGTGACGCCGGGTTCTTGCAGTTCAAGGCGCATCAGAACCGAAAACAGAACCCCGATAATCCCGCCAAAACCGGCAAAAAACAGGTACATAATTCCGATGTCCTTGTGATTGGTGGAAAACAGCCACCTTTTCAGTCCGGTCGGCGCTTGGCCGTGGCTTTTGTACCCCCGGTTCGATTTAGCCATCTTAATAATCCCTTCCAAGCAAATGCAAATTTCGTTAAATGAGTATGTTAACCCGGCCCTATGATGCCGGCGGCGCCTTGGCGCGGATCACCCAGGCGTCAAAATCTTCTCTTGAGACCACCTCGACCACGGCCGGCATAAAGGCGTGGTTAATCCCGCACAACTCAGAACACTGGCCGTAATAGGTGCCAACCTCTTCCACGTTGAACCAGATTTCATTGGTCCTCCCTGGAACCGCATCAATCTTGAAACCGAACGCCGGGATGGTCCAGGAATGGATAACATCATCAGCCGTAACCAGAACCTTAACGACGGTGTTGACCGGGACCACAACCCGGGTGTCGGTATCAAGCAGGCGGTGAATTTCTATCGGCCCGGCCCGGCCCAAAAGGATCCTCAGATCCTCAATAGCGGCTTCCCGCTGCTGCTGGACCTCCACTGACCGGTCAGGATCAAAAAAGGCCCTATCAAGCATGAAGCCATCAAATTCCAGGTCCTGGTCGGGATAATTGTAGGTCCAGTACCACTGGTGTCCGGTCACCTCGATCACCAGGTCGGCTTCGGGGATAACATCCTGTTTGTAGAGAAGTTTGATGTTGTATACGCCAATATAAACAAGAATTAAAACCGGGATAATGGTCCAGATCATTTCCAATAATGTGTTGTGGGTGGTTTTGGCGGGGATGGGATTGGCGCGGTGGTTGTAGCGGATCATTACCCAAAGCAGCAGACCCATAACCAGCAGCACAATCAGTGTAATAATATACATCATTACATCATGCAGCCATATGATGTCGTGCATCACCTCTGTGGCCGGTGCTTGAAAATTGAGCTGTTTTTCGTAGGCCATTCCAACCCGGCCTGGCTCGGCCAGCGCCGGTCCGGAAAACGCCGCTAATCCCAGATAAGTTGCGGCAATAAATTGCAAAAATCTTTTAAACACGTCACCCCTCTTTTATCCCTTGTGTCTTTTCCAGACCAAGGGTATTTCTGAAATTGAATTTAGGCTTGGACGATGCCCCCTCATGCGTGCTGTTTATATCAGAAATTTAATCCATCACAAGCCCCTGCTGATATTTTCTTGGGGGTAGGATAAAAATGATTATGACTTGCTATTGCGCTGTCCATTTTTTCGTATAAAGTTGCTGGAACAGGCCTTGAATTATCACTTTTAAACTTTGGAAATTTTCAATGATCGAGCCCCCGAAAGCAGATGAGTTTTTCTTTACCCACGCCGGTCTGGAGAAGGCCCGAATCCAGAGCGTAATCGATGACGCCCTGGGAGGTTTGGATGATGGTGAGCTGTATTTTCAATACGGCCTTTCGGAGATTTTCTCATTCGATAACGGTCATTTGAAAACCGCCGCTTTTGATACCACGCAAGGGTTTGGTCTGAGGGGGGTTGTGGGGGAAGTGACCGGCTACGCTCACTCTAACGAACTGACCGAGGAAGCGATCAAAAGGGCGGCTGGAACGATTACCGCAATCAAGAGCGGAGAGGGCGGCAGGATGGATGTTTCCCCGCGCAAGACCAACCGTCATTTGTATCCCCCCGACAACCCGCTGGAGGATTATGAGTTCCAGGCCAAGGTCAAGCTGCTTGAGGAAATTGATGCTTACCTTAGAGCAAAGGATGAGCGGGTGCGCCAGGTCAGCGCTTCGCTGGCTGGCGCCTGGAACCTGATCCATATCATGCGCGCCGGCGGCGCCTCGGCCAGCGATATCCGCCCATTGGTCAGGTTGAACATCAGTGTTGTCCTGGAACAGGACGGCAGGATGGAGACCGGGGTCTCCGGGACCGGTGGGCGCCATGGGTACTCCCGCCTGTTCAAAACCAAAAACTGGAAGGCCCAGGCGGACGAGGCCCTGCGCCAGGCTGCCGTTAACATGACCTCGGTCCCGGCCCCGGCCGGTGAAATGCAGGTGGTGCTGGGCCCCGGCTGGCCGGGGGTGTTGCTGCACGAAGCGGTCGGCCACGGCCTGGAGGGGGATTTCAACCGCAAAAAAACCTCCGCCTTTGCCGGACTGATGGGCCAACAGGTGGCGGCCAGGGGCATTACGGTGGTTGATGACGGTACGCTGGAGGGGCGGCGCGGGTCGCTGACCATTGATGACGAGGGAACCCCGGCGTCCGAGACGGTGCTGATCGAAGATGGGATACTAAAAGGATATATTCAGGACCGGCAGAACGCCAGGTTGATGGGTATGAAGCCGACTGGAAATGGCCGGCGCGAATCTTACGCCCATGCGCCAATGCCAAGAATGACCAATACTTTCATGCTGGCCGGAAAGTACCCGCCAGAGGAAATTTTGAAAAGCGTCAAGGATGGCATCTATGCCACCAGTTTCGGTGGCGGCCAGGTCGACATCACCAACGGCAAATTCGTCTTTTCCTGTACCGAGGCCTATCGGATCAAGGACGGCAAGGTTGGCAAAGCCCTGAAAGGAGCCACCCTGATCGGCAGCGGGCCAGAGGTTTTGAAAAAAGTCACCATGGTGGGAAATGACCTGGAGCTGGACCTCGGGATCGGAACCTGCGGCAAGGAGGGCCAAAGCATCCCGGTAGGGGTCGGCCAGCCAACCCTTCTGGTCGATGGCCTGACGGTCGGCGGCACCGGAGCATAAAAATTGGGCGCGGAAGAAATCTCCCGCGCCCAATTAAATTTTTAATATTTTGGCTTAGCCTTTGATGCAACCCATTACGAGTGACGTGGCAAAGCCAGCCACTGCAGCGCTTACAGCAAATGTCAGAATGGCCCGGATATCAAAGGTGCCGCCGTCGACCAGCGTACCAATGACCATGCCAATTATACCGGCGACAAAGAACATGAGCATCATGTTCACTGAGCCTTTTGCGTTATTAATGATATTATCAAACATCTCTTTTTCTCCCCTTATTTGCCGGCCAGCATTGCTGCCGCCAGAATTGTGAAGAATATATAGCCTGAGCCTACTACATCACCGCCGCTACCAATATACGGTGCAGCTGTAGCCAGCCAGTACCAGAGATATCCGAAGACACCAAGCAGTGCTCCATTAGTTAGAGTATTTACCATATTACCCCCCTAGGTAAGGTTGTTTGTTAACTAGCTAGTTTTGAGGCAGACAACTAGTCATAGATTTATGTTGGCCCGGTGAGAGTGAATTCGTATCTGCCTCATGTTCACGACTCACCAAACCCAAAGAGCCTACTAAAGGATTAAAGTTAAGGTCAAATGACGAAATCGATTTTATAGCAATAGTGCTGAAATTTTATCTGTGCAATTATTTAATTTTATAGAGTGAATTTAATTAGCAATATTATTCTAAAATGAAAATTTGAAAAAACCGAATCTCAGTAACTCAATTCATCAAAAATTTTATCTATATTTTGATTCCATGGGCCGGAATAAGCCTCAAGAATTTCATCGGCCGGGCACTTGCCCTGCTCCACGCTGGTCTTCAGGATCTGCAAAAACCCCTGTTCGCTTTCCCCGCTGTTGGACAGCCGGGCTCTGTTATTCAGACCATGATCAGAAATATCCAAAACCTCACGGGCTAGATCCAGGAACGTCCTTTTTCCCCAAGGGGTTTCAAGGGCCATCATCGGAACATTGTTCCGCATTTCCTGACGCTCCCCGGTGCTCCAGCCCTTGACCAGATCCCAGGCGGCATCAAGCGCGCTTTGGTCATAAAGAAGGCCAACCCAAAACGCCGGCAGGGCACACAGCCGGCTCCAGGTTCCGCCATCGGCGCCGCGCATCTCGAGGTAGGTTTTCAATCTGACTTCAGGGAAGACCGTGGTCAGGTGATCAGTCCAGTCGGACATTTTTGGTTTGTGCCCGGGATATGCCCCAAGCTCCCCTTTCATGAAATCACGGAACGATTGGCCGGCGGCGTTAATGTAGCCATCGCGGTAGACAAAATACATCGGCACATCGAGAACGTAATCGACATAGCGCTCAAACCCGAAACCATCCTCGAACACAAACGGTAGCATCCCGGTCCGGGCCGGGTCGGTATCGAGCCAAATATGGCTGCGGTAGGATTTAAACCCGTTTGGCTTTCCCTCGCTAAAGGGAGAGTTGGCGAATAATGCAGTGGCGAGGGGCTGCAGCGCCAGACCGACCCGGAATTTTTTTACCATGTCGGCCTCGCTGCCGAAATCCAGATTGACCTGGACAGTGGTGGTGCGCAGCATCATGTCAAGACCAAGGGCGCCAACCTGCGGCATATAGTTCCGCATAATTTCATAGCGCGCCTTGGGCATGGCCGGAGCTTCCTCTCTCGACATCGTCGGGTGAAAGCCAAGGCCGATAAACCCAACCCCAAGGACATTGCCAATTTCCTTGGCCTGGTAAAGATGGAAAGTCACCTCATCGCAAGTCTGGTGGATAGTTTCCAATGGCGCACCGGACAACTCCAACTGGCCGGCCGGTTCCAGCGTCACCGAAGCGCCGTCCTTTTCCAGCGCGATCAGTTTTCCCTGTTCCTTAATCCCTTTCCAGCCGAACTTCTGAAATCCTTCCAGGACCGCTTTGATTCCCTTTTTTCCTTGATAGGGAAGCGGGGCCTTGGTCTTGAGGTCAAAGCAAAATTTTTCATGCTCGATGCCAATGCGCCAGTCAGCAACCGGTTTAATTCCGCTCGCCAGGAATTCCATCAACTGGACCTTGTTTTCTATGGCCGGGTTATTTTCCACAAAACCCCTCTTGTTACCAATCCCCGATCGCCGCCTGCCACAGGCTGAGTGCGGCCAGGGCCGCGGTGTCGGCCCTCAGTACACGTGGGCCTAATGATGCCGGAATGCAATAGGAATATGAGCGGATAAGTTCACGTTCTTTTGAGCTAAACCCCTCTTCCGGCCCGATCAGGATTCCCCACGGACTTTTAGCGGGTTTTTGAGACACCGCCAGGAGAGCCTCCACAACCAGGGGATCGCCCTTTTCCTCATCACAAAAAAGCAGCCATCGCTCGCCGGGCCAGTTGCCCAGAACGGTCTCAAGTTTGGCCATATCGACAACCTCGGGGATAGTCAGGCGCTCGCACTGTTCGGCTGCCTCACGGGCGCTGGCGGCCAGGTGTTCGGTTTTGACACGGGTAACCACGGTCCGCATTGTTCTGACCGGAATCAGTTTTGAGACCCCCAGCTCAGTCGCTTTTTGCGCCATGTAATCAATCCCGGGACGCTTGATCGGTGCAAAAGCCAGCCACAAGTCCGGCTCTGGGGTTTGCTTGCGCGTACATTGGCTCACTTTCAAAGTGACTTCCTTTTTCGAGCAGGCGACAACGGCTGCCCGCCATTCCCCGTCACAGCCGTTAAAGAGGGCCAGGGCCTCCCCTGCCTGCAAACGGATGAGGTTTGAAATATAATGAACTTGCTGGCCGGCCAGGGTTATGACCTCTCCCTGCGATAAAGGGCCGGGTACAAACAGGCGGGCTTTTGGTTTTAATTGTTTCATGGCCATAAAAATATTTCAGGAAAATAATATCCCCCGGATGACATCCTTTAATCTTGAGTTTAAAGTCTTACCCTAATAATTGAACAGGGGAAAACAACCAATTCATTCTTGGGGACAGGGAAAAATGATTAAAAGCAAGATCATTGCCGACGCCATGACCACCAACTGGGTTGACCGCTGGTCACCGCTGTTTTTACGCCCGCTCCTGAAACTGGGCCGGTTTGACCGGCCGATTGGCGCCTGGCTTTTGTTGTGGCCGTGCTGGTGGGGGGTTGCCCTTGCCGCCCCGCAGGGTACTTATCCGGATTTTCGTTTGCTTGGCCTTTTTGCCCTTGGGGCCTTCGCCATGCGCAGTGCCGGATGTGCTTTCAATGACATTGTCGACAGGGATTATGACAACCGGGTAGACCGGACCGAGGCGCGCCCCCTGGCCAGCGGGCAAATATCGCTGAGAGAAGCGATTCTTTTTCTTATACTGATGTGTCTGCTGGGCCTGGTGGTCCTGATGCAGTTCAATAAATATACCATAATCCTTGGCGTGGCCTCGCTGGTGCTGGTGGCAATTTACCCCTTTATGAAACGGATTACCTACTGGCCGCAGCTGTTTCTTGGCCTGACTTTTAACTGGGGGGCGCTGATGGGCTGGACCGCGGTGACCGGGTCACTCAGCCTGGAACCGGTTCTTCTTTATATAGCCGGTGTGTTCTGGACGCTCGGTTATGATACCATTTATGCCCACATGGATAAAAACGATGACATTCTGGTCGGGGTGAAATCAACCGCCATCAGGCTTGGGGAAAACACCCGCGCCTGGCTGTTCATATTTTACGGGTTGACGATTGGTTTCCTTGTTCTGGTTGGCATTAAGGGGGATCTGATGGTGATTTACTATTTTGGGATAATTGCGCTGCTGTTTCATTTCAAGAACCAAATAGAAAAGCTGGACATTCATGACCCGGTGAATTGTCTCAGGATTTTCAAATCAAACATGATTGTTGGACTGTTGCTGTTCTTGGGTATCGCCGCCAGCAAGCTGAGCATTATGTAAGGAACGGCTGATGGCATTTACCTCTCTCAGAGACTTTATTAAAGCCCTGGAACAATCCGGCGATCTGGTCCGGGTCACCGAGCCGGTTTCAACCAACCTTGAAATGACTGAAATCCAGACCCGCATTATTGCTGAACGGGGCCCGGCGATACTGTTTGAAAACGTTATTAACGAACAAGGCAAGAAGGCCGGGATGCCGGTTCTGGTGAACCTGTTTGGCAGTGTCGGGCGAATTGCGGCGGCGCTGAATACCAAGCCTGAGGGTTTGAGGGAAATTGGCGAAGCGCTGGCCTTTTTGCAAAAACCGGCCCCGCCGGAAAGTTTAAAAAGCGCCTTGTCGCTGCTGCCCCTGGCCAAGGATGTCCTGGCGATGCGGCCCAAGACGCTGAAAAAAGCCCCGGTCCACGAGGTGGTCCTCAAGGGCCAGGACATTAACCTGGATTTATTGCCGATACAGACCTGCTGGCCGGGCGAGCCGGCGCCCCTGATCACTTGGCCGCTGGTGGTCACCAAGGGGTCCGGTGATAAAAAGGAAAATTTTAATCTTGGCATTTACCGCATGCAAAAGCTGGGCAAGACCAAAACCTGCATGCGCTGGCTAAAACACCGCGGCGGCGCCCAGCACCTGCGCGACTGGCAAAGCAAAAAGCGTGAACCAATGCCGGTGGCCGCTGTGCTCGGGGCCGATCCGGCAACCATCCTCGCCGCTGTCACCCCGGTCCCTGACACCATGTCAGAATACCATTTCGCCGGGCTGCTGCGTAAAAAGCGGGTTGAACTGGTGGAATGCAAAACCATCCCCTTGAAGGTTCCGGCCGAGGCCGAGATTGTCCTTGAGGGTCACGTGTCACTTGATGACATTCATGACGAAGGCCCCTATGGAGACCACACCGGGTATTATAACGCGGTTGAAAAATTTCCGGTCTTTACCGTTTCCGCCATTACCATGCGCAAGGACCCGATTTATCTATCCACCTACACCGGGCGGGCGCCCGATGAGCCAAGCGTTCTGGGAGAGGCCCTGAACGAAATTTTTGTCCCGCTGCTTCAAGCCCAGTTTCCGGAAATAGTTGATTTCTGGCTGCCGCCCGAGGGATGTTCCTACCGGATTGCGGTGGTCAGCATTAAAAAGGCTTACCCCGGCCATGCCCGGCGCATCATGATGGGTATCTGGTCCTATCTTCGCCAGTTTATCTATACAAAATTCATCATTGTCGTCGATGATGATATTGATATCAGAAGTTGGCCGGAGGTCATCTGGGCAATCTCCACCCGCATGGATCCGGTGCGCGATACCATGCTGGTTGAAAATACACCGATCGATTACCTGGACTTTGCCTCACCGCTTCCCAGTCTGGGCGGAAAAATGGGCCTGGACGCCACTACTAAAATCGGTTCCGAAACCAGCCGAGAATGGGGCGCCAAGATTAAAATGAGCGATGAAATTATCGATTTGGTCACCAAAAAATGGCCAAAACTAGGGCTTCCCGGAAGCGGCGCGCCGATCTGGAAAAAAGATTGAGTCCGCTGAAATTCATTCCCGGGCCAAGCCCGGTAAACATCACAAAAATATGATTTCCAGTTGTCCTGCCGCGGACATAAGATTAGGGCGTACCGGGCGAGAGCCAACGGTACGTAGGTTGAATTGATTTATTCAATTCCCTTGCACCTCCTCAAGGCCCCCGCCCTCAAAAAGCGGGGGTCTTTTTTATGTCGCCCAGGGAAAAGTGTGCTAATCAACTGGGCTAACCTGGCGAACAATCAACGGCAGCCCCGGCATGAGCAATCTGGACAATACTTTCAATCTTCTGGACGATCTTATCAAGCAAACCCTGAAGGCGGGGTGTGATGCCGCAGAAGCCGTTTTTGTCAGCCATGATGGGGTTTCCGCCAGTGTCCGGCATGGGCGGCTGGAACATATTGAACGTCCCTCGGGAACCGCTTTGGGATTACGGGCGTTTTGCGGCAAGCGCCAAACCTCGCTTTCGACCTCCGACCTTTCCGGGAAGGCCCTGAAAAAGCTGGTCAGCGAAGCGGTGCAAATCGCCAAGGTTTCCCCGGAAGACCCTTATTGCGGTTTAATCGAAGGGGATGAACTGGCCTCAAATTCACATAAAGACCTCGAGATTTTTGACAGCGCCCAGCCCCCGGCAGATGACCTGAAGGAAATGGCGCTCCGGGCCGAAATCGCGGCCCTTGAGGAAAAGGCCATCACCAATTCCGAAGGGGCCGGAGCGGGATGGTCTAAAAAGACAATATACTTTCTGACCTCAAAAGGGTTTCGCGGCAGTTATTCGTCCTCAAGTTTTTCCCTGTCAGTGGCGGTAATCGCTGGTCAGGGGGCCGGGATGGAGCGGGATTATGAATATTCCACCACCCGCTTTTTGGCTGACCTGAAAACCCCGGAGGAGATCGGAAGAAAAGCTGCCGAGCGGACCGTAAAAAGATTAAACCCCAGGAAGATCAAAACCGGGCCGGTTCCGGTCATTTTCTCACGGCGGATTTCCGCCAGCCTGCTGGGCCATTTCAGCGGCGCCATCAACGGCCAGGCAATTGCCAGAGGAACGTCCTTTTTGAAGGATGCGATGGAAGGCCAGGTTTTTTCCAGGGGCATCCGGATTATTGATGACCCCTTAAGGAAACGCGGCCTGGCCTCGCGCCCATTTGATGCCGAAGGGGTTGCCGCTGAACCCCTGGTGATGGTCCGGGATGGGATTTTGCAATCCTGGCTGCTGGATGCGCCGTCGGCGCGGGAGTTGAAACTGAAAACCACTGGCCATGCGGCACGGGGACTGGCTTCTCCCCCCTATCCGGCGCCGACCAATTTTTATATGGAAAATGGAACCCTTTCCGCCCCGGGAATGCTGAAGGAGATTGGGTCCGTATTCCTGGTGACCGAACTGATCGGCATGGGGGTCAATCTGGTAACCGGGGATTACAGCCGTGGCGCCACCGGATTCTGGATTGAGGGGGGTGAGATCGCCCATCCGGTCAACGAGGTCACGATCGCCGGAAACCTGAAAGACATGTTCCTGAACCTGACCCCTGCCAGCGACCTGGAATTTAAAAATGCCATTAATGCCCCAACAGTCCTGCTGGGGGAAATGATGGTGGCCGGCGCATGACAGGAAAATTCACATTGAAGGAGAATTTTGATCTCGCCCGGGAAGCGGTCCTGAAAGCCGGAGAGATCGCCTTGAAAGGCCTGCAAACAAAGGATTTCAAAACCTGGCTGAAAGGAGGTTATGAGCCGGTCACGGAAATTGACCTTAAGGTAAACGAATATCTGAAACAGGCGTTGACAAAAGCCAGGCCGGGCTACGGGTGGCTTTCCGAGGAAAGCGTCGATGACCGGGAAAGACTGAACTTAAAGTATGTTTGGGTGGTGGATCCCATTGACGGCACCAGAGCCCTGATCAAGGGAAGGGATGATTTTACCATTTGCGCCGCACTGGTGAAGGATGGCAAACCGGTCGTCGGCGCGATATTTTCTCCGGCCCGGAAGGAACTTTATTTGGCGCTTGAGGGGGCGGGCGCAACACTGAATGGCAAACTAATCCAGGTCAGTGGGGCCAGAGTTGTGGAGGGCATGAAACTTCAGGGGGACGAAGACTATTTTGACCGCCCTAAGCGCTGGCAAAGTCCCTGGCGGAATGTCACTTACAGCAAATACCAGTCATTTGCTCTCCGCGTTGTTTCTGTCGCCGCCGGCGAATTTGATGCGGCCATTTCGGCCCGGCCAAAAAGTGAGTGGGACCTTGCCGCTGCGGACCTGATCGTGACCGAAGCCGGCGGCATTTGTTGCGGCTCGGATGGCGGGCCGTTTACCTATAATAATGAAAACACACGGATCGCCCGCATTGTGGCAACCAATCCCGCGCTAAAGGATCAAATCCTTGAAAAACTAAAAGGGCGAATCCCTAAAAATACTTCCTGATGGTAACCAGCGCCTTGGCTCCTGAACCCGGGACGCCCTTCAGGTTGGTCTCCTTGTACCTGATGCCCCATTCCAGCCCTTTGTAGTCGACAAACAGTCCGGCGCTCCAGTCCCATTTGTTAAAACCACCGGCGAAATCCTCATAACCGACATTCAAATCGATCGACATCGGCGGCAAACTTGGAAACGGCAGCGGAATTTCAGCACCCATATAGGTGTAGATAGAGCGCCCGCCGCCAAACTCTCTTTTGTCCGGGGTGACGGCAAACCCGGCGGTCAGGTAAGCCAAGCCGAAATCGCGGGCGACTGATCCCCTAAACTCAAAATACCCGGTGCTGTCCCCGCCGCCATGGAAGGAATCATAAGAGAGAGCGAAGTTGAAATCGTAAGCTCCGCTGGAGGTGGTGTAGCCGATATAAAAATCGGTTTCCACATCGTGCCCGAAGGAATCACTGAAATTGGCGACAAAAACCCCAGCATAAAAGCCGTTGGTATGAACCAGGTCCAGAATGCCGGAGCCGGCAACATTGCCGCCGGTACGGGAAAGGCCGCGGAAAATCCGGTCCGACATGAAAGTCACTTCTCCTTCCAGCTTGATATCCCCGGCCAGGGCGCGCTGCCCTTCGGCCAGGAGCAAAAGGCCTGAAAGTAATAGAGAGCTGGTAAAATAGATCAAACTTTGCTTCACAACCAATTCCTACCTAAAATTCCAGAGCATCCATATCGAGCGCCAGGGCCGGGTCAAGGCGGACCGGCCCCCAGTTTATGCGCCAGTCCACATGCGGCCCCGAAACCCGTCCGGTGGCCCCCAGCCCAGCGATCACCTCGCCGCGTTCCACCCGCTGACCGGTCGTGACCTCCACCGAGGAAAGGTGCATCAGGGTCGAGGTGACCCCAAAACCATGATCGATAATAATGATGCCCCCTTCCAGCAAAAAATCCTCTTCCGCCAGGCGCACCACACCCCCGGCCGGAGCCATTACCGGGGTTCCCACCGGGGCGGCAATATCCAGACCGAAATGGGGCCAGCGCGGCTCCCCGTTTAAAATCCTTTGCGACCCGTAAACGCCGCTGATGCGTCCCTCCGCCGGAAAAATAAATCCCTCAGCCCAATCCAGATCATTGCTTGACCCCGCGCGGGCGGTCCTGACCATGGCGGTTTCTTTTTCACGGCGGATTTTTTCCTCCTCCGGGATAATAACGGTTTTAGGCGGCAGGCCGTCGATGCGCTCAATATCATAGACCCGCGCCTCAATATCGAAGGTCTGCTCGGAAACCTTTCCGTCGGCGTAAACAATCCTTAAAGTTACAACCGGTCCGGCCTCACGCCCAAAGCCGAACACAAAACGCCCATCCGGGCCAACTTTCAGCGGGATATTATCAAGAAAGGCCTCAAATCCGGGATCTTCGTGGCCGATTACCAGTCCCCCCTGTTTGAAGTTTCCATAAAGTTCGAGGGCCGGGGCAGGGGTGGCGAAACCTAAGGTCAAGACCAACAAAAAGCACGTGATGGGAAGCAGAAAATAGGAAAAAATCTGTCGGTTTTTATTCATGTCGCAACTTCCTGGTGGCGTTTCATGGCGGCTTGTGGTGTGGCATAGGCTTCCTGCCGCTCCACCGACCAGTATCTCAGGCGGGCCAGAGGTATTTTTTCCCCGGTAACCGCGCACAGGACATAATCCCCGGCCTCAAGAATCTCAAAATTCCCGGCCTCATACCTAACCTTCGCTAGTTTTGTAAAACCTTTCAAAACAAGCTCCCCTGATCTTTTTTCGAAGTTGTGGTTTTTTTGTGGCCGGGCTTGGGCTTTTCTCTAGGTTTGGCACCGCCTTTCGCCACCACCGGCACATGCCCGTCTTTAAATTCGATGTCAAGCGCATTGCCGGGCCTGACCCTTCTTGCCTCGGTGACCGCCTGTCCTGCGGTATCACGGACAACCGCATATCCCCTTTGCAGGACAGAGTGGTAGCTCAATGTTTCTAAAACCCTTGCCAGTCCTGAAAACCGTGTCTTCTTCACGTCAAAGGTTTGCCAAATAGCGGCGGCGCTCAAACCCGGGGACACCCTGCCTAACCGGATGGTCTGGCCCTGCAGATGTGAAAACAAGGAGCGTGGAAGCCGGGCCGCCAAATCATCCAGCCTTTGGCCGGCAAGGCCGAGTATATCCCTTGGTGATGGGATGCCACGGCCCAGGCCCCTGATTTTATCCACCAGGAAATCAATGTAGCGCCGCCGCGCTTTCTCAAGCCGGCGGGCCAGGTCAGCGGTCCTGAACTGCAATTCGCTGCGCACCGGCACGGCCAGCTCAGCGGCCGCGGTAGGCGTCGGGGCCCGCCGGTCGGCGGCATAATCAATCAGGGTGGTATCGGTTTCATGCCCAACCGCTGAAACCAGGGGAATTTCACTGGCCGCCGCGGCGCGCACCACCACTTCTTCATTGAAGGGCCACAGGTCTTCCATTGAACCGCCGCCGCGGGCGACAATCAGAAGGTCCGGCCTGGGAATTTTTCCTCCCGGCTCCAAGGCGTTGAAGCCTGCTATCGCCCGGGCGATCTGGCCGGCGGCGGCCTCCCCCTGAACCTGGACCGGCCACACCAACACATGACGCGGAAAGCGATCCGACAAGCGGTGCAGAATATCCTGGATCACGGCCCCGGTGGGGGATGTAACCACGCCGATAACGGTAGGAATATGGGGCAGTGGTTTTTTGCGCTCTTCGGCAAACAACCCTTCAGCAGCCAGTTTTTTCTTGCGCTCTTCCAGAAGCGCCATCAGGGCGCCCTCGCCCGCCAGCTCCATCCGGCTGATGATCAACTGGTATTTTGAACGCTGCGGGTAAGTGCTGAGTTTTCCTTCCGCCACCACTTCAAGGCCGTCTTCCGGCTTGAACGGGATCTTTTGTGCAACCCCGCGCCAGCACACAGCTTCCAGAACGGCTTTTTCATCCTTCAGGGAAAGATACAAATGGCCCGAGGCCGGGCGCGTACATCCGGAAATTTCCCCGCGAACACGGACATAGGAAAAGGTTTTCTCGATCGAGCGTTTCAGGGCCTGGGACAGCTCACTGACGCTGAATTCGGGGAGGTTGTTTTGTTTATCCGTCACGGTATTTTTTCAAGCCTCATTCAAAGCGCTAGCATGCCAAAGTAAGAAGCATACGGCAACCTGCAACTTTGCGGTATCTAGCCTGGCATGCCTTGTGCTAGAGAAACCATGGAGCGGAAACCGTGGGGAAAAACGTGAATGTTTTGGTGATAGGCGGGGGCGGGCGTGAACACGCGCTGTGCTGGAAAATCAGACAGTCCGGGATGGTGGATACCCTCTATTGCGCCCCCGGCAACGGCGGGATTGAGGGAGAGGCTATTTGCCTCCCGCTGGATTCAGCCGATCACGGTGTGGTTGCTGACTTTTGCCGGGAAAAGGATATCGGCCTGGTTGTCGTCGGTCCCGAGGCGCCGCTGGTGAACGGCCTGGTTGACGACCTGGAAAAGCAAGGCATCAAGGCCTTCGGCCCCTCGGCTGGGGCCGCCCAACTGGAAGGGTCCAAAGGGTATACCAAGGATATTTGCGCCAAATACAGTATTCCGACCGCCGCCTATAAAAGATGCTATTCTCTTGATGAAGCCAACGCCTATATTGAAGCAACGGGAGCGCCGATTGTTATCAAGGCCGATGGCCTGGCGGCCGGCAAGGGGGTCATCATAGCCGAAACCAAAGAGCAGGCCCGGGCGGCCAATGCCGATATTTTTGGCGGCCGGTTCGGCGAGGCCGGAAACAGCGTGGTGATTGAAGAAATGCTGGTCGGGGAAGAGGCCAGCTACCTGGCGCTGATCGATGGCAAGAATATTGTACCGCTGGCTACCTCCCAGGACCACAAGCGCGCCTATGACAATGACCAGGGGCCGAACACCGGCGGTATGGGGGCCTATTCCCCAGCGCCGGTGATGACCAAGGCGATGTGTAACCAGGTGATGGAAGAGATTATCCAACCGGCCGTGGCCGCCATGGATGCGGAAGGGTACTCTTATAAGGGCGTTCTCTACGCCGGGTTGATGATCACCGATAGCGGCCCTCAGTTGATCGAATTCAATTGCCGTTTCGGCGACCCGGAATGCCAGGTGATTCTGTTCCGTCTGGAATCCGACCTGGTCCCGGCAATGCTGGCGGTAATCGACGGTACGCTCGATAAAATAAAATTCAAATGGTCTCCCGGGGTGGCGATGGCGGTGGTGATGGCGGCCAAAGGTTATCCCGCCTCTTATCAAAAAGGAACAGTGATCCGGGGCCTTCGGGCCGCCGGAAAGCCGGATGATGTGTTTATATTCCATGCTGGAACCGCTAGAAAAGATGGGGAAATTCTTGCCACCGGGGGGCGGGTTCTGAATGTGACCGCCTTGGGAAAGACTGTCACCGAAGCACGTGACAGGGCTTACGGTGCGATTGAAAAGATTGACTGGCCGGAGGGGTTTTGCAGGTCCGATATCGGCTGGCGGGCGATTGAGCGGGAAAACGGTTAGAGCAGTTTCTCTACCTGGATTTTTTCTTCTTAAGCTTCCGCTTCTTTGATGGTGTATCCCCGGCAAAATGAATAACCCGTTGCGGGTAGGGAAATTCAATTCCCTCTTCTTGGAATTTATCCCAGATGAACAGCATTACCTCGCTTGAAACATTGGTGACGCCGTTCTCGGGATCGTTGATCCAGAAACGAAGCTGAAGTTCAACCCCGCTATCGCCGAAACCGAGGACGTGGGTAATCGGTTTTGGGTCCTCCAGCGCCCGTTCGTGTGCGGCGGCGGCTTCATTCATGATCTCCCGGGCTCGGTAAAGGTCTGTCTTGTAAGCCACGGTGACTGGAATTTTACGCCGTACCACCCGGTTGGTGTGTGACCAGTTGATCACCGGCTGGGTGACCATATCCTCGTTGGGGATCAGGTATTCGGTGCCATCCCGGGTTATCACCGAAGTATAGCGGGCGGCCATTTTGTTGATTGTGCCGAAGGTGTCCTGAATCTCGATAACATCGCCGGGTTTGATTGACTTGTCCATCACCAGCACGACCCCTGAGATAAAGTTGGAGACCACTTTCTGCAGGCCAAACCCAAGCCCGACGCCAAGCGCCCCACCAAAGACCGCCAGCGCCGTCAGGTCGATTCCCATGGTGTTCAGACCGACCAAAAAGGCAATGGTGATCAGAAAAATCTTACTGACTTTGACCAGCAATACCCGCACCGACGGGGTAACCCCCCGTATGGTCTTAAGCTGGGCCTCAATGATCTTGGACAGGGCCACCGCCACCCAGACGAAAAAAATTAACGTCAGCAAACCCCAGATAATATTATAGGCGCTTACGGTGGTGTCCCCGATCTGGATTGCAGCGCTTTCCAGAATTTGTATCAGGGGTTTCAGCAAATTAAAAATATTGAGTGCGGCGATGACCCAGATCAGAAGCGCGACAGTCCTGGCCAGCTGTTGATTGGTTATAAAGCGGGTCAGAAGCCTGATTACGATCCAGGCCGTGGCCAGGTTTCCAGCGATAATGAGAACCTCAACCGGGTAGCCCAGAAGTTTTCCCGCCACCTGGGCAATAACAATGAATATCAGCAGGACAGCTGGAAAATAAAGCGGATCGATAAAATCCTCAATCTTGGACAGCAGTTTGCCCCTTTGTGATATCGCCGTGATTTTCCTGTTAATCAACTTGGCCGCAAAGTGTGCGAGGATTGCAAATCCAATAACCAGCACAATCTGGATCAGAGCATCAGGAATCAAAACCTGGGTCTGGAGCCAAGTCCAGAAATCAGATGCCATTTGCTGCAGTTTTTCCATAAGCCCCCTTGGGCAAGGCTATTAGCGTTTTTGCCGAAAGAATTCTTGCATAATTTTTTTCGCTCTGCCAGCCCCTATGCCATCAAAAACCTCCGGCTGGTGATGACAGCTGGTGCTGGTGAAAATACGCGGACCGTTCATAACTCCGCCCATTTTTTCATCCTCGGCGCCAAAATAAAGCCGCCGTATCCGGGCGAATGAAATGGCGGCGGCGCACATTGGACACGGCTCGATCGTCACATAAAGATCACAGCCTTCCAGCCGTTCGCTGCCCTGCACCTGGCAGCCTTTCCGGATCACCAGCATTTCGGCGTGGGCGCTGGGGTCTTTCAATTCAATCGTGCGATTGCCATCGGCGGACAGAATTTTCTTTGTGTTCGGCTCAACCAGAACCGCGCCGACCGGAACCTCCCCTCTATTCAGGGCCAGCTCCGCCTGGTGAAAGGCTTCGATCATGTGGTTGTTGAATTTCAAGTTTATCCCCATCCGTTTTCACAAAACCCGATTGCTGGCGGGCTGCCGCTCCTTTATGTTGGAGAAATGGAAACAAGTCAAAATAAAGAACGAATCGCCAAGGTGCTGGCCCGGGCCGGGGTGGCCTCGCGCCGCGAGGTGGAAAAGATGATCAAGGCCGGGCGCATAACGCTTGAAGGAAAGGTTGTTACTTCTCCCGCCACCTTTATCAGCAGCGCCTGTGAGGTAAAAGTTGACGGTGAAGCGGTGGCCGGAAAAGAGGAAACGCGGCTGTGGCTGTATCATAAGCCGCGGGGCCTGGTGACCAGTCACAGGGACGAGGCTGGCCGGGCCACCCTGTTTGATGCCTTGCCGAAAACCTTGCCCCGGGTGATCTCGGTCGGACGGCTTGATATCAATACCGAGGGGCTGCTGCTGTTGACCAATGACGGGGAACTGGCGCGCTATCTGGAACACCCATCCTCCGGCATCCGCCGGAAATACCGGGTCCGGGTTCATGGCAAGGTCGATCGGGAAAAGCTGAAAAAACTGGAAAAAGGAATTACGGTCGAAGGGGTTAATTATGGCCCGATCCGGGCCGAGGTGGAAAAGGTGCAGGGAACCAATACCTGGCTGACCCTGTTCCTCAAGGAAGGGAAAAACCGGGA
The DNA here is from genome assembly GCA_022566215.1 of Pseudomonadota bacterium. Classification (GTDB taxonomy): domain Bacteria; phylum Pseudomonadota; class Alphaproteobacteria; order Sphingomonadales; family SMXR01; genus SMXR01. The sequence goes on along the minus strand of JADFJJ010000001.1, from coordinate 101,963 downwards.
AGTGAAAAGGGTTCTGGGACATTTGGGTCTGAAAGTGACCCACCTGATCAGAACTCATTTCGGCCCGTTTGCGTTGGGAAACCTGAACCGCGAGGGAATCCGCGAAATTAGCGCGGATCGCATCCGGGAAATATGGAAAAGGAAAAAATGAGAATTATCGCGGGAGAATTCCGGGGGAGACGCCTTCTGACCCCGAAAGACAGCGCCATCCGGCCCACCGCCGACCGCCTGAGGGAAAGCATATTTAATGCCCTGGCCCACCGTTTGGGGAGTTTTGAGGGGGTGCGGGTGGCCGATATATTCGCTGGTACCGGAGCCTTCGGTCTGGAAGCGCTATCACGGGGGGCGGCATTCGCCTGTTTTGTTGAAAAGCACCGGCAATCGCTTGACCTCATTCGCCAGAACATCGACCGCTTTGACATGGGCGGGCGGGCGGAAGTTTTGACTGCGGACGCCCGGAACCTGCCGGAGGCGGATAAACCCTACGGCCTGATCTTTATGGACCCGCCTTATGGCCGGGGTTTGACCGGTCCAACCCTGGAAAGCCTGATCGCCGCCAAATGGGTCGCCCCGGCGGGGTTGATTGTTGTCGAGCGGGAAGAAAAGGATGGCTTTGACATCCCTTTGAGGTTTGAAGAGTTAAAGTGTATCAGGCAGGGAAAAAGAAGAGCCCATATCCTGACCCCGGTCTAAAGAGGTTTTTACCGGCGGCCGAACAGCCGCTCTATATCAGCCAGTTTCAGTTCCACATAGGTCGGACGGCCATGACTGCATTGACCTGAATGGGGGGTGGCTTCCATTTCACGCAGCAGGGCGTTCATCTCCTCCCGCGTCAGACGGCGGCCGGCACGCACGCTGCCGTGGCATGCCATGGTGGAGCAGACGTCCTCAAGTTTCTCCTTAAGTTTCAGCGATTCGTCCATATCCGCCAGGTCATCCGCTATATCCAGGATCAAACCTTTGACGTCTACTTCCCCAAGCAGCGCCGGGGTTTCACGGATCACCACCGCCCCCTCCCCGAACGGCTCTATCACCAGTCCCAGTTCAGCCAGTTCATCGCTCCTCTTCAGCAGTTTATGAACCAGCGCCTCATCCAGTTCCACCACCTCGGGCATTAAAAGTCCCTGGCGTTCAATCCCGCGTTTGCTGAGCATTTTTTTCATTTTTTCGTAAACCAAGCGTTCATGGGCGGCGTGCTGGTCGACCACGACCAGACCATCCCTGGTCTGGGCGATGATGTAGGTCTCGTGCAACTGGGCGCGGGCAGCGCCGAGCGGAAACTGTTCCAGGTGCTGATCCTCTTCCTCCATTTCCACCCTGGCCGTGGGGGCGGTCCCTGAAAACAGCGGTTCTTGCAGACCGGAAAAAGCCCCATGCGAGGGCCTGTTGCCGCCCTGGGGATAGAAGCGGGGAAGCGCTTTTTCCAGTACCTGATCAGCAATCGTTGTGGAGGCTTTGTGGCCGGCCGCCTGCAGGGCCTGACGCAAGGAGCTGACAATCAGGCCCCGCACCAGGGCGGCATCGCGAAAACGGACCTCGGCCTTGGCCGGGTGAACGTTGACATCGAGGAACTCCGGAGGAACATCCAGAAACAGCGCCAGAACAGGGTGGCGGGACCGGGCAAGGTAATCCCTGTAAGCTCCCCTGACCGCGCCCAGCAGCAACCGGTCCCGGACCGGACGGCCGCCAACAAACAAAAACTGGTGTTGGGCATTGCCCCGGTTATAGGTCGGGACCGCGGCAAAACCGCTTAAGGTATGCCCTTCCCGCTCGGCGCGGATAGAAAATGCGTTCTTGATGAAATCTTCCCCAAGAACGGCGCCAAGACGCTTGAGCCTGATTTCAACCGGGTCCCCTTTCAAGGCGCTCACCTGGAACAAGGTCCGGCCATCGCTCTTGAGGGTAAAGCCCACTTCAGGATAAGCCATGGCCAGCTGTTTCAGGGCTTCCTGGATCCGTCCAACTTCGGTCCGGTCGGTTTTCAGAAACTTCAGCCGGGCCGGGGTTGCGTAAAAAAGGTCCCGGACCTCAACCCGGGTGCCGTGGGCCAGAGCCGCCGGCTTGGGAGCAAACATTTTTCCTCCCGCCACCTTGATTGACCATGCTTCCTTTCCAGCTTTTGCGCGGCTGGTTATGCAGAGGCGGCTGACCGAGGCAATCGAGGGCAAAGCCTCACCCCGAAACCCCAGGGTCTCGATATGCTCAAGATCATCCTCAGGCAATTTCGAGGTAGCGTGCCGCTCAAGGCTTAAGAGAAGTTCATCCCTGGACATACCAGAACCATCGTCGGCAACCACGATCAAGGCTTTGCCGCCGGTTTCAATCCAGACATCAATTTTGCCAGCGCTGGCATCGAGCGAATTTTCAACCAGCTCCTTGACCACGTTGGCCGGACGCTCAATCACCTCGCCGGCGGCGATCCGGTTGATGAGTTTTTCTGGCAAACGCCTGATGGTCAAGGAAGTTCTCCCCTTCAAATCCAGTGAAGGGCTAGAAGATAAACATTCAGGTGATTTTTGGCTACGCCCTTTTTGACAAATTGGCCGGTTTTTTAACTATTCCCGTCCGGTTCGGAACTGACATGATCAATGCTGGAACCATCGGGGCTGCCCTCACGCTCGTCGATGGTGACAATATCTTCCACCAGCGTTCCTTTTTCCGTCACCTCGGTATCACTGCCGACACTGGGGCGGATATCGGAAAGGGGCCGGGCTTCAATAGAACGCAACAGGGCCTCTTCACCGAGCGAAACCTGGGGCCTGATATTTTCACTGTCCGGGAAAAGAGCGCGCAGGGTTTCAGCAGAAGAGGCCAGATTCTGCGTGGTGGCTTCGCCCGGTTCGGGCGGAGTGAGGCTATATTCCGGCGGTATTATCAAAGGAGGCCGGGTAACCACCGCAAACTCATCGGGAGCATTTTTGTCCTTGCCGGCAATTTTTTTCAGCGTCCCGCACCCGCCAAGGGCAAGCAAGGGAACAACTGCAGTTAAGATTAGCACGGTCCTGAATTTACCAGTCATCATAGTTCCTTAAATTTCTAATATAAGATTCCGGCATTTTACGAATGATTTCCTATGTATTCTTTTTTTTTGACAAGAGCAAGGCATCCCACAAAAGAAGAACAACACCCACTGAAATCGCGGCATCGGCAACATTGAAGGTATAAAATGACCAGTTGCCGATAAAGAAATGGAAAAAATCCGCGACGGCCCCATATTCAAACCGGTCCCAGATATTGCCAACCGCCCCGCCGAGCACCAGCCCAAGGCCGATTTTGACCCATTTCTCATGGACACGAAATAACCACCAGGCAACAACCAGGGTTATAGCGCTGGTCAGTGCGATTAGCACATAACGCCCAACATCCCCGTCCATCTGGAAAAGGCCAAGGGAAATTCCCCTGTTCCAGACCAAGCTTAAATCTAAAAACGGAAGCAGGTCTATCGGACCACTTTTTTCAAGGTTCAAGACCTCAACAATCCACCATTTTGACAACCGGTCCAAACCAAAAACAGCCAGCGCAATAAGGTAACCAAAATGCTTTTTCATGTTCTCTCCCGGGCGTCAGGAAGAGCGGCCACCACATCAGCGCAGCGTTTGCAAAGATCTTTATATTTTTTACCTCCGCCAACTTCCTCAAGAACCATCCAGCAGCGCCCGCATTTGCCGCCTTTGGCCCTGGCTGTGACCACCGCAACCTCCTTGACCTCTGCCAGGCGGAAAGCATTCTTGGGGGCCTTCCCAAAGCGAAACCCGGCGCCGGAAGTAATGGAAATTTCCATGAAATCAACACCCTCCAGAGCGGCCTTGAACCCTTCATCCTCAACATAAATAATGACCGCCGCCTCGAGGCTGGAGCCGATTGCCTTGTTACGCCGGTCCACTTCAAGCGCGCCGGTGACAACCCTGCGGACCTTGCGGATTGTCTGCCAGCGCCCGGCCAGGTCCGCATTGTGCCAGGTTTGCGGGATTTCCGGGAACAGGCGTTCGTGGACGCTGCCGGCGTCTTCCCCCATGCGGGTTTTCCAAACCTCTTCGGCAGTGAAAGCCAGGATCGGAGCAAACCAGGCGGTCAGGCAGTTAAACAAATGATTCAGGACGGTCCGGGCGGCCCGGCGCTTGGTTGAATTTCTGGCATCGCAATAAAGACAGTCTTTGCGGATATCGAAATAAAATGATGACAAATCCAGAACACAGAAATTGTAAAGCGCCTGATAGATGGCATTAAAATCATAGTCGTTCGCTTTGCCGCGGATCAGCTGATCTAGATCGAAAAGCCGGTTCAGGACCCAGCGCTCCAGTTCCGGCATTTGCTCGACCGGCAAAACTTCACTTTCTTCAAAATCGCCCAGATTACCGAGCAAAAAGCGGAATGTGTTCCTGATTTTCCGGTACGAATCAATTTGGCCCTGGAGGATCTGCGGGCCGATCCGGACATCCTCGAAATAATCGGTGGAGGCGACCCAAAGGCGCAAAATGTCAGCGCCGTTCTGTTCAATCACCTTCAGGGGCGAGATTACATTGCCAAGCGATTTTGACATCTTTTTGCCCGCACCATCCATGACAAAGCCGTGGGTGACAACTTCCTTATAGGGGGCTTCGCCACGGGTGCCGCAGCTTTCAATCAGGCTCGACTGGAACCAGCCGCGGTGCTGATCGGACCCCTCCACATAAACATCCGCCTTCTCCCCCAAATCTTCGCGAACCTCGGTGACAAAGGCATGGGTTGAGCCGGAATCGAACCAGACATCCAGGATGTCAGTGCATTTCTCATAATCCTCAGCCTTGTGTTCGTTGCCCAAAAACTCCTGGGCATCGGTCAGGAACCAGGCATCGGCGCCTTCTTTTTTGACCGCTTCGACAATCCTTTTGTTGACCGCTTTATCGTTCAAAAGTTCTCCGGTTTCTTTATGGGTGAAGACCGTGATCGGCACCCCCCAGGCACGCTGGCGTGAGATCACCCAGTCGGGTTTGGTCTCGACCATCGCCTTGATGCGGTTTTTGGTTCGCGGCGGAACCCAGCGCACATCATCAATGGCCTTCAGTGATTTTACTTTCAGATCGTTTTTTTCCATGCTGATAAACCACTGTGGGGTGTTGCGGAAAATCAGCGGAGCCTTGGAGCGCCACGAATGAGGATAGCTATGGGTTAACTTGTCGGTGTGAAGGAGCGCCCGGGCTTCTTTTAAAAGATCGACGATATGGTCCGCGACTTTATAGACATGCTCACCAGCCACCAGCGGCACTTGATCATAAAACCGCCCATCTCCAGCAACGGTGAATGGGATGTCCTGGTGGCCGGCGGCCAGCCAGGCCTCATAGTCCTCGGCGCCGTGCCCTGGCGCGGTATGGACAAAGCCGGTGCCCTGTTCAAGAGTAACGTGGCCGGCCGGGATCAGCGGGACATCAAAGTCATAACCTTTACCCCGCCACGGGTGGGCGCAGAGGGTTCCCTGAAAATCCCTTCCCTTGAACCTGGCCTGGGTTGTGGATTTTTCGATACCGACCCGCTGGCAAAATTCCGCTAACAAACCCTCCGCCAAAACCAGGCGAATGCCAACCGGAACCAGGCTTCCCTCTGCAACCTTTTCAACCTCTATCAAAAGGTAGTCCAGGTCATTCCCATAGCAAATCCCGCGGTTGCCGGGAATTGTCCAGGGGGTTGTCGTCCAAATGGTAAAGTGGGTTCCTTCCAGTTCTTTATGCCCGGTTTTAATAACCGGAAAAGCAACATCGATGGTGGTCGAGGTATGGTCGTGGTATTCGATCTCGGCCTCGGCCAGCGCGGTTTTTTCCACCGGCGACCACATCACCGGCCTTGAACCACGGTAGAGGCTTCCCTGGGTGGCAAATTTCAACAGCTCGGATACAATTGTGGCCTCCGCCTCAAAGGCCATTGTGGTATAGGGATTGTCCCAATCGCCAATAATCCCGAGGCGTTTAAATTCCTTTTTTTGCACCTCGATCCAGTGAGCGGCAAAGTCGCGGCATTCCTGGCGAAATTCGGCCGGCGGAACTTCGTCCTTGTTTTTCTTTTTCTTGCGGTATTTTTCCTCAATCTTCCACTCGATCGGAAGCCCGTGGCAGTCCCAGCCCGGAACGTAAGGCGCGTTAAAGCCCATCATCTGACGCGAACGGACAATAAAATCCTTCAAGATCTTGTTCATGGCATGGCCAATGTGGATATCGCCATTGGCATAGGGGGGCCCGTCGTGAAGGATAAATTTTTTGCGATCCTTTGAGGTTTCCCGAAGGCGCCTGTAAAGGTCCTGCTTATCCCATGCGGCCTCGATTTCCGGCTCCCTCCCGGGCAGGTTCGCCTTCATCGGGAAATCGGTTCTTGGCAGCAGGATCGTATGCCTGTAATCGTTGGCCATCGTGGGCGCTTTTCACTCTAACTTTTCGGGTCCGGTTTTCGGTTGTTGCTTGTAACAAGGGTACTTTGCTAAGTCGAGAGGAAAGGAGCGCTCAGTACGGGGGATTAGGGTGGGTTTTCAGGTACTCTTCAAGTGTTGGGGGCTGGTGAAGTTGGTGGGCGTTTTCAGGGTCGGCCAAAAGGTCGTGTGCGGCTTCGATATCGTGTTCGATTTGCCTGACTAACTGGTCAACATTGTCAAACTTTCGCTCCGGCCTGATCCCGCCAATGAAATGCAGCCGGATATGGCGGCCGTAATGATCACCCCCAAAGTCAAAAAGGTGCGCTTCCAGAAGGACCTTGCTTTCGCCAAAAGTTGGCCGTACCCCAATATTGGCGACCCCATCAAAAAGCCGGTCCCCTGCCCCTTCGACCCAGGCGCGAACGGCATAAACGCCCAGGCGCGGCACAATCGAATCGTGAAATTCGATGTTGGCGGTCGGAAAACCAATTCTGCGGCCGCGTTTCTCACCGTCAATAATGGGCCCATTGACTGTCCACCAGTGGCCAAGAAGGGCGGCGGCTTTCCTGGCTTTCCCCTCTTTCAGGGCAACGCGCACCAGGGTCGATGAATAGGGCTCTCCCGCTGCACCCTCGACCCCGAAATGGACTTGGGGAATTTCCGTGACATTAAAGTTGAATTTCTTGCCGAGGTCTTTGAGAACGCCCGCATCCCCGGCGCGGCCCTTGCCAAAGCGGTAGTCGTAGCCGACCACCACTCCGGAAACATGAAGTCCTTTCTTCAGGACATCACCGGTAAATTGTTCCGGTGTCAGGCTGGCCAAATCCTTCGTGAAGGGAAGAACCACCGCAATATCAACACCAAAGTTTTTCAAAAGCGCCAGGCGTTCCCGGAATGGCGTCAGGCGGAAAGGTTCTCCCTTGGGGTTAAAAAAGCTTCGGGGGTGGGGTTCAGTCATGCCCACCATTAGAGGTACGCCGGCTTTTTTTGCCAGACGGCCGGCTTCGCCCACCACCACCTGATGGCCGCGGTGAAAACCATCAAAATTACCAAGGGCGGCAACGGCGCCTGCCATTGATTTCGGTAAGTCATTGATATGGCGGATAATTTCCATTTTTCACCACTTTAGCCTTTTCATGAACATATCGGGAAAAATGTCCAGCTTTTTCATGAAAGGTTCAAGCTCTTCCTGCGTTGTTCCGTGTTTGCCATGTAGGCCTTCAGCAATAAATAAGGTTTTTAAACCCTGGGCTTTCCCGCCCCTTATGTCAGTCTCCAGATTATCGCCAATGGCCAGTAAATCGGCGGGTTTAAATTCGTCTTTCATCTGTAGTTTCATGATATCGAAGCACTTCTGGTAAGCAATTTCATCGGGTTTTCCAAACCAGTGGATTTTGCCTCCCATCCTTTCATAAAGACTTGCCAGGGTCCCGGCACAAAGAACTCTTTTATTGTCAATTTCAGCTTCCTTGTCGGGATTGGCGCAAATCATGGGGATTTGGTTCTGAACACCGGCGGCGAACAAGGCTTCATAGCTTTTTGGGTCCATGCTCCAGTCCTCAAAAAAACCCGTACACAGGATGTAATCCGCCCTCCTGAGGTCATCAGTTTCGGGATTGGGAAGGCCCTCGATGGTTGGCTGGTCACGCTCAGGCCCAAGATGAAAGAAGGTTTTGTCAGCTCCCTCCCCGATCAGGAATTCCCTTGAGATATCGCCCGAGGTGATGATCGCATCATAGCAATTCCCGGGAACCCCGATGTCTTTTAATTGGGCGCGTACAGAAATCGAGGGCCGAGGAGAGTTGGAAAGAAGCACAAGGAAAAGGCCTTTTTTTCGGAGTGCCTGCAGGGCTTCCACGGCCTCCGGGAACGCGGCCCTGCCATTGTGTACTACCCCCCAAAGGTCACAGAGAACACCCTTTAGACCCACAACATGTTCCTTGAGTCCGCCAATTTCTATCATGTGCCCAAAAATGCTCCTTTCCGCACTAGAGGTACGATACTGAAAGAAATATTCAAGCAAAGCTTTTATACCGGGACTTAAGAGAAAAAAACCTTGATGAATAACGCTGTCCGGCATTTAATAAAAACGAAATGGAAGTTATGGAATATAAGGGGAAACATTCAGCTTGAGCCGAAGGTCTTTGAAGGAGGGCAAAATGTTGGGAATGTTGAAAAAAATATTTTTTGTTTTGGGTGGGGTTCTGGTCGTTGGTTTTTTGTTCATCATGTTTTATGGAGGAGCGGCCGTGAAGGGATCGGTGGAAAAATACGGCCCTGAGTATACTGGGACATCGGTCTCCCTAGCAGACGTCAGTTTTTCACCCATGTCCGGAACCGCCGGCCTGTCCGGGCTGGTGATCGGAAGCCCGGAGGGATTTGAGGCGGAAAAAACCTTCAGCCTGGCTGACATCAGCATCACTATGGAAACTTCAACCCTTTTCTCCGATACCGTCCATATCACCGAAATCCGTATTATCGACCCGGAAATAATTGTCGAATTCCAAGGAAACAGGCTGAATATTAACGCCCTGATGGATAGCATGGAGGAATATACAAGTGGGGAAAGCGAGGCATTGACCCCCAACGTTATCATTGACGATCTCTATATTACCGGCGCCAAAGTAACCGTTTTAGGGTTACCGCTCGATTCCGGAGAGCAGACTCTTATGCTTCCCGATATACATTTGGCCAATATAGGAAATGAGGGAGGAGACGAGGAAGGCGCCAGCTTTGCAGAGGCTTCACAGGAAACAATGGCCGCGGTGACTGCGGCGGTGATAACCGTTCTGGCTGATGCAAGAGTGAAGGGTTTTCTTGAGAAAGGAAAAGAAACCCTTAAAAACAAATTCAAGGGTCTGTTCGGAGGGAGAGACGATGAAGAAGAAGATGAGGACGGGAACTAAAAGAAAGGAAACAAAATGAGCCTGGAAACAACCACAAAGAGGGTAAAGGAGCTTTTTGCCAAAGCGGCAGATTTTTCCGATACCCTTACTTTTGATTTCGGTGATGATGGAAAAATTTCCGTGGATGGTGCTAAATCGCCACCGGAAGTGACCAATGGTGATATCGACAGCGATTGCACAATTTCTATTTCACTGGAAGATTTTAATGAAATGCTGGATGGAAACCTGGATTCGCAAATGGCCTTTATGTCCGGAAAGCTATCCATTGACGGCAATATGGGCATCGCCATGAACCTGGCCAGTGTCCTTCGGAACTGAATATTTAATCAATAAAAACACGTTTAAAAGGCAGCCCTGATGTCTACTAATCAATCAAAAAAAAACTACTTTCTCGACAAGCTGACATATATTTCAATTTCTCTTAGTGTCCTGATTGTCGCGGGTGGTTTACTGTTAATCCTGTTTTCCGAGGAATTGTCTCTGGAGGGGATTTTTGGTTCCAGTAAAATGGAAATAATCGATTTTGAAACTCTGGACGTTGTTCCAGACCAGAATCATTACCTTTCCTGCCCCGAGGATTATTGCCCCCTCGCCACCCCGGACCAGATTACCATTGTTTATCCGGTGACCGTTGATGTCCTGAGCCGGCGCTTTTTAGATTTTATCGATGCCCGGCCGCGGCTGGAAAAAAATATCAAGCGATGGGATATTCCCAACCGGCAGTTTGAATATCTGGCCTATAGCGGGCCCAACCCGTTTCCTGATGTTGTCACCATTCAGTTTTATGATCTTGGCGGAAACCGCTCCAGCCTGGCTGTTTTAAGCAGAACCCTGAAAGGGGAGGATAGGAACAACACCAATAAAAACCGGGTTAACAGATGGCTCGGCACATTGGATTTTGAATAAAAAAACCTCGCACCCTTGCGAATGCGGGTTTTAAGATTTTAAATTTCAAAAATACTGGCGATTATATACCTGGCAAACCCAACCTATCTCTCTGCCTGATCAAGGGTGTTTTTTGCGTTGGCCAAGCAAATAATTATAAATGTTCTCTCATAGATTTCGCAGGCTTTTTTCTTACGGGGTCTTGCCGATAAAAGTTTCATAACGCCCTCATCCAGATATTGAACTTGTATTTAATGTAATAATTTTCCTCAAATTAAGGCCAATTTGCGGAAGATTCTGTTTTATTCTGGTTTTTGACACTTATTATGACTTTTAAGCAAAGTTTATGTGGCCAAAAAGCACGAGCCTGTGCTATCACTTCGCCGATTTTTCAGGACTCTCTACTAAGGATTATAAAAGGGATTTCAAAATGGATCGCGCATCATTAGCCATCTTTATTCACGAACTTCACAACCAGTGTGTTTATACCGAAGCTGCTTTTCGGGTTTTCAACCAGTCGGTACAGCAAAACATTCCAGCAGGTATATTTTTTGCCGCCCAGTCAACACTGCTTTGCGCCAGTCAGGTCTCGTCATTGTTATGGCCATCCCGGACCAGAGTACAAAAGCGGGGGGAGGAACTGAGAGACGTTCTGCAACTGAGTGAAAAACATCCGTTGAATGACCCACGGCTGTCAGCGCTATGGGAACATGGAGATGAGAAACTTGAGGATTGGATTGGAGCTTCCAAAGGTGAGAAAGTGGTCTTTGATCACGTTGGCTCGCTTGAAGAATTGAGCAAACAGATTCCGATTGTGGAGGGAAATATATTCAGGCTTTATGACCCGACCACCATGACGTTTTATTACCGCGGGGACGGGTATAAAATGCAGGCTATTGCCGATGCCATTTCTGAAATTTATTCAAGGGTGCTTACGGTTCATCGCCAAATGTTCCCGGATCATCATGAAGCTGCTGATCAGCCAGAAGGGGCTACGAAAGGTGAAAAGTCTGCCGAAGACACTCAAAAAAAATCAGAAACAAAACACTAATTTTTTTTAGATTCTTTTTTGGGTGGTGCACTGAGACTGGAATTTTTCCAGTCAGTTAATAAAATATCCATACTGGCCAATGTTTTATGCCAGTTCACAGTCTGCTCGATGAGAGATTTGAGAATATCTTCCAGTCCCCCTTTAATTGTATGATCATTAACGTTCAGATCCGTAACCTGAATTGTAATGGTGTGGGGCAGAATACAATATTTCCCATCTTCCCTGGGAATTGCCCTGCCCTTTTCGTCACAAATTGAAGCACTCAGGTGCCATTTCAGGCCGCCTTCCAGCAAGAATGGCCGCCCGGCGTTGACCGCCCCCTGGTAGTTTTCTTCCAGCTCTTCCTTGAGGCGCTTGAACTGTTCGTCGCTCAGGTGGCCCGGCGCGCCCTCGGAGGGCTCGAACACCAGGGCCCCCGATGGCCGGGCGGAATTATCCAATAAAGCCTTGTTCCAGTTTTGCGAGGAATTGTGGATATCAATGGCAAAAGCCGCCGCCTCCAGCGGGGACAGCCCGTAATAGTCATCCTCCGGGTGAAAGGTGCGGAGATGCATGATCGGCGATTTGCCGGTGCGCGGTTCGACCTTGAAGGTATGGCTTTTGCCGCCTACCTTGTAGGTATAGCCGGCTGGCCAGCCTTTGGCCCCGGGGATGATCCGCATCCGCTCTGGGCGCAGTACATAAAGCTCGCCGGCCTTGCCGTCGGCCCCCTCCGCCACTTCCATATAGGCATTTCCGGCGATCTCGAGGAAAGCGTAATAGCTGGCCATCAGCTCCTTGCCCGATTGCAGCGGGTTGGGCCGGGCCAGCAGGTCCAGGATGGGATGGCCTGCAAGCCTTTTGTCGCCGCGGTAAAGAAGAAACGGCACCGAGGCCGCGCTTTCGGCAATAATGCGGACACAGCGGTGAACCACGACGTTTTTGCGGTAGCCTTCGCGGACCAGCTGTTCATAGGTGCGGCCGGTCCAGCGCGGAGCGGCGAAACTTATGAAGGCGGCCTTTGAGGCGCCGCTGATCAGGCTTCCGACGGCGCTGCTCTTTTTGTTCAGGCCAAGACCGATCCACTGGCTGACCTTCTGGCCCCAGTTATTCATAAAGTTTCTCCTTTTTGCGGTAATTGCAAAATAGTGATGGAAATGCCCCAGGCCGTTCAGAACGGCTGGCCTTGGCAAGGAAAATAGGTTAAAGAAAATTCAAATGGTCAAAACTGAAGGTTAAAAAATGCGCGCCCCTGCCCTGATTGCAATCGCCCTGACAGGCGTTTTACTTGCCTCCCAACCCCCCGGCGCCCTGGCCAAGGATTGCGGCATGATGCCCGGGGACGGGCCGGTTATCCCTGATGGCGTAACCGCCACCAATGAGGAAATTGGCATCGCCATCCGGGCGGTCCAGGATTATGGTTTTGAAGTCCAGGCTTTTACCGGCTGCTTGCAGTTGAATAAGGAAAACTTTTTCCTGAATATGACCGAGGACCAGCGCGAACGCTGGGCCGAGGATTTCAATACCCTGGCCGATCACCTGACTGATCTGGAAAGCTCACTTAACGAGCAAATCGCGATTTTCAACTCCAGGTCCTAAAGGCTCCGAATTCGCGGGCTGAAATGGTTTCCCAGCGCCAGGTCGGTGATAGCCCAGACCAGCGCGTCCAGACGGTCGGGACTTTTCTCGCCTTTTTCGCCGGTATAGCTGCACAGCTGGTCTTCCAGCTGGTTCAATCCGCCGACATGGTGAACCAGGCCCCGTTCATAAAGGGCGGCGACCGGTTCGGCCCGGGCGATTTTGCCGCGGCTGGCCCTCACGCCCCGGTAGCTGACCCCGGGCGAGATTTGCCGGATCAGGGTTTCCACCAGGTCGCCGCCCTGGTTGATCTCGGCCACCAGCCGGTCGGCCTCAAAAGTCTCATAAGCCAAAAGCGCTTTTTTACACCACTGATGGGGGCTCAGGCCCTGGGCCGTCAGGTCGGCCAGGACATAGGTATGGCCCTCACTGGATATGCCGGCGACCACGATGCCACAGGCATCGGCGTTCTCTCCATGGGTGACTGGCGGGTCTACGGCGACAACAATTCTTGTCAATGGCGGGGCTTTTTTAACCCTTGTGTCATCAATCCCGTCCCGGTTCCACAGAGCCCCCGGAAAATCCTCCAGGATTTCACCGTAAAGTTCCTGACGGCCCAGCCGGGTGCCCTCGTAGAGGCGCTTGATATGATAAATAAAATCGCCGGAAAGATGGGCCCGGTTATCAAAGGTCGCGCCATGGGTTATGGCCACGGTCGGGTCATCCCTCAATTGTTTGATCAAAGGGGTTGGCTTGGGCGTGGTGGTGGCCATGACCTTTGGTGCCTCCCCCAATCTCAGGCCCAGAAGAAGATTGGCCCAGCAGGTTCTTTGATGGCGCCATTTCGCCAATTCGTCCCCCCAGGCCAGATGGTGCTGGGGGCCGCGAAGCTGGTCGGGCTCTTCCGATGAATAAAGGGCCGCCTGGGCGCCATTCGGCCATATCAGGCGGCGCCGGGCTGATTCATAATGGGGACGGAAATCCGGCGGGGATATTGCCAGAATACCGCTTTCGCCCTCGACCATCACGTCCCGGCCGTCGGCCAGTGTTTGGGAAACAAGGGCTATCCGCTCCAACCCTCCCGGGGGGGCGCTAAGAGGCGTTGTCCCCTCGACGTGCCAACGGACCCACTCCGCTCCCATCCGGGTTTTGCCAAAGCCCCGGCTGGCCAGAACCAGCCAGCAGAACCAGTCGCCGCCCGGCGCCAGTTGGTTGGGCCGGGCCCAGAATTTCCAGTCGTACCAAAGTGACTGGCATTCCTGGTTCCCCAGATCCTTGAAAAATTCACTGAAGTTTTGATCATCGAGCCCCAGCAGTTTCTCGGCCGGGGATTTGATCCCTCCTTGTTTGACAAAAGACAACACGGGATCCGGCCAGCCTTATTTTTTGTTTCCAGGGGTTGGGCCGGCTTTGGATTTCATATTTTTTAATTTGGCGAGCAGCTTTTCACGGGGGCTGTCAAAGTTCTTTTTACCAGAGCCTTTATAACCCATCAGGTCCACTTCGCCATAGATATGGCCGCGCCGGGATTTCAGCAAAAACATTGCCAGGTTGTCATTGTAGGACGTGATTGAGCCGATTTCCTTGCCGGCGTAATAGACCGCTTTTTCTGTTCCCTCCAGGGCGCGGCGCCGTAACTCTCCCTCCAGGTCATCCAGCGCTTCTTCAATGGCGGCTTCCCATTCACGGGAAAATTTTACTTCGGAGGTCTTTTTTAAATAGGCGTTGTGAAGAGAAACCCCGGCGCCCCGGGCCGCCGCGCTGACGTTTCCGGTGGCCTTCAGAACCTTAAAAAAGGTCTCGCGCACCTCCCTTGACCATCTTTGTTTTCGGGGCATGGGTGGGAAATATTGTGTGAATAATGTCTGGTTTTTTATCCGGAAAGTATCAGGCCCGGGTTTGTGTTCCGGGCCTTTTGGAAGCTTGTTATTGTTGTACCAAAAGAGCGCGACGCTGTCAACCAATTTTTACCTATTTGGTTATTTTTTACCTGGCTGGTAATAATCCGCCAAACGCTCCAGGGCAATTTTCAGGACCAGTTTGGCGGACCGGGTCGGCCACGCCAGGTTTTTCTCCGCCTGTTCCAGCCCCTCATGAAAACAGCACACCCGGATCAAAACATCGGCCAGGCCGGGACCGATGGAATCCAGGGCCGCGTTTACCCTTTGCTTGGCGGCCATCTGGGTCAGGCTTGGATCGTCCCGGACGCTGGAATAATATTTTTTACCGGAGACCGGCACGCCGTCATAGTAGCTGACCGTGCGGGGCATCAGCCCGGCATATTCGTAATCCGCCGCCAGCCTTTCGCCGGCATTAAACTGATCCTCGGTTATATAGGGTTTGCCGTCCCGGTCCTTGCGCCGCAACAGCCAGCCAAGCGGCGTTTCCCCTATATTCCGGGTCATTTTCTCACGCTTCTGTCCGGCCCTGATTTGTTCTGTTCTCAAACAGCTGTGCTGCGCCCGGTAGATATTGCCGCCGCTCTGCAGTTTTCCCGAGCGGGCGAATTTGCGGGCCGTTTTGGTGCGCCTCAAGTACATCGCGCCGGCTTCGGACAGGGCGACCCTGCCGTTGGCGGGAAATGTAATAAAATCCCGTCTGGCCAGATCCTTCACCAGAGAGCGAGGGGCCTCTATGCTGCCGACCCGCAAGCCGCCGTTTGGCAATAGCCGGGCATTATTGCCGGGGTCCATTTTTTGCAGTATCCTTAGTCCGAACGAAGAAACACACACCTCTTTCACGGTACAACTCTCCTTAACCCGTTATTAACCGGAAAGGTTATATCATAAATAACCAAAGAGGTAAATTTATTTTTTGTTTTGGAACATTTTTGTGTTATCCTGACCCCACAGGAAGGGGGCTCGCCATGGTCCATTCACGCATCAGGGAAATCAGGAGGCAAAAAGGCCTGACTTTACAACAAGTTGCCGGGCGGTGCGGAACCACCGCCCAGACCATCGGACGGCTGGAAACCGGGATGCGGACGCTTTCCCTGAATTGGGTCAACCGTATCGCCAAGGCCCTTGTGGTAGAGTCTTCAATGCTTTTAATCTTACCAGAGTACGGTGATATAGAAATTTTGGGAGAAGTGGGCAGGATGGGTTCTGTTTCACCCATTAATTTCGGGACTGTCTCCTTACGCCTGATGGGGACCAAGCCAATAGCCCTGAAAATAAAAGCCAACATGGGGGAATACCGGCAGGGAGATTCGGTCATCTGTGAGGGTCAATCAGCACAAGCTGTTGAAAAGGCCGTTGGCCATGATTGCCTGATTGAACTGGAAGGCGGTGAACGCTGTTTTGCAAAACTTGTCAACGGTTCAAGGAAAAATACCTATACCCTGTTTCCAATCGGCAAAGCCGGTACACTGGCAAAAGACTGCAAGGTCATATTTGCCGCACCGGTTGTAACCCTAGTTCGGACTTTCGAGGTTTAAGGTTCGGAATTTTACAATGTGAAATAATGCCAGAATTCCCCAAATCTCCTTATGTTTTGCTGGAAGACAGCAAATCAAGCAACCGGCCCGATGCCGGGCTGTTGTTCCAGAATCCGATTGAGGTTCTGGAATGCGTTAGTCTGGAAGGTGTCCTGGCCACCCTTGTTGAAATAGAAACTTTCCTAACTAAGGGTAATTTCCTTGCCGGCTGGTTGTCCTATGAATGCGCACTTCCTTTTCATCCTACCCTGAAAAGGAAAAAAACGGTCTTGAGCAACGAGCCGTTGATCTGGATGGGTGTTTTTAAAAAACCTGAGGTCTTGTCCGCTTCTTCTCTGGAAAATCTGTTCACTGAATCCGAAGGCCAAAATAATACATGGGGATTTTCAAAAAGTGCTGACCCGAATGAAACCTCTAAAGAGTTTGAAAGTATTTTCAGTAAAATACAGGATTATATTTCCAAAGGTGATGTTTATCAGATCAACCATACTTTTCGCCTCGGTCTTAAAAGTACAGGGGCGGCGAAGGCCCTTTATGGCAATTTAAGAAGGGCTCAACCAACCCCTTTCAGCGCCCTCATCGAAACCGGGGAGTGGCGCGTCCTCTCTCTATCTCCTGAACTGTTTATAACCAGGCGAAATGGTCGTCTTATATCCAGACCCATGAAGGGAACGGCAAAACCCGGCAAAACTCTGGAGGAAAACCAGCGCCGCATGGAAGTTCTGGAGCGGGATGAAAAAAACCGGGCCGAAAACCTGATGATTGCCGATTTGATACGCAATGATTTCAGCAGGATCTGTAAACCTGGAACGGTAAAGGTAAACAAACTGTTCGAGGTGGAGAGCTTTGCCTCGGTCCTGCAGATGTCATCCGAAGTGACGGGAGAATTAAGAGAAGAAACAAGTTTCGGAGATATTTACAAAGCTCTTTTTCCCTGTGGTTCTATTACCGGGGCGCCTAAGGTCCGGGCGATGGAAATCATTCATGAAACCGAAAAAGGGCCAAGGGGTATCTACACCGGGGCCATTGGCTTTCTGGCCCCAGACGGGGATTTTTCCTTTAATGTTCCAATTCGCACCGCGGTTATGGACGCCAAGGGGAAGGGGTGGCTTGGAATTGGAAGCGGGATAGTTGCCGACAGCACAGTTAGGATGGAATACAGGGAATGTTTGTTGAAATCCCGTTTTCTGTATAATACACCGGCAAACTTCGCCCTGGTGGAGACCATGCTCTGGTCCAAAGAAAAGGGGTTTAGTTATCTGGAAGATCATCTTGAGCGTCTTGTCCAATCCGCCGCTTATTTTAATTTTGTGTGTCCGATTGATAAAATCAGGGATTCGTTGAGAAATCTGGCGGGTACAATCATCATTTCTGCCGGTCATAAAGTCCGCCTGGTTCTGGACAGGAGAGGTCATTATATATTGACCCACGAAACATTGTTAAAAACAAACAAAACTCAGCCCCCAATCATCCACCTCAGTAAAAATAAAGTAAGCAGTAACGATATATTCCTGTTCCACAAAACCACTTACCGTCCCATATACAATGAGGCGATAACAAAAAATGCTGAAGCTGAAAAAATTTATGACGTAATCTTCCAAAATGAAAAAAATGAGATTACCGAGGGGACATTCAATAATATTTTCATTGAAAAGAATGACCCCAAACTGTTAACGCCCCCTATAAGCGCTGGCTTGTTGCCCGGGATATACAGAGCAAAACTTTTAGAATCCGGAAGGGCAAAAGAAACCTCTCTAACTTTTGAAGATCTGGTGAATGCAAAAAATATCTATCTTGCCAATTCTGTAAGGGGTCTTGTTAAAACCACCCTAGGCAATTAAGAAAGTTCTGGATAATTGCCACATTAGATAATTTAACATTTTGTTATTTAGACATTATTCTCGACTAAAAAAATTGTATTAGGCTGTTATGAGTATCCCTAAAAATTATTAGGAAAATTGCAGTCATAATATTTCATCTGAGGTTAAGAATATAAATGTTAATTATCTATCTAAATTAATGGGTTGAAATGCTTTTAACTTTGTGGCTTTATGCCCCGCGTTGGGAGCAAGTGACTCGTCTCAAGGGGGAAAACAGGTTTGGGCTTTAAATATTAAGCACAGGTTATTGTGTTTTTGATTTAGGGCTTAATTTTCCCGCAAAGTGAGTTCGATAACCGCTCCCAGCCTTTCTTTTTAAAAGAGAAATGAAAGGGGACGGAGCACCCCAGGAAATGAAAGCGGTTTAACCAAAAATGGACGGACAAATGCTTAAAAAACATTTTAAACGGATGGTTCTGGCGGCATCGGTAGGTACTTTTGCTTTGTTGGGCGCAAACGCATCGGCAGCCACCCTGCAAGACATATTCGAGTTAAGTGCTGAAGGCACCCGGATAGCACAGGCTTCACAAGAGAGGGTAGACGCCCTTTCAACTGAAACTCAATCAATGTTGTTCGAATACCGTTCGCTACTTCGGGCCATTGAAGACCTTCAGGCCTATAATATTCAAAAAGAGCGAGAAATTGTTGACCAAAAGCAGGAAATTGTCAAACTTACCTCTTCAATTGAACGGGCGACAATGATTGACCGCCAGATTATTCCCCTGATTGAGAAAATGATCAATAGCCTGGAAACATTTGTTAACAATGATCTGCCCTTTTTTATAGAAGAACGCCAGGAGGTGGTTCTCCGGCTTCGGGATTACATGGACGAATCAGCAATTACCACATCTGAAAAATTCCGGCTGGTTTTCCAGGCCTATCAACAAGAGCATAGTTATGGCCGGGCGTTGGAAGTTGAAAAAGATTCCATTACCCTTAACGGGCAGGAACTGGGGGGTAAACTTCTGCATATTGGACGGGTTGGTCTTTACTTTCAGACGGGGGATCAGTCGGTAACCGCTATTTACAATCCTATAACCAGGCAATGGCAAACCCTGGACAGTTCCTATACAAGAGCTGTTAACCAGGGCATCAAGATTGCTGAAGACCAAATTCCGCCGGATTTGATCAGGCTGCCAATTGTTAAAGTTGATACGGAGTAAAACAATGAATTATTTACTCAAAAATATTTTTTCGATCTTCATTTCAGCTTTATTCGCTGCTTTTGTTGGTCTTGCCTCAGTGCAGGCTCAAGAAATTCCAACTGATACAACAGAAGAAGAGGCTGTTATTGATCTTGATGAGCTTTTGGAAAAGGTAAGACAAGGCATTCAGAACCAGACAGAGGAGTTTAGGATCCGTGAGGCTGAATTTCTGGCTTCCAGAAACAACCAGCGACAACTCTTGAACCAAGCTCGCCAAACCCGCACCAACGAAGAGCGCCGGAGCGACCGTCTGGAAGCTCAGTATAATACTAACGAACAGCGGATCACCAC
This sequence comes from Pseudomonadota bacterium, assembly GCA_022566215.1. GTDB lineage: Bacteria > Pseudomonadota > Alphaproteobacteria > Sphingomonadales > SMXR01 > SMXR01. Next base: position 82,376 of record JADFJJ010000001.1, on the reverse strand, counting down.
GTTAACGACACAACTCAGGCAAAAACTTGGAAACCTGAGTGAAGTGTTCGGAGTTCTCCAAACTGTTGCCGGTGATACGAGGAGTAATTTTCAGGATTCTTTCATCAGCGTTGAATTTCCAGGCCGGGAAGCTTCACTAAGTAGCCTTATCGAAAAAGCAGCTACAGGAACCGACCTTCCAACCATTGAGGAAATTTCCGGTTTGTGGCTGGCGATAATGGATGAAATGAATGAATCCAGAAAAATCACATCCTTTTCAGCTGAAATCTTAAGGCCTGACGGAACTCCTGAAACAATTCAATTAACCCGGATTGGTGATTTTAATATTGTTTCAGACGGCAGATATTTCACCTACGACGAAAACGGAAAAATTACCGAATTGGCCAAGCAGCCTCCGGGCCGTTTTACTTCAACGATAGACGACCTGATCGAAGCCGGCAGTGGTGAAATTATTTACTTCGGGATGGATCCCTCCCGCGGCCAGCTGTTGAGCATTTATGTTGACACTCCAAGCCTGATGGACCGTATACATCAGGGCCGCTTAATTGGATATATTACTTTATTCATGGGCGCTGTTGGCGTCCTGTTGGGTGCGGAGCGTATTCTTTACTTCCTTCGCGTCGGCGCAAAGGTTCGGAAACAAGCCAAAGAAGAAACACCCAATCCGGACAACCCGCTCGGCCGTGTGCTACTGGTTTACCATGAAAACCAGGATGTGGACGTGGAAACCCTGGAACTCAAACTGGATGAAGCAATCCTGAAGGAAACTCCAGCGCTCGAAAGGCTTCTCACGCCAATCAAATTGATCTCGGCGGTGGCCCCCTTGCTCGGTCTGCTGGGTACGGTTACCGGCATGATTGTGACCTTCCAGGCGATTACCCTGTTTGGGACCGGTGATCCAAAATTGATGGCCGGTGGTATTTCGCAAGCGTTGGTAACCACGGTTCTCGGTCTTGTGGTCGCTATCCCGACATTGCTGCTCTACAGCGTTGTGGCCGGCATGAGCAAAAGCATTGTTCATGTCCTTGAAGAACAAAGCGCCGGTAGGATTGCTGAACACGCCGAGAAGGAGGGCTAAGAGTGGATTTTTTCGTCCAATCTTATGAAACCCTTACGGTTTTCATGGATAAGGGCGGGCCGATTCTGTACTGGATCATGCTCGTCACTTTCCTGATGTGGGTTTTGATTATTGAAAGGCTCTGGTACCTCAAATTCATTTTCAAGAGTGACCAACAGAGAATTCAAATAATCTGGGAAAATCGGAAAGAGCGCAAATCCTGGTATGCACACAAGATCAGGGCTGCCTTGATTTCCAAAGCATCAGGACGTCTGACCCAGGGAATGAACATTATCAAAACCCTTGTGGCGCTGTGTCCGCTGGTAGGCTTGCTGGGAACTGTTACAGGCATGATTGAGGTTTTTGAAATCATGGCTATTTTGGGCAGCGGGAATGCCCGGGCCATGGCCGATGGTGTTTCCAAGGCTACCATCCCGACCATGGCCGGGATGGTTGCGGCTTTGTCCGGTATTTTTATTGCCACTTATCTGGAAAAAAGGATCGCCAGAGGCTCCTACATCCTTGAAGACAGTCTGGTTATGGACCACTAAAGGAAGCTGGAAACAAAATGAGAAAGTTTGCATCAAAACAGGAAGAAGCCGAAATCAACCTGACGCCTTTGTTGGATATTGTGTTCATCATGCTGATCTTTTTCATTGTTACTGCAACCTTTATCAAGGAATCGGGGCTGGATATCAATAAACCGGATGACAATCAAACCCCGCCTCCGCCGGAAGAAGATAAAAAGAATATTCTAATTCAGATTGATAGCAACAACAGGATTTTTATCAACCTTAGGCGCGTCGATATTGCCCAGATTACCGCAAATATTGCACGGTTACATGCTGAAAACCCCGAAGGCATAGTTGTCATTCAGCCGGATGGAGACTCGCAAACTGGTTTGCTTGTTGAAATTTATGATGCCGCCCTGAAGGTAGCAGATGACATTCAGATTGCCATAGCTGAACCAACCTAAGGGGGTTCATTGCTGGTTAAGAAAAGATCTAGTATGATCCTATAGGCAGAATGGAAAATTACCATGCGCGAACATTCACAAAAGGAAGAAGAACTGGAAATCAATTTGACGCCGATGCTTGACATCGTGTTCATCATGTTGATTTTCTTTATAGTGACTGCTGTTTTTGTGAAAGAGGCCGGGGTTGAAGTTGATAAACCGACTGCTGCAGCCGCCACTAAACAGGACCTGGTTAGTATCCTTGTTGCAATTACAGCCAGTAATGAGGTTTGGATAAACCGCAAACAAGTGGAAATCAAAGCAGTTAGAAGCATTATTGAAAAACTGCGCTCTGAAAACCCAAAAGGGACAGTCTCTGTCCAGGCGGACCGGAAAGCCAAGGCCGGAATAACCCTTGAAGTAATGGAAGCCGCCCGCCTTGCCGGCGCTCCCAACGTTTCGATTTCCGCCCTGGAGGATAAATAAAATGCAACGGATAGCACGCTATGGCAGTTCCGCCATTGTGGCAACAGCCGTTACATTGGGCCTGTTTTTCCTGATGCTAGCCCTGATTGAAAGTGGCGATAAAAAAATCCCGGATGATCAGACCCGGCGCAATATTGAAATGATTAAGGTTGACCGGGAAGAAACCGTTCAACGCAAAGAACGGATCGAACGCCCACCGGAACAGATAAAACCGCCTGAGCTTGAAGTGCCTAAAGTAACCACTACAGGCCCCTCTAAAACTGTTTTTAATTTTGACCTTCCCACTGGTCCCCAGACCATACTAGGATCCGGGATTAACGCCGGCGATGGTGATTATTTGCCGATCGTTAAAGTGAATCCAATTTACCCGCCAAGGGCCGCCGGGCGGGGGATTGAGGGATACGTCGTGGTTGAATATATAGTGAACCGGGACGGGACCGTCAGGGACGTGGTTATAATTGATGCTGAACCGCCCGGGGTTTTCAACCGGGCGGCGGTTTCCGCCGCTCAGAAGTATATTTACAAACCCCGGGTGATCGATGGAACTCCGGTTGAGGTTCACGGTGTTAGAACCAGAATTACATTCGAACTGGAAGACTAATAGGAAAAGAGAGAGACAAATGCGACCCTTCAAGACTTTTCTTAAGACAACCAGTTTAGCTTTGGCTTTGGCGGCGGGTGGCCTTGTGGCAGCGCCGGCTGTTGATCTTGGGTCTTTCGATTCATCTGCTTTTGCCCAGCAAGACCGGGTTGTTAAGCAACGCCCGCGACAAAGGGTTGCCCCCCAGGTTTCCCCTGAATTTTTCAAACGTTATGAAACGGCTCAGGAACTCATAGCAGAGGAGAATTATGTAGAAGCCCTGGAGGTCATTAATAAAATGGCTAACCGTCGTGGTATCAATGACTATGAAAGGTCAATAGCCGTGCAACTGAGGGGTTTGATCTACTATGAGCAGGACAACTTTCCGTGGGCCATCCGCGAGTATGAAGCTGTGCTGGCCTTACCGAATCTTCCATATCGTTTTACTGACAACATCAAATACACCCTGGCGCAATTTTATGCCATTGAAGGCAATTACCAAAAAAGCCTGGATATTTTGCTGGACTGGCTGTCATACCAGCTTGATCCTAGGTCTTCGCAATGGCATTATATAGCGCAGACTTATTACCAACTGGGCTTGCAGCAAGATAAAACCAATAAAAACCGGGCTTTGGAATCTTACCGGAAGGGAATTCCACTGATCGAAACCGCAATCGACATCGCCAAGGCCAACCCAACAACTCAAGTACGGGAAAACTTGTACGAACTCCAGTTTGTTCTGTACTATGAGCTGAGCAATTATTCTAAAGTCCGTGACATTCTGGAAATCATAATCGTTAAATGGCCCCGTCCCCGATACTGGGTCCAATTGTCCGCTATGTACAGCGAACTTAGGGAGGATGAAAAACAATTGGCCGTTATGGATGTGGGATACCGCCTGGGTTTCATAACTGCAGAGACTAATTTGGTTACTGTTGCGCAGTTATATATGATTTCCGCGCCTTATCTTTCCGCCAAGGTCCTGGAAAAAGGAATGAGGGATGATTGTGGTGACGCATGCATTGATAAAGAGAAAGCCAGAAACCAAAAGTTACTTGGCCAGGCCCACCTTAATGCCAAGGATTTTGCCAAGGCCGGAAAACCCCTCTCATTGGCCGCAGCAGAAGAAGAAAATGGTGAACTGTATTTCCAGCTTGGTGTTGTCTACATGTCTATTGAAGAATGGGAAAAAGCAGAAGATACCCTCCAGAAAGCTATTAAAAAGGGTGACTTAAAGCAGGAGGGCGAAGCTTATCTTCGCCTTGGATCAGTCTATTTCAATATGGAACAGTTTAAAAAGGCGGAAGACGCATTTAAAGCCGCCCGCCGGTTCCCAAAAGTCCGCAAAAATGCAAAAGGCTGGATAGAGTATATTGTTGCTGAAAAAGCCCGCCTAAAACGTCTTGCCGCGGCCGGCCTGAGATAAAAAACCCCTTTTTCCATTAAAAAAGGCGCTCAAAACGGGCGCCTTTTTATTTTGTTTTTTTGAATGGTGCCCCCGGTCTGACTCGAACAGACACGGCCCGAAGGCCACCAGATTTTGAGTCTGGCGCGTCTACCAATTCCGCCACGGGGGCTTCACCCAAAAAAGGTTCCGGCATCATACCCGCCTTTTTTTAAATATCAATATTTGTTTCCTTGCTTTCACCGATTAGGTAACGCAAAACTTAAAAATCGGGAAGAACAGAAATTGCTAAAGCGGATTTACGATAAAACCCTTGAACTTGCCGGCCACTCTAAGGCTGACCAGTGGCTGTTTGGGGTTTCTTTTATTGAAAGTTCCATCTTTCCCATCCCGCCTGACATCTTGCTGATTCCCATGTGCCTGGAAAAAAAGGCAAAAGCTTTTTACTACGCCGGACTTTGCACCATTGCTTCGGTTTTGGGTGGGATATTAGGATATATTATCGGCAGATTTTTCTGGGTGATTTTTGGTGACCCGCTGATGGTCTTTTATGGCCTGCAGGATGAATTTGTCATTTTTCAGACCCAATACGCGGAATATGGTTTTTGGATCGTGTTTATCTTTGGCCTTACCTTTCTTCCCTACAAGGTCATCACCATCGCCAGCGGCCTGGTCGGGATGAACCCTTTGTTATTCGTCATGGCCTCGGCCGCCTCACGGGGTTTGCGGTTTTACATCGAGGCCGGCCTGTTGTGGAAATATGGTGAAAAAATCAGAGCCTTTGTGGAAAAGCGCCTGGCGCTCAGTGTCAGCGTAGCGGTTTTGCTTGTTGTACTTGTAGTGATTGGTTATAAAATTTTTAAAGGATGACCGCGATGAAAAAAACTCTGGATTTGTTTGTCGCCAATTGGGGACTTTTCTTCCTCGGGGCTTCGACTGCTATTTTAGGCGCCGCCTATTTCTTTCAATTTGTGCTTGGCTACCAGCCCTGTGAACTTTGCCTTTATCAGCGTTACCCTTATATGATTATTGCTGTGGTGGCGCTGATCGCTTATGTCACCCGCCATCGTCATGACATCGGCCTGAAACGAGCCGCCCGCGGCTTTTTGATTATTATAATCATGCTATTGTTTCTCGAGGTTTTTCTTGCCGCTCATCACATTGGTGTGGAGCAAGGATTCTGGCAGGCCTTTACGGCATGCGCGGGCATCGACATAGACCCGAGCGCCACGACCGAAGAATATTTGCGTCTCCTGAGCGAAATACAGGTCATTGCGTGTGACCAGCGGCGTACTTTCCTCGGCATTTCCTTTGCTGAATACAACATTGTTATTGCTACGTTCTTGACGGCCTTTGGGATCTATACCTACAACCGGACCAAGTAGGCTGGCCAATGCCTGAAAAACAGAACACCAGAAAAAACCCGCCCCTGCCGCTTCCAGGGGAACGTTCGATCAGCGATGAAATTAAGCGTATGATTCGGGTCGATCACGCCGGTGAACTCGGGGCGGCGCGGATTTATGACGGCCAGCTGGCGGTGCTGGGCAAAAAACATCCGCTCTATCCCACCATCAGCAGAATGAAGGATCAGGAACAGGCACATCTGGATACCTTCGACGATTTGATTATAGAACGCCAGGTTCGGCCAACGGTCCTTAATCCGGTCTGGCATGCGGCTGGTTTCGCCATGGGGGCGGTCACGGCTCTGATGGGAGAGAAAGCGGCCATGGCCTGCACCGCCGCAGTTGAAGAGGTAATTGAGGAACACTACGAAAGCCAGCGTGAAAAACTTAAACGCTGGGGCGTAGAAAAGAAGTTCGAGGCAACCATCGCCCAATTCCAGGCCGATGAAGTGGAGCACCGCGATACCGCCTACAATCATGGCGCCAGAGAGACCCCCGGCTACAAACTACTGTCCGGGGCCATCAAGGCCGGTTGCCGCACCGCCATCTGGCTGAGCAAGAGAATTTAGACCCTAAGCCTCCAGTTCGACATCCCAATAAAGATAGTCGCGCCAGCTTTCATGCAGGAAATTAGGCGGGAATTTCCTACCCATCTGGATCAGCTTCTGGGTAGACGGTTTGTAAGGCCTGATTGCCGGCCACATATGTGATTCATTAGGCAAACGCCCTCCTTTTTTCAAATTGCAGGGCATACATGCAGTAGTGACATTGTCCCAGGTGGTGCGCCCGCCCTTGGAACGAGGAACCAGGTGATCAAACGTCAATTCCTCTCCGTCATGACAATACTGACAGGTAAAGCCATCTCTCAGAAACAGATTAAACCGGGTAAAAGCCGGCCAGCGCGTGGGCCTGATGTATTTTTTCAGGCAAAGGACCGACGGCAGACGAAACTCTGTGGAGGGTGAATGAATGACTTTTTCGTATTCGGAAACGATATTGACCCGGTCAAGAAAAACCGCCTTGACCGAGGTTTGCCATCCCCACAGGGACAGCGGAAAATAACTCAAGGGTCGATAATCGGCATTCAGGACCAGGGCCGGAAAGGCCTCAGGCGACGCTGTTTCTAAATTCCTGATCAGCATATCATCAACTCCCGAATACGGTTCTTATCTCCTCACGTTTAAGTCCTGCTAAGCATATTGAGTTTATGGAATATGACAAGCCCTTCAATATTCAGCCTAAAATCCGGGTCAGAAAAGCACCGCCTTTCTCCTGGCCATCCGGGGCGATTGAATGGCTGGCGTTATAGCTAAGGTGTTTTTCAACGCTCAGTCCGGCAGCTTCCAGAGCGCCGATGGCTTCAAACAGGGCTGGGAAGGGAATGACATTGTCCTGCGCTCCGTGGACTAGTAAAATAGGCGGTTTGCATTTCATTTCTGAGATTAAATTTGCCGGGGCTGCAAGGGCGCCCGAGTAGCCCAATATTCCGGCCAGGCCAGCTTTCCGGCGAAGACCTACGTGAAGCGCCATCATGGTCCCCTGGCTGAACCCTACCAATGCCAGGCGGTTTGGTTTAATCCCATATTTATCAAGGTTTGCATCTATAAATTCATCCAGGCCCGGGGCGGCGGTATAGGCGCCTTTAATACGCTCCTCCTTGGAAAAATCGGTAATGGGAAACCATTGATAACCACCCGGGTGCGGACTTTTTTCCGGGGCGTTGGGGGCAACAAAAACAGCTCCCTGAAGCAATCCCCGCCACTTTGTCCCGAGAGAGATAAGATCATCTCCATTCGACCCATAACCGTGGCAAAATATCACCAGGCTGTCCGCCTTCCCGCTTTCAGGTTCCTGAACCGGTCCGCTTAACATGTTTCCTTTTTCCCAAAAATTTTCTAAGGTTCATTCCAATTTAATCTTGCAGGGAACACTAGCGGCTTAGCCTTTTATGACCAAGTCTTTTGTCACACGATTCGCCCCCTCCCCCTCTGGCTATCTGCATCTTGGGCACGCCTACTCGGGACTTTTAGCCTTCAGGGCGGCTGAAAAAAACCAGGGGCGGTTTCTGCTCAGAATCGAGGATATCGATAAAACCCGCTGCAAGCTGGAATTTGAAGAAGCCATTTATGAAGACCTTGGCTGGCTGGGTCTGGATTGGGAACATCCGGTGCGCCGCCAGTCCAACTATTTTGATGATTACCTGGCGGCAATAAATGTTCTGCAGGAAAAAGAGCTGTTATACCCATGTTTTTGTACGCGCAAAAACATAGGGAAAGAAATTCGGAACAGCGCCCATGCCCCGCATGGACCTGATGGTCCTTTGTATCCAGGAACCTGCCGGGTTTTAGATCCTGATATTCAAACAGAGAAAATAGAGAAAGGTCTGCCGTTCGCGCTTCGGCTGGATGTTGGCAAGGCGCTTTCGATGATTAAAATCCCGCTTACATTTAAGGAAAATGAGATAGAGATTGCTGCCGATCTAGCTAGTTTAGGTGATATCGTGGTTGCCAGAAAAGATGTGATGACAAGCTATCACCTTTCGGTAGTGGTTGATGATCATCTGCAGGGCATCACCCATGTGATTCGCGGCCAAGACCTCTTTCACGCCACCCACATTCATAGGCTTTTGCAGGAATTGCTCAGGATTCAGCCGCCACAATATCACCACCATGGCCTGCTGGTTGGGGCTGATGGCAGGCGTTTTGCAAAACGTGACCGGTCCATGACCATAAAAGCCCTCAGGGAAGGGGGCAAAACCCTCCCGGATGTGTTTGCCTTGATAAAGGATCACGGCGGTGACCTTGAGGCTGAACTTCCGTTTTGAGGTTTAGTGGAAACTCCGCTATAAGAAATTATGTCATTTGCCCAAATCGTCGTCCTGATAGCGCTGATGGTCACCCTTGGCATTTTACTGACCGGGGTAATTAGCATGGCGCGGGGCGGCGAATTTAATGAAAAATACGGTAACAAACTTATGCGCATGCGGATTATCTCCCAACTTACCGCGCTTATCCTGATTGCAATTTTTGCTTTTCTTTCCGGAGACTGAGGTGGTTAAGCTGACAAAGATTTATACCGGGGCCGGTGATCGGGGTAAAACCTCCCTCAGTGACGGCAGCCGGGTCAGGAAGGATACCCCAAGAATAATGGCAATCGGTGCCGTGGATGAGGCAAATTCAGCGATCGGTCTGGCCCGGCTTCATGCCCAGGACCAGGCTGATAAATCCCTTTCCAGAATTCAGAATGACCTTTTTGATCTTGGAGCGGATATTGCTACCCCGGAAGGGAAGCCGGAAAAAAAGGCGCTCAGGATAACCGCTTCTCAGGTGACCTGGCTGGAGAGGGAAATAGACCTGATGAATACCGAACTTTCTCCCTTGAACAGTTTTATTCTTCCGGGCGGCAGCGCGGCTTCAGGCCATCTTCACCTGGCCCGGGCGATTGTCAGGCGGGCGGAAAGCCTGGCCGTTACCTTGGCCGCCAGTGAAGCCGTAAATGAGGAGGTTCTGAAATATCTCAACCGCCTTTCGGATTATCTTTTTGTGCTGGCCAGGTTTCTCAACCAAAAGGGCGCAAAAGACGTCCTTTGGGTGCCGGGCAAAAACCGAAAAAACTGAAAAATTCTGCCGCCTTCCGTCCATTGACTTACGTTTATACATCGGCTATCGCTGGGCCATAAATTTTGGCCAACCGACTGATTACAGGGGTTTTTCATGAAAGTTCTCGTACCTGTCAAACGGGTTGTCGATTTCAACGTCAAAGTCCGCGTCAAGGCGGATAATTCCGGGGTGGAATTGCAAAATGTCAAGATGTCGATGAACCCGTTCGATGAAATCGCGGTTGAAGAAGCTGTGCGCTTGAAAGAAGCCGGAAAAATCTCGGAAATTGTCGCTGTTTCCATCGGTCCACAGCAGGCTCAGGAAACCATCCGAACCGCTCTTGCGATGGGAGCTGACCGGGGTATCCTGGTCAAGACCGACCAACTGGTTGAGCCCTTGGCAGTGGCCAAGTTGTTGCAGAAAATTGTCGGCGATGAAAACCTGGACCTCGTTATCATGGGCAAACAGGCAATCGATGATGATTGCAACCAGACCGGCCAGATGCTGGCGGCCCTGCTTGGCTGGCCGCAGGGCACATTTGCCTCTGAAGTTAGATTGGAAAACGGGGCCGTTCAGGTCACCCGCGAAATTGACGGCGGGCTTGAAACCATAAAGATAACTATCCCTGCGGTGATTACTACCGACCTCAGGTTAAACGAACCGCGTTATGCCTCTCTCCCCAACATCATGAAAGCCAAGCAAAAACCCATCGATGAAAAAACCCCGGAAGATCTGGGGGTGGACATTTCCCCGCGCCTGAAATCCCTCAAGGTTGAGGAACCTGCCAAACGTGAAGCTGGGATAAAAGTGGAGAGCGTTGAAGAACTTGTCGGCAAGCTCAAACAAGAGGGAGTAATCTGATGACCGCTCTGGTGCTTGCAGAACATGACAATACGTCTCTGAAGGACGGGACTTTGAATACCGTTACGGCGGCCATGAAACTTGACAAAGAGGTCCATGTTTTGGTCGCCGGCAAGGGCTGTAAGGGCGTTGCCGAGGCCGCGGCCAGAATCAAAGGGGTCACCAAGGTTTTAGTATGCGACGATGCCGCCTATGATCACCCGCTGGCGGAAGGGTTGGCCCCTTTGGTGAAGAATCTTGCCAATGGTTACAGTGCCATCCTGGCCCCGGCCACTACGACCGGGAAAAATATTTTGCCACGGGTTGCCGCCACCCTTGATGTGATGCAGATATCGGATATCATTTCGGTAGAATCTGCGGACACTTTTAAACGCCCTATTTATGCCGGGAATGCCATTCAAACGGTACAAACCACTGATAATATCAAGGTAATCACTGTCAGAACCACGGCTTTCGAGCCAGCTGCTCCAAAGGGTGGCTCAGCCCTCATTGAAGCGGTAAAAGCTAACGGCGCTCAAAGCCAATCGAAGTTCATCAAGGCGGAGCTTTCCAAATCCGACCGGCCCGAACTGACCTCGGCGAAAATAGTGATCTCGGGCGGCCGTGGCATGGGCAGCAGAGAGAATTTCAAGCTGATTGAAGCGGTTGCCGATAAGCTGGGTGCGGCCATTGGCGCCAGCCGCGCCGCGGTTGATGCCGGGTTTGTTCCTAATGATTTCCAAGTTGGTCAAACCGGCAAGATTGTCGCCCCCGATCTTTATATCGCGGTCGGCATTTCCGGGGCGATCCAGCATCTGGCCGGGATGAAAGACAGCAAAATTATTGTTGCCATCAATAAGGACGAGGAAGCGCCGATATTCCAGGTTGCTGATTACGGGCTAGTAATGGATTTGTTTGAAGCCCTGCCGCAATTGGAAAAGGCCCTTTAGGAAGCCCGTAATGATTAAAAAAATCGGAGTTATCGGAGCCGGCCAGATGGGTGCAGGGATTGCCCATGTTGCGGCGCTGGCCGGATTTGATGTTGTCCTCTCTGATATCACTACCAAGCTGGCCGAGGCTGGAAAAGCAGTCATTGCAAAGAATATGGATCGCCAGGTCAAGAAAGAAACTATTTCTGAGGCCGATCGTGATGCTGCTTTGGGACGCGTTTTAACCACCGCTGACAATCAGAACTTCAAGGACTGTGATATTGTTATTGAAGCTGCAACCGAAAACCTGGAACTTAAGCTGAAGATACTGGCCGAAGTTTGCAAGGTTTTGCCAAAGGAAACCTTGTTGGCATCCAACACCTCTTCAATTTCCATTACCCGTCTGGGGGCGGTGACTGATCGCCCGGAAAAGTTTATGGGCATGCATTTCATGAACCCGGTGCCGATCATGAAACTGGTGGAGTTGATCCCCGGCATCGCCACAGATAAAGAAACATTTGAGACCGTTAAGTCACTGGCCGAAAAAATGGGAAAAACCCCCACTGTTTCAAATGATGTTCCGGGTTTTCTCGCCAACCGTATCCTGATGCCGATGATCAACGAGGCGATTTACACCCTCTACGAGGGGGTCGGTACTGTGGAGGCGATTGATACCACCATGAGGCTTGGGACCAATCAACCGATGGGTCCACTGACCTTGGCGGACTTCATCGGCCTTGATACTTGCCTTGCCATTATGCAAGTGCTTTATGACGGGTTTTCGGATTCCAAATACCGCCCCTGCCCGTTGTTGGTAAAATATGTTGAGGCCGGTTGGCTGGGCCGAAAATCCGGCAAGGGTTTTTATGATTATTCGGGGGATGACCCGGTGCCAACCCGCTAGATTATTCCCTTGCCGCAGCCCGCATTAAGCGGATGGCGTCAACGCTGTTCCATTCCGCAGGGCCATCAAAGCGGCCGACCCAGTCTCCGTCCTTGTTAATCAAAATCGTCAATGGCAATCCCTTGACAGCCAGCTGATTTGGAAGCCGGTTTGATTTATCCCAGTAAACAGTCAGGTCAGCAACCTGATATTCTTCCAGAAACGGGTCAATGACCTGATATCCTTGCCAGTCAATGGAAATTGTAAGAACCCGGAAATTTTCCCCTTTCATTACTTTTTGTAAATCCAAAAGGGTCGGCATTTCCTCACGGCACGGCTCGCACCAGGTCGCCCATAAATTAACCAGAAGTGCCGTGCCCTTGAAATCCTTAAAACTGAGAGTATTTCCATCCCGGTCAAAAACCGGGGTTTGGGGCATGTCTTTTTTTCTGTCAAAGATAATGAACTCAGACATAGCTCCCCGAGTCTCGTGCTCCAAGTGGGCCAGGGAGGTCCAATCCTGGTAAAGCAGGAACAAAAACCACCCGCTGGCTGCTGTGGCGATGATCAGGATGGGAAGTATTTTTTTCATGCCTTCTTTTAGTGGGTTTGCATTTTTTTTTCCACCGCTTCAATCTCACATTTTGTTGGCTTGATTTGACCTTTGGGACAAATGTAGATTAAGAGAGCATTTCCAACAGTAATTTTGAGGACTGGATATGAAAACAGCTACCTTGACTACTTTTCTTTTGCTTTTCGCTCTTGGCCTTGGCGCCTGCGGCAAAAAAGGGGAATTGGAAGCCCCGGATAAATATAAAGACACGGCCATTGTCCTAATTCAAGCTGTGGAGAATTAAATTTGCGGCAAATGTCGAAAACGAAAACGCTCTTTAGGATTGTTCAGTATGCGCTGGTGATTTTTGGGGCATATGTTTCTGCTTCCCTATTCGAGGTTTGGGCTTACCTGCCCTACTGGTTAAAGAATATTGCCCTGGTGGGCTGCCTTGGCGCCGTCTATTGGAATACTCGCAAGAACCTCCGGGCTTACAGTAGGCTTAAACATTACCAAAGTCCGGCTGAGGTTAAATTGTTGGACCTACAACCGGCGTGGAGGTTACACGCCCTTTCTTTCGCTGTGCTTGGAGGACTGATTCTTGGGGTTTCCTATACAGGGTCTGGAATTCCGGGCCGCATCCTTCAGGCCATGACTTTTTCCCTGAAGCAACCGCCGACGGAAGTTTTGCTGAACCTGACCATTACTCCCCCATCTTATTTGAATCAGCAGGAAGTCCTCCTTTTGTCTGAGAAGGATGGACCTTATGGCCGTTACGATGGAAATGACATTATTTTCCTACCGGAAGGAAGTATCCTGACGATTGAGATTAAAAACACCGAAGATTTTTCACCTTTTATTTCGCTCGGAAATTCTCTTGGCCAAAGTTACAAAACCAGCAAGGGTGTTTATCTTTCGAAGCATATCCTGAATGAAGAAACGACGCTGGATATCAGGGTCGGTCCATATGTTTCCATACGGCAAGCTTTCGAGGTCATTCCGGATGAGGCCCCCAGGGTGGCATTGGTTGCCAAGCCCATCCTGACCAAAAGAAAATCCTATGAATTAAAATATACTCTTTGGGATGATCACGGTGTGGAAGAGGTTTTTCTGGAACTGAGCCGCCGGGGAATAACAGGTACCGAGACTAAAATAATTTTTCTTCCGGTGCTTGCAGCCCCTGATGACCAAACGACCCTGACTTATCACACCAACCTATTAAGCCACCCTTGGGCGGGGACCACCGTTAGAGCTGTTATCAAGGCCGTGGATGGTTTGGGTCAAATCAGCGCCGGTGAACCTGTAACCCTTCTGCTCCCTGAAGAATCCTTTCAGAACCCGGTAGCGCAAACACTGGTCTCTATCCGGAAAGCCCTGCTCATTACACCGGGCCGGAAAGGCGCCCAGATCCAGCGCCTGAATACCCTGACCAATGAAAAAGCTGCTTTTCAATACAATACCGGAATTTATCTGGCGCTCAGGTCCGCCTACTGGAAACTTCGTTCGGCGGAAACCCCGGAAGATTTTGAAGAGGTTTCCAGATACTTATGGCAAACAGCTCTCCGGCTGGAGGATAACGGTTCCTTTGAAGAACAAGGCGTACAAGCGCTTATGGAACGCATGGTCCAGATGTTGGCAAAGGAACAGGACCTGGAAGAATTTGACCATTTGGCGGGTAATCTTCAGGCCCGAATGGAAGTCATGTTCGACGCCGAATTTATGTTACTTTCACGCCGGCTCAGCCTGAATGAAAATTCCGGGCGGATAGCGATGCCGGGGTTTTCTTCATTTAAAAACCTGATCTCTCAGATGCGGAACCAAGTCAGCAGGGGTGAAACCGGGGAAGCCCTTAAAACGCTTTTGGCGTTCCGGGCTTTATTTGAGCAACGCCCGGTAATGGTTTCCTGAAAAAACCTGGAAACCAGGAAGGCATTTAGTTCCAGTCGAAAAACACTTCTGCCGTGGCAGAATCCGCCGGGATATTATCTACATCAATATTATATTGCTGGAACCCGCCAGCCGGGATGAGGGAAGGATCCAGTTTCATCACCCAGGTAAAAACTTCCACCTCTTCCGCATTATTAATAATCCCAGTCAAAATGGGGAGCTCTACGTCATCTCTCCCTGTGTTGGTGATCTCAAGAGCCAAGGCCAGGCTGGGCGAACCTTCAATGAACCGGACCTCTGCGCTTTGACGTATGGCCAGGAACGATGCCGGATGTGCTTTGGTTTCCACGATCGGCAGCGGCACGGGTTGGGCTGGCGGATTTTTTCCCATGACCAGAAAATCCCATTTTTGGTAAAGAACTTCGGCTACCGGGTACTCATCCTCTAGAGGCTGGCGAAAATAATTAAGGGAAAAGGTCAGGCCCAACAAAAAAACTACAAGGACTACCCAGCCTATTGTTACCCCGTGGGATTTCTCTTTTATCACGGCTGGTACATTGCGCCTGATCTCTGAACCTTGCGGGTCTTCCTTTCCCATTACGGGATCATTTTTTTCGGGCTTGGGTTTCATATCTTCCTCCATTTTGGTGCTTGGATTTTGTTCCCCGGCTAAAACCTGTCCCGGTACAATTTCCAAATCCCCCTCCGGCGGTTCCTCGAACCATGTATGTGCACATTTGGAACACTTTACCAGGCGCCCGTCCTTGCCGATGGCCTGAGGTGCGACAACATATCGCGTTCCACATTCAGTGCAGCTGATAATCATTGGTTGTTTTCCTTAAAGACCAAAATCATGGCACTGGAAAGCGTTGGTCTTAACCTATAAACCTGCTTGGGTTCAAAACAGTTTATCCCTATCTCAGGTGGCCGCCTTAATCAACAAATGAAAAACCCTGATTAGTCTGGACGGCCAGAAACCTGACGTGTAAATCTAAAACAACACAAGAGTTTTGAGCCGGAGGTTTATTTGATCCGCTTTGAAAATGTCGGAATGCGGTATGGCGGCGAAGAAGAAATTCTGACCGACATAAATTTTGAACTGGAGGCCGGTTCGTTTCATTTTTTAACCGGGCCCAGCGGCGCGGGAAAATCATCACTTTTAAAACTGTTGTCTTTATCTCACCGCCATTCGCGTGGAAGGCTGACCTGTTTTGAGAAAGATATCGGCGAGGCCCAGCGCAGTGGTCTGATCAAATTGCGCCGAAGGATCGGCATAGTTTTCCAGGAATTTCGCCTATTGGATCATTTGACGGCGCTGGAAAACGTTGCCCTGCCCCTGCACATAATGGGGGTGAAACGAAAAGAGGTTCAGTCAAACGCCGAGGAAATACTGGAATGGGTTGGCTTGGGACACAAAACCAACGCTTTGCCGCCAACTCTTTCCGGCGGAGAAAAACAAAGGGTGGCCATTGCCAGAGCGGTGGTAACAAAACCCCAATTGCTGCTGGCGGATGAGCCAACCGGTAATGTCGACCCGGATATGGCTGAGCGGATAATGAAGCTTTTTGTCGAGCTGAACAAAATGGGGACAACGTTGCTGATCGCAACTCATGATCCACAGTTGGTGGCCCGCTACCATGTGCCGATACTCAAACTTCATGAGGGAAGATTATCTTATGGCCGCTGAAGACAAAAAAACCCGGACCAGCTTTCTGGAGGTTTCATTTCTGGGCCGGCTGAAGACCTTTTATTTTCTTCCGCCGAAGGAAAAGAGTAATCGTTTCCTGCCTTTAATCATTGCCGTTATGGCATATTTAACGCTTCTGGGGTCGGCAACAGGGTTGGCTATCTTTAATGCCACCAATGCCTGGTCAACGAATTTGTCACAGGTTTTGACCGTCCAAATAGTTCACCCAGAGGCCCGGGAACGTGAACGCCAAACCCGGGCTGTAATGGAAGTTCTCGAAGATACTGCCGGTGTGATCGAGGCCCGTGCAATCCCGGAAAACGAGCTAGAAGCCCTGCTTGAGCCCTGGCTTGGGGTAGGAAATGTCACCGATGACCTTCCTGTTCCGGCCATGGTATCCGTGACCATCCGGCAAGGCTCCCAGATTGATACAGCGGCCCTGAATGCCCGCCTTCGGGTCAGGGCTCCCGACGCCAGCCTAGATGATCACCAGCAATGGATAGGTCGGTTGACCTCTCTTTCAAATATGGTTCAAGTGGCGGTCTTTGTCAGCATCGCACTGATCGTGCTGACCACGGTTGCCATGGTGGTATTTGCCACTAAATCGGCCTTGGCGGCCCACCGTGAAACAGTGGAAATTATGCACCTGATTGGCGCCAAGGATTCGCTTATTGCCAGTGAATTTCGGAAATTGTTTATGTTGCATGGTTTCAAGGGAGGGTTAATTGGTCTGATAGCGGCTATGTTGACGATAACCCTAATTCTGTATTTGGCGGCCCGCATTGGCGGGGGGCTGTTGCCGCGACTGTATCTGACTGCCGGGCAAATGACCCTTCTTGGCCTGGTCCCATTCTTGACATCTTTGCTTAGCATGTGGACTGCTGACATGACGGTCCGTCATGCTTTGGGCAAAATGGTCTGATGTAAAGGGCGGTAGTGATGCTTTACATGTATTCTAAATCCGGGCTCTTGCTGCTTAGGGCCTTTTATCTTGTTTTCTTCCTGACAATCGTTTGGGCTTTCGGGTTTGCTGGATTTGTTGTGTCCGTCAGGGGCATTGAACAAACGGTAAGCCGTGCAGATGGAATAGTGGTCTTGACCGGCGGACCAGGCCGCATTGATGAAGGTTTTAAAGTTTTGATTGCCGGGCGTGGAAACAGGTTGCTGATTTCCGGGGTTGACCAAAAAATTAACAATGAAACCATCCTTGCGGTTTTCGGCCAAGACCAAGCCCTATGGGACTGCTGTGTCGATACAGGAAGACAGGCTACCAACACCAGGACCAATGCCCTGGAAGCTTCCGCTTGGGCAAAAAACAAGGGTTATGCCTCGCTGATCCTCATTACTTCTGATTATCACATGCCCAGAAGCCTGAATACTTTTCAGGATTACGCCGATAACCTGACTATAATTCCCCACCCGGTAAAGGCAGACGTTTCTCCCCTCGTCCTTGCCCTCGAATATGATAAGTACCTTTTAAGCCTTGTGCACATTGATTTGAAAAACTAAATCTTGGGTATGATTTATATTCGCTCCTTTCTGTTCAATGCCGGCTTTTATGCATGGACCGCTATTTGCGCCCTAATGGGGTTGCTGACGATCCCGCTTCCTCTGCGCATGGCTTTCTTCCCTCAAACTTTATGGGCCAAGGGAACAACCTTTTTACTAAAGGTTGCGGGTATTAAGGTGGAATTCAGAGGGTTAGAAAACATCCCCCCTACTCCATGCCTGATTGCCAGCAAACATCAATCAGCATGGGATACGACGGTTTTCTTCTCTATTATCCCCAAGGCCGCAATAGTCGCAAAGAAGGAAATGCTCAAGCTGCCAATTTTCGGCTGGTACATGAAAAAGCTGGAGGAAATCCCAATCGACCGTTCGGCCGGCGGGGGGGCACTTCGGGTAATGGTTAGGGCCAGCAAGGTGGCCCTAAGCAAGGGACGCTATATTATTATTTTCCCGGAAGGAACCCGGGTCAATATTAACCACAAGAAAAACTTTCAACCGGGTGTTTACGCCCTTTACAGCATGCTGAATGTCCCGGTTGTGCCGGTGGCCCTAAACTCTGGATATTTTTGGCCCCGGGATACTCATATCAGAAAACCGGGCACCATGATTTTGGAATTTCTTCCCCCAATCAGTGGAAAAATGACCAGGGAAGACTTTATGAAAAAGCTGGAAGGCGAAATGAACCGAGCAACGGAAAAACTCCTTAAGGAAGCCAGGCACAACGCATGAGACTGAAACTGATTGTGTTTATCCTGTTATCCGGTCTTTTCGGGTACAGCGTCTACTGGTTCTATATTTCGCAAAACACCGACGTGTTTCTGGAAAAAGCACATGAGGACCTGGCTGCCCATGGGGTGACTTTCAAATATTCCTCTTATGAGGTTTCCGGCTTCCCCTATCGTCTGGTTCTGGTTTTTCAAAATCCCGTTTTTACATACCAAAATGGACCCTTGAGTTTTGAACTTACGGCACACCAGATGGAAGTTATTGCCCAACCCTGGAATTTTGATCACTTTATCATTTTTCCAGAAGAGGCTCTGTTGCGCCTTAGTTATACTTTCAAAGATCAAATTGAAGTGACCCTAAAACCGGCCACGATTGGCTTTAGCATCAATACACTCGGGGAAGGAAACTATCGGCTGTCGGCGGAAATGAAAGAAGTTAGCATAACCTCTAATCCTGACCTGAAGCTGCCGGCGGAATTCACGGACTTTTCATTTCATTTGCGAAAAAAACCGGAAACCAGGGCTGGTGAAGCGGGTTTGTTTGAACCCAAACTGCTGGAGCTGGCCCTTAAAGGAAATACTCATACGCAATTGTCATTTCAGATCAATATTTCGTTTCGTGGCCAGGATATTCCCGAAATAACATACCAAGGGTTGACAAAATGGCGTGTCCAGGGCGGCACGCTGGAGGTGGATTTGCTGCAAATAACTGATGCAAACTCCTCGCTGGAAGGTTCAGGAAGTCTGACCCTTGATAACGAACTGCGTCCCCTTGGAGCTATCAGTCTTGCCGGTAAAGAATGGGAGGATATACTTGCTTTTTTCCGGGCCAATAACTGGCTTGACGAGGCGGGGGCAACATTGGTTAGCGAATATTTGGCAATCCTGCCGGAACCTGATGGTGACCAACGCCTTCCTTTGGCGCTAATCCTGCAGGACGGTTCATTTTACCTGGGGCCGGCCCGGCTAAGTGATATTAAACCGGTTATTCAGGAATAATTCCTGAAACTGCAGGATTTGCCGGCACCTTCTTGAAAGTCCTAGTTGGCTTGCATATTGGTGATATGATTTTTTTCTCTGCTTCAAAAATCAGGAAACCGGGGAACCCGACAGAGCCTCCACCCGACAACCGCTTGAGAAGGCCTGAGAACAAAATGGTGCCAAAAAAATCAACTGGCAACCCGTACCAGATTCCATAATTATTAATGAGGGTAAATCCATTTTTTTCCAGAAAAGACCTTACTTCCCGGAAAAGAAAAGGTTTTGCCAGGTCTGGATATGGCAAACCGGATTTTTTCCAAGCACCCTTCTTATTCGGCACCATCAGGAAAATCCGCCCCCCCGGCGACAGGACTTTCCACAGGCCCTCAATGAAAGAAACAGTATCCTGGGTATATTCGAGAGCATGAAAAACTAAAATCCGGTCATAACTTCCCTCCCTGAACGGAAGATGGGTTTCGTCCCCCACCGCCGACATGTTTCGACCTTTTCGAACAATTTTTTTGGAACCCAAGAAAGAGGGGCTTAAAAGAGCGAAAGATTTACCTTGGAGGCAGGTTTCCATTATTCCCGGTGGCGGGAAGCCGACGCAAAGCAAATGACACTCCTTCAGCTCTTCACGAGGCCAGCTACTGGTCAGACAATTTTCAATCTCGTTGCTGAGGTATTTTCCCGTGGACGCCTGATAGAAAGCGTTCAACTTTTTCGAAGATGGGGCTGAAGGTCCCTCCCCTGCATTCTTTCCTTTCTGAGACTGCCCGGCCATACTTACTCAACGGTTTGGGTTAACCAAACTTTCAACTTGCGGGAGATTTCATCCGCAACGTCATTAAATGCGGCTATGATAGCTTCTTTGGTATTTTCCCGCGCCATAACCCGAGCGGTAAAACCTTTTCTGGCAATCACCTCCAGCGGACCGGTTTGAAAAAGATCCACGGCAATCTGGAAAACAATTTCCGGAACGCTCCCCTCCCTGACATGCATGCTGAAATCACGTACATCAATTTCCAGCCGGTAGTCATGGGTCAGCGCCGTGTGCTTTCGGTCAATTACCATCCAGCCTTCTTCCTGGTCCAGGCTAATCCTTAAGTAATCAGTCAAAAGGGTGGAGGCTTTATCGCTCCATCTGGAATTGGCCAAAAACAGAATCTCATGGTCGCTTGGCTTAACGGCTATTTTCTCCGTCTCCACATAGGCGGGGTAAGTCATTTGCCCCAAAAGCAAGACTTTTTCCTCTCCTGCCATCACGGCCTGCAGCTGGTCAGGCGGGGAAAGGTTGTAAATATTGTCAGGGACCTGGTCCTGACCCAAATCCACCAGGGAGCCGCATCCCCCCAGGGCCAGGAATATCAAGAGGGCAAAAATTCTCAAAACATCAGGTTTCATTTTTATTTCTCCACTTCGTATTCCGGCTCAGGTCTGGTGATTATGATATCGGAAGGGTTTTCCTCCAAGCGTTCCGCCAGGGCCGTTATAGCTTGTGATAATTCTCTCATGTCACTGATCAGAAGGTTAAGTTCCGACATTGTGGCCCCGGTAAACCTGGAAATATTTTCCCGGTTTTCCGCAACCAGTTGATCCAGATTGTTTACCAGCTGGTTAGCCTTTTGGGAGAGCTGTCGAAACTCTTCTGCCGCCGGTTTGATATCCTGTTGAAATAGGCGTTCAGCGGTTTTGATGGTATCACGCAGGCCTTGCAGGGTCTGCTGGATGGTTTCCCCTTCTTCGGCCAGATCTCCGGACAGGCTTTCGATATTGTTCAGGGTTTGCGTGAAACTCTCAATATTTTCGGTGCTGAACAAAAGGTTCAGGCGCTCAAAGGTCTGCATGGCCCGGTTGATCAGGTCGCCACCACCACCAAAAAACTCTTCCAGTGTAGAGGGCCGTGACGGGATTACAGGACGTTCCTGTCCTTCCTTGGAAACCAGTGGGAGGCTGCCCGGCTGGCCGCCGATGATCTGAACGAACAAAACCCCTGTTATGCCCTGCATGCCAAGCGTGGCCATAGTATCTTGGAGAATGGGAATTTCTTCCTTGATTCTGATCCGGACCATCACCTTGCTGGGATCATCCTTGGCAATCGTAATGTTGCGGATATCGCCGACTGGTATGCCGTTGTAGGTTACCTGGCTGGCTTTGGTCAGGCCAAATACGGATTCCGAAAAGTAGATATCAAATTCTTTGTATTCTTGGTCAAAATCTATTTTGGCAATCCAGATCAGAAAAGCAAAAAGAGAGATCAGGGAAATGATCATAAACGCGCCGATCAAATGATAATTTGCTTTGTTTTCCACTTGATTAAACTCCCTATGGATTTCTTAATCCGCCAAAACCCTGCCCCGTGGGCCGTTGAAATAGTCCTGCACCCAGGGATGGTCAAATCTTTTCACATCCTTTAGGGGCCCTGCAACAACTATTCTGCCATCATACAGCACTGCGACCCGGTCACAAACCGCATGAAGGGTATCCAGGTCATGGGTAACAAGAAAGACCGTCAGGCCCAAAGCCTCTTTCAATTCCCTAATCAGGGCATCAAAACGGGCGGCGCCTATAGGGTCAAGACCGGCGGTCGGTTCATCCAGGAACAGCAATTCCGGATCAAGGACAAGAGCCCGGGCAAGGCCCGCCCGTTTTCGCATACCCCCGGACAGGTCTGACGGATATTTAAACGCCACTTCTGGTTTTAACCCCACGAAGGACAGCTTGAGAAACGTTACCTCATCCATAATTTCCCGGGATAGTTTCATATTTTCGCGTATCGGCACTTGAATATTTTCACCCACCGTAAGCGATGAAAAAAGCGCACCGTCCTGGAACAAAACCCCCCAGCGGCTACCAAATTCTCCCTGTTTTTCCAAGGAAATTTTTGACATATCCTGATCCAGAACCTCTATCGTTCCGGCGCGCGGTACTATCAGGCCAATAATCGCTTTCAGCAAAACCGACTTGCCAGAGCCGGAGCCGCCTACTACGCCCAAAATCTCACCCTTGTAAACGTCCAGGTCCAGATTGTTGTGGACAATGTGGTCGTCGAAGCCCGTCATCAGACCCCTGATGCGAATTGCAATATTGTTGGCTACAGATTTCATTTTATCACCAGTCCACAGCCGTAAAGAACATGGCGAACAAGGCATCAAGGACAATCACCATGAAGATTGACTGGACCACTGACCGGGTTGTGTGTTGGCCGACGTTTTCAGCACTGCCGGTAACGCTTAAACCCTCATAACATCCATTAATGGCGATGATCGCTCCGAAAAACGGCGCCTTGATCATGCCAATATAAAATGTGGTCATCAGGGTAGCATCGCGGAAACGGGTGAAAAAAGCCTCGAAGGATAGATCGAGCATATTCCAAGCCATTAAAGCCCCGCCCAGGATTCCCATCAGATCAGCGAAAAAGGTCAGAATGGGCATAATAAAAATGAGCGCCATCAAGCGCGGCAGAACCAGAACATCAACGGGGTTCAGGCCGATGACCTGTAGGGCATCTACCTCTTCCCTGATTTTCATTGAGCCAATTTCAGCGGTAAAGGCGCTGCCCGAGCGTCCGGCGATCAAAATAGCTGTCAGCAGAACACCCATCTCACGCAGGTGAGATATGGCCAAAAGGTCGACGGTAAAAATTTCCGCCCCGAACTGTCTGAGTTGGATAGCCCCCTGGTTAACAATAACCGCCCCGATTAAAAATGACACCAAGCCAACGATAAAAAGTGCGTTAAAGCCAACCTCTTCCAAGTGAAAAACCAGTGAGGTCAAACGAAACTGCTTCGGGTGCCGCAGCGCTTTAATAGAACGGACCAGAACAAAGCCGATAAAGGCAAAAAGTTGCCCGTAATGCGAACACATAGCAGCGGTCAGCCAACCTAAAGCCTTGAGTCGTTTTTCAACAAATCCGACCTCGATTGGTTTTGCCGGTGGTGACACATCATGTGCCGACATACTTTTGACCAGACGCTGGAGCTGCGGGTTCAGTTTTATGACCGAAACACTTTTTGCCCCGGCTTCCATTTGTTTTAAAAGGCGGAAAATCAGCCAGGCCCCAAAGGTATCAAAGGCGGTTATCGCGGAGGCATCTATAGTGACATCTTTCCCTGCCGGGCTTGGGGTGCTTTTCAGACATTTATCCATTCGCGGCGCATTGCTGATGAACCAGTCCCCAGTTAAAGAGAGGGCCATCTTCCCGGCGCTTCCGGACAGTCCTATTTCGGGTTTTACAGCAGTCATGGATCACCTTTCCTGCAGACCTTCCCCCACATTAACCAAGAAGCGGGTAAACAGCCAGCCTTAGAGTTTTTATTCACGGAATTCTTCCCGCTCCGGTATGCGGGTGAAGGCGATTTTGGCGCCGATGTAGTTTGCCTTTACTGGCGGCTGTATGCCGAAGGTGACGGTGTCCCGGCCATAGCGCCTGTTCAGACCGTCCAGCGCCCGGGAAAGTGAAATACGTCTTGAATGTGCCCGGTCTTCCGTTGTCGGCAGCCGGCTAAAAAGATCCGGGCATAAATCCGGCTGATTGGACAGCCGCGAGAGAACAATTGAAACCTGTTTGATATATTGCGGGCCGTAAATTATTTGCATCTCTTTCCACATGCGATCAAGTGCGCGCAACAAGGTGAAAGAGTCCTGGGTGCTTTGGGTTGGAGCATATTTCCTCCAGCGGTTACCACCGACAAAGCGCACCGAAACCCCCGTCTCTGTTGACCAATACCCCATGCGCCGCATGCGGCTGGCGGCCTTGGTTATCAGCCGGCGTGCGACAAGATGCGCCCGTTCCGGAAGACGCAGCGGCGGGGCCAGAACATGACTATGTCCGACCATGTGCTTTTTTGTCTCGATTGGCGGCACCTGTATTCCGTGCAGCATGTACCAAAAGCGCTGTCCCATAACGCTGCCCCAGATGCGCCTGAGCCGTCCGGGAGAGAGAGACCACAGTGTTGCCACATCACGAACGCCGGTGGCCTGAAGCCGCCGCTCAATCCGCCGCCCGATCCAGGGAAGGGCCGACAACCTCATGTGCAGGATACGCTCCGGCAACTGGTTCAGATGCAACACCAAAAGGCCGTCCGGTTTTTCCAGCTCGGTTGCCAGCTTCGCCAGATAGGTATTGACCGAAAGACCGATGGAACATTTGATCGCGGGCCCGATATTTCTGGATATCCCGGCCTTGATTTCCTGTGCCAGGCGGATGGCGCGCTCGGGCCGACACTCATCACCGATCAGGCGGCACACAGCCTCGTCAACCGAATGGATGGTCTCAATCGGCAAATGGCGCTCCAGCTCCTCCATAATGGCGTGATGATACTCCACATAGACATCATGGCGGGCTGGAACGATGATCAGATCAGGGCAGAGTTTTTTCGCCTCGTAAATCATGGTGCCGGTTTTAATGCCGAAGGCCTTGGCCTCGTAGCTGGCGGCGATGGCACAGGTCTTTTCGGTCAGGATTGGAACCACTGCCACAGGACGACCTAACAGGCTTGGGTTTTCCTGCTGCTCAACGCTTGCAAAATAACTGTTCATATCCAGAAAAAGATACTGGACTCGGGCTTCTTCTTTCATAGCTGGCGCCTTTCACGACCAAAACTTGCAAAGACTTTTACGGAAAACCCTAGTTATCACAGAACGCCTGTGGGACGCACATCACTATTCTGACCCCTATTTTTCAGAAAATTAAACTTAAGCTATATTTTAAAAGATCCTTTTGGTAGAAAAGTACACGTTGAGGAACTAAAAACTATGGAAGCACGGACCAACAAATTGCAAAGGAGTGTACCTTCCCAATCTGAGGTCAAACCAATGAAGGGCCGGGAAAACCTCTGGTTGGGACTGACCGGGTGGCTGCTACTCTGCTACAGTGCTTCGGTGGCAGGCGATATTGCATCAGCGCCAAGCCTGATGGGCTGGTACAATGATTTGGTCAAGCCCGTTTTTACCCCGGATGGCCAATTGTTCCGCCCGGTGTGGACATTGCTTTACACAACTATGGCGTTTTCCGGCTGGCGGCTGTGGATGATGGTTAGAATCTCCGAACAAAAGAGAGTTTTCTCGCTCTTTTTTATCCAACTTGCCCTCAACGCCGCCTGGCCTTTTGTTTTTTTCAGGATTCGTGACATTGGCCTTTCCTTTATGGTCATCATTCTTATGCTGTTCGCTATAATTGGAACGATTTACGCCTTTCGCCGTATTGACCAGATGGCATCCTATCTTCTTTATCCATATGCTCTCTGGGTTTCATTTGCGACCATCCTGAACGGGGAGATTTGGGTACTGAATTAAAGGCCGGCCCTTCTTTTTTTCTTTTCAGTCCTCCAAAATCGTTAAAGCATGGCACACAAAATCCTTCCCAACATCCGCTTCCCCACTCTGGGTGGGCAGCAGTTGTGGTTGGATGTTTATTTTTTTGCCGGCTGGCGCATTCAAAAAAACATTTTGATGAAACACCACAGGCTATTGAACCCGAAGAATATCCGTTATGCGTGGGGGTCATATAAGGCCTGCCTAGCCGTTTTCACTCGCCTTAAAAAATCATTCAGACTTTCCAATCCGGATGCTCATCTGGTTCTGATGGTCCACGGAATGGCCGGGGGGAGGGAAACGTTCTTCTTTATGAAACGGGCCTTGGTAAAAAGGGGTTATTTTGCAGATGCCTATAATTATCCAAGCCTGAAGGAAACGCTGGAGAGTCAGGCCCGGGATTTAGTTAATTTTCTCAACACCCTTGAGAGGGTAAAGGAAATCACTCTGATCGGCCACAGCCAAGGAGGCCTTGTCATTCGAAAAGCGTTGGAAATGAACGCCCCCTGGCGGCAAAGAATTGAGTTAATAGGCCTCATTTTCATTGGCACCCCCAATCAGGGCGCCGCCATGGCGGATTTCAGCAAACGGTTGAAAGCCCTTGATATCTTTGCCCCGAAGGTACGCGACCAACTGACCAAAAGCTATGCCAAAACCTTAGCCCCCATAAAAGTTCGCACAGGACTGATTGCAGGAACAACAAATCCGGGCAAGGGGATTAACCCTGTAATCGAGGGCGATGACGATGGCATTGTCGGCGTAGAGGAGGTTTGGCTGGAAGGCCATAATGATAGACTGGTTGTCCGAAGTGATCATTTTACATTAGCCAACAGGCGAAAAACCATTGTCGCAGTAATGCGGTTTCTGGAGGGAAAATGCCTGTCTGAACCTGAAACCTGAATTTATTCCACATCCTCCCAGCCGCGTTTTAGGTAAAACAAAATCCCTACCGCCAGGGTGACAACACCCAGCCCCAGAAAAATATCCAGAACACTAAAACCAAGCCTGAAAAGCCCGACCGTCGCCAGCGCTGAAATCACCATAAAGAAGGCGTTGGTGACGTTATTGGCGGCGATCATTCGTGAGCATTCCTTATCCGGGCTTCTGGTTTGCAGAATAGTGTAAAGGGGGACAATAAAAAAGCCTCCGGCAAGAGCAAGCATAACCAGGTCCAGAACCACTCGCCAGTTTTGCGGGTAGGCCAAGAATTCGCCTAAGGACAAAAGGGCCCCGGCCTCACCTGTGACCGCGGCCTGGCTGGAAAAATAAATATCGATCGCAAAGACTCCGATGACCAGCGCCGCCCATGGGGAAAGCCGCGCCGAAATACGGCTTTTAAGGACCTTGTTGCACAACAGCGAGCCAATGCCAATTCCAAGGGATAAAGAAAACAGGAACAAAGTGGCCACCGATTCGGCGCCAAAAATGACGTCTTTTGAAAAATTAGGAAACTGGGCTAGAAACGTCGCTCCCAACAGCCAAAACCAGGAAATCCCAAGAATTGATATAAGCACTGCCCGCCTTTGGTAAGCTTCCTTTAGAATATGAAATGTTTCCCCGGCAATATTTATATTCACCTTCAGTTTCGGAGACTTCGCAACGTTTCTTGGAATAAACCGGCTTGCCGCAAACCCCAAGACCGCCAATGTAATCGCCATGGCGGAGACCTGCCAGCGCCCGTCAGCACCAACAATCAGGGTTCCTCCCAAAATGGTTCCCAAAAGAATAGAAACAAAGGTTCCCATCTCAACCAAGCCATTGGCGCCGATTAACTCGTCCTTTTTTAGTTGCTCGGGCAGGATGCTGTATTTCAAGGGGCCAAAGAATGCCGACTTGGAGCCCATAAGGAACAGTACCATCAAAAGAAATGAGGCGCTTTCCAGCCAAAATCCAACCGCCGCCAGAACCATCAGGGGAATTTCTGAAAAACGGATAATCTGGATCAAGCCTGATTTCTCAAACTTGTCAGCCAGCTGGCCGGCGGTGGCGGAAAACAGGAAAAACGGCAAGATAAAAAGCCCTGCCGCTAGAGTGGTCAAGGCCGCTGTTTCCTCCATGGTCAAATCCGTCATTTGATATTTCAGGAACAACACCAGCGCGAACTTGAACAGGTTGTCGTTAAAGGCGCTCAGGAATTGGGTAATAAAAAAGGGCAGAAACCTCCTGACCATCAATAGGTGGTGGATATTTTGATACACGTCGCAGACCCTTCATTCGCCGTTTTCCAGAAGCCTGCCCTTAGTTTGGCAAAAAAACAATAGCCCTTAAGATGTCCCGTGGTAATGTCTGGAGACAACATGTTCTGGAAACGCATAACTCTGTTCAGGCTTTTGGGCTTTGCCGTCAGGATTGACGCCAGCTGGATTGTTATTGCTCTTTTGGTGACCTGGTCCCTGGCCGCTGGCTTGTTTCCGGAACAATACCCGGATTTGCCGCCGATCACCTATTGGACTATGGGTGTTCTGGGGGCTTTCGGGCTGTTTTTTTCAATTATTTTCCACGAGTTTGCCCACTCATTGGTGGCCCGTAAATACGACATTCCCATATCGGGTATCACGCTCTTTATTTTCGGTGGTGTCGCCGAAATGGAAAAGGAACCGAAAACTCCACGCGCCGAATTTCTGATGGCAATTGCCGGACCTATCGCCAGCCTGTTTCTGGGGATTGTCTTCTGGATTATCGGAACCTTGCTGGAAGGGGCCGGGGTTAGCATGCCAGTTTACGGTGTCCTTAAATATCTTGGCCTGATTAATGCTATACTTGCGGTTTTTAATATGATCCCGGCTTTTCCTCTGGATGGCGGACGAGTATTCCGGTCAATCCTGTGGCACAAGTCAGGGGATATCCAAAAGGCCACCAAAAAAGCCTCCAGATATGGCTCAGGATTTGGCACTGCTTTTATGATCGCCGGAGCTTTTTTTCTTATCACCGGAAATATTATCAGTGGCATCTGGTGGATTTTGATAGGCGTGTTTTTAAAAAATGCTTCATTCGCTTCATACCAGCAGGTTTTGCTGAAAAGCTCGTTAGAGAACCAGCTGATTAGCCGGTTTATGATAACGGAGCCGATTTCCGTCCCCTCGACCATTACTGTACGCGAGTTGGTCGAGGATTATTTTTACAAGCACCATCACAAACTTTTCCCAGTGGTCGATGGCGAAATATTGCAAGGGGTGATCGAACTGAAGGACGTCAAGCAGGTTGCCCCCGACAAATGGGATACGGTTCCGGTAGCGAACATTATGCAAAAATTAAGCCATGAAAACACAGTGCCTGAAACCATGGATGCAATGGGGGCCTTGGCCCGGCTACAAAAACTGAAGCGTTCGCGCGTGCTTGTTATATCAACGGGTGGGCAGCTTTTGGGCATTCTGACATTGAAAGATATGCTTGATTATTTCACTATGAAGGCCGAACTGGAACGGTCTTGAGGTTGTTAGGGGATATATGACAGGAAAATCAGGCGACGGGTTTTTCCGTTCAAAATATCATATGATGCTTGTCATCGCCTACGGCATTTGGTGGGTGATCATGGCTATAAATCCTCTGGATTTAGAGGATTGGGCGTTGGAAAATATTTTGGTTATCATTGTGGTTATTGTGATTTGGCGAACATATCCCACGCTTCAGCTGTCCAACGCTTCCTATACCATGATCGCCGTCTTCATGGCATTTCACACACTTGGGAGTCATTATACTTATGCCGAAGTGCCGCTAGGGTTTTGGATTTCTGACCTGCTTGACCTTGGCCGCAATCATTATGACCGCATCATTCATTTCTCTTTCGGGCTTTTGATGTTCTGGCCTTTGCGCGAGGTTGCCAAGGAGATCGTAGGGACGAAAAACCATTGGGACGATCTGATCGGACTTTTGTTCATCATTTCCATGAGCGCAATTTATGAAGCGATTGAATGGATCGTCGCAACTATTATTTACCCGGATTCGGAAGTGGCAATTGCCTTTCTTGGAACTCAAGGGGATATTTTTGATGCCCAAAAAGACCACACCCTCGCCATCACCGGAGCAATTATTTCCTTTGTTGTGGTTAAGTGGCTGGCGCGTATGAACAAACTTCCAAAACCAAGTTGAGGACCGAATGACCAATCCCGTGACAATAGAAAGAAAAGACGAAATCGCCGTAGTCTGGACCGATAACCCGCCGGTGAATGCTATCTCTCACGCCGTCCGCCTTGGGTTAATGGAGGCCTTTGAAAGCCTCGCCAAAGAGGGAGATGCCAAGGCGATTATCCTGGCCTGCAAGGGCCGCACTTTTTTTGCCGGGGCAGATATCAGTGAATTTGACAAACCAGTTCAGGCCCCGCACCTGCAAGATGTCTTTGATACTATTGAGGGTATGAAAGTCCCGGTTGTCGCCGCCATTTTCGGCACTGCGCTAGGCGGTGGGATGGAAGCTACCCTGGCATGTCATTACCGGGTGGCGGACGCCAAGGCCAGGTTGGGCTTACCGGAGTTGAATTTGGGCATTTTTCCTGGCGCCGGGGGAACCCAGCGCCTGCCTAGGCTGATCGGTGTCCGGGGGGCGCTCGACATTATCATGACCGCCAAACCGATCAGTGCGTCAAAAGCCAAAGAGCTTGGCATTGTTGATCATATTGCCGGCGGTGATCTTATGGCTGAAGCCAAAGCTTATGCCCGAAAGCTGGTGGAGGAAGGCAAAGGACCAAGGCCGGTCTCAAGGTTGTCGGTTGACGGCACGGGGGTAGAGGAGGCTTTCGCCCATTATGAAGCCTTTGCCAAAAGCCGCCTTAAGGGGCGGACGTCCCCCCTGAAAGCGCTGCAAGCGGTCCGGGCAGCCATGGATTTACCCTTCAAGGAAGGCCTGGCGCTAGAGCTAAAACTGTGCCTTGAAGCTAAGGATACCTTTGAATCCAAGGCGTTGCGGCACATCTTTTTCGCCGAACGTAAAACCCGGAAAATTCCGGGTCTTCCGGAGGATACAGCGGTGCATGAAATTGCAAATGTCGGCATCCTGGGCGCCGGCACCATGGGCGGGGGCATTGCCATGTGTTTCGCCAACGCCGGCTTACCCGTAACCCTGGTTGAGGCGAATGAGGATAATCTGAAGCGAGGCCTTGCCACCATTGAGCGGAATTATGAAAGGACGGTCAAAAGAGGCCGCCTCAGCGCAAAGCAAAAGAATGCCCTGATGGCGAATATCCGGGGAAGCCTCGATATGGCCAATTTTGCGGACTGTGATCTGGTGATTGAAGCGGTGTTCGAAAATATGGACTTAAAGAAAGAGGTGTTCAGGAAGCTTGATAGCATCTGCAAACAGGGAGCAATTCTTGCCACCAACACCTCGACGCTGGATGTCGATGAAATAGCCGCTGAGACCAAAAGACCGGAATACGTTCTCGGCCTTCATTTCTTCAGTCCCGCCAATATCATGCCGCTATTGGAAGTGGTGCGTGGGGCCAAGACGGATGCCGGGGTTCTGAAAAGCGCGCTTCAAGTTGGAAAACGCATCCGGAAAATACCGGTGGTTTCCGGAATATGCTTTGGCTTTATCGGCAACCGCATGCTTTCTCCCTATGGCCGCGAAGCCCAGCGTATGCTTCTTGAGGGTGCAAGCCCGAAGGATATCGATTCTGTCCTTGAGGATTTTGGCATGGCAATGGGGGTTCTGGCGGTTTATGACCTGGCCGGAATCGACGTCGGCCATAAGATACGTGAGGCGATGAGAGATAACAAACCCGATGATCCCACTTTCTTCGCCGCCGGCGCCGTGATGAATGATGCCGGGCGGTTCGGTCAGAAAACCGGCACCGGGTTTTACCGCTATGAAAAGGGAACGCGCGGGCGTTTCGAAGACCCCGACGCACTGGCTCTAATTCGAAAGACGGCCGAGGATTTGGGTGTCGTACAGGATCCACCCGGCAGGGAAGAAATCTTCGAGCGTTGTCTCTACCCCCTGGTCAATGAGGGGGCGAATATTCTCGATGAAGGGATCGCGCTTCGCGCCAGCGATATTGATGTGGTCTGGACCGCCGGCTACGGCTTTCCCCGCCACAAGGGCGGGCCGATGTTCTGGGCCGACCATATCGGTCTCGATAAAATCCTTGCCGGCATGAAAAAATACCGGGAAAAATTTGGCCCCCTGTTCTGGGAACCGGCGCCGCTTCTGGAACGCTTGGTAAGGGAAGGAAAAACCTTCGCCGACTGGGATAAGGAGAATGCTTAAGCCCTCTCCAGCATCATCGCCTGACCCTGGCCAACGCCCACACACATGGTGACAAGGGCGTATTTTCCGCCTCTCGCATTCAATTCCCGCGCCGCGGTCAGCGCCAGCCTTGCCCCGCTCATCCCCAAAGGATGGCCCAGCGCAATCGCTCCGCCGTTCGGGTTGACGTGGCCCGCATCATCCTTGATTCCCAGTTCCCTCAAACAAGCCAGAACCTGGACGGCGAAGGCTTCGTTGATCTCAATCACATCCATGTCCTTTAGGGATAAACCGGTTCGCGCCATTATCTTGCCAGTTGCCGGGACCGGGCCGATGCCCATAATCCGGGGCTCGACACCAATAGCCTCTGAGGCGATAATCCGCGCCAGGGGTTTCAGGCCGTAATCCCTGATAGCTTTTTCGGAACCAACCAATAAAGCCGCGGCACCGTCATTGATGCCGGAGGCATTGCCTGCTGTTACCACTCCGCCCTTTCGGAAAGGGGTATCAAGGGCGGCCAGTTTTTCCAGCGTTGTTGTTGGCCGCGGGTGTTCATCCTCTGAAACCAGCCCTTCCTCGGTCTCGACCGGGACGATCTCATCCTTAAAAAACCCACGTTTGCGCGCTGCCTTGGTACGCATTTGCGAGCGGTGGGCATAGGCGTCCTGATCCTCACGGCTGATGCCAAATTCCCCGGCCAGGTTCTCGGCGGTCTCCGGCATTGAATCGGTACCAAAAAGCCGGTGCATTTCCTGATTGATAAACCGCCAGCCGATGGTCGAATCGTAAACCTCGGCCTTGGAGGCTTTCGGGTCGGTACCCTTGGGCATCACCAACGGCGCACGCGACATACTTTCGACCCCGCCGGCAATAACCAGATCGGCCTCTTCAAGCTTGATGCGTCGCGCCGCCTCCGCCACCGCCTCAAGGCCAGACGCGCAAAGCCGGTTGACCGTCACCCCGGGAACGCTGACCGCAAGACCAGACAAAAGAACGGCCATCCGGGCGATGTTGCGGCTGTCCTCGCCCGCTTGGTTGGCGCAGCCCAGGATCACTTCATCGGTGCGCGTCCAATCCACACTTTCATGACGCGCCATCAAGCCCCGGATACCATGCGCGGCTAAATCGTCGGGACGGAGGGATAATAGAGCCCCGCCAAAGCGTCCGATCGGGGTTCTGATCCCGTCTATCAAAAAGGCTTCGGTCAAACCCTAGTTCTCCACCACGGCGGTTATTTCGATTTCCACTTTGGCGCCGTCTTCAAGAAGGCTTTTAACCTCCAGCAAGGCCATAGCCGGATAATGTCCGCCAATAACCTCACGGTAAGCCGCGCCAATATCTTTCAGGTTATCGAGGTATTCCTGCTTGTCGGTGATATACCAGGTCATGCGGACAATATGCTTCGGACCGGCGCCGCCCTCTCTCAAGACTGCCAGGGTGTTCAGCAGGGTTTGTCGCACCTGGCCGGCAAGATCCTCAGCCTCGAACTCTTCATTTTCATTCCAGCCCACTTGGCCGGAAGTGAAGATCATCCGCCCCCCTGTCGCGATACCGTTAGAATATCCCTTTGGCCGGGGCCAGCCCTCCGGCAACAATATTTTCATGATACATCCTTTCCTTCACTGGGAAGCCAATCCTGTATAATTTTCCTGAACGCTTCCGGCCACGGGACCGCTCTGCCCTCGGTCAAATTGACGTTAGCCATGGTGCCTTTAGTCCTGAAGCGGTGTTTCCCTTTACAGGTCACCGTTATTTCAATCTCGAGCGATGAACGTCCCAGTTTTACGGCCTTAAGACAAAAATCCAGGTCATCGCCGATGCGGCTAGCGCGGGCGAAATCCGCCTCGATATGGACCATCGGGACCCCAAATTTCTGTTCCAAGTGCATGTCCTCAAAGGAATATCCGAGGATCTCGAACCAGTCCTCGATCGCCTCGTTGATCATTTCGAAATAGCGCGGATAAAAAACGATTCCGGCCGGGTCGGTATGGCCAAAACGGACTTTCTTGGAATAATAAAACTCTTTCATGATCAGTCCTTTCCGGCCTCTTTTGCGCGCAGTTTGAAGCGTTGGATTTTGCCGGTTTCGGTTTTTGGAAGCTTCTTTAAAAATTCGATCGTGCGCGGGTACTTGTAAGGCGCAATGGTCGCCTTGACATGATCTTGTAATGCTTTGACCGTTTCGTCCGAGGCGTCGGTGCTGTTTTCCAACACCACAAAGGCCTTGACGATCGATCCGCGCTTTTCATCTGGAGACGCCACCACTGCGCATTCAAAAACAGCTTCATGGGCAAGAAGTGAATCCTCAACCTCGGGCCCTGAGATATTGTAACCGCTAGAGATGATTATGTCGTCTGAGCGCGACTTGAACCAGAAATAATCATCCCTGTCCTGGCGAAAAATATCTCCTGTCACGTTCCAGCCGCCTTTGACGTAATCGCTTTGCCGCTGATCATCGAGATAGCGGCATCCGATGGGTCCCTTGATGCCAAGGAAGCCAGTATTTCCCGGCGGCAGCGGTTCATAATTATCATCCAGGATCGCAGCCCTGAACCCCGGCACCGGCTTTCCGGTTGCCCCGGGGCGGATATCATCACCTGAGGCCGAAATGAAGATATGGATCATTTCGGTCGAGCCAATTCCGTCAATCGGGCGAACCCCGGTCGCCTTTAACCACGCATCTGAAGTGACTTTCGAAAGAGTTTCCCCGGCACTGACGCATTTTTTCAGGGAACTGAAATCGTACTTGCCTGTAAATCCAAGCAACGCCCGGTAAGCGGTTGGCGATGTGAACAGAGTCGTCACCTTGAAGGTTTCGATATCCCTTGCCATCGCCTCGATCCCTTTTGCAGAGTTTAAGACAGACGAGGCGCCAACCGCGAATGGAAACACAAGCATTCCTCCCAGCCCGAAGGTAAAAGACAGCGGCGGTGTGCCGGCAAAAACCTCATCGCCTTCAGGCTTTAGAATATAGCGCGAAAAGGTATCGGCCATCGCCATGACGTCGCTGTGGAAATGAATACACGCTTTGGGTTTTCCGGTGGTTCCCGACGTAAAGGCCAGGATCGCCGGGTCGTGGGAGTAAGTTTTGAGCGCATCAAAATCACTTGGTTTACTCTTCATCTGCTGCTCAAGGTCGCCGTCTTCAAAGGTCATGATGGTTCGAAGGGTTTTGCTTTTGGCCTTGGCATCCAGAAGCTCGTTCATCATCCGGGAATCACAGAGCGCGTGACTGACCCTGGCTTTTTCGAGAACCTTAAAAAGTTCAACCGAACGCAACAACGGCATGGTTGCGACCACCACCCCTCCGGCTTTGAGGACCGCAAGCCAGCAAGCCGCCATCATCGGACTGTTGGGAGCGCGGAGTAGAACCCGGTTGCCGGGGACCAATCTCATGTTCTCAACTAGCACCCGGGCGATTTTATTGGAGATTTCATCCACTTCCCGGTACGTCCAGGTCTGCCCTTCTGAGCGAATGGCAATACCGGCCGGATCATTTTTCAGAAGCGCTGAAGCAACGTTCAAATATTCCGGATACTTAACCTCTGGAACGTCGAATACCAGATCCGGCCACGCCTCTTGTGACGGCAGGTTATCAATGACAAAGGTGTCTCTCAATGCGGTCTTGATTGCAGCCATTTACTTCAAG
The DNA here is from genome assembly GCA_022566215.1 of Pseudomonadota bacterium. GTDB lineage: Bacteria > Pseudomonadota > Alphaproteobacteria > Sphingomonadales > SMXR01 > SMXR01. The sequence goes on along the minus strand of JADFJJ010000001.1, from coordinate 46,752 downwards.
CTCTCAAGGAACTTCCGGGCAATGATGATCTTCTGAACTTCTGATGCCCCCTCGTAGATACGAAGCGCGCGGACCTCTCGGTAAAGGTGCTCGACCGTCTGGCCCTTCACCACCCCCATGCCTCCCCAGATTTGGACCGCTTTGTCGACCACCCTTTGCGCCGCTTCGGTCGCGAACAGTTTGGCCATTGCGGCTTCCTTGGTGACGCGGACTTTTTTAACGTCGCGCTTCCACGCGGCGCGGTAGATCAGAAGCGCCGAGGCCTCGACATCCATAACCATTTCTGCCAGCATCGCCTGCAGCATTTGCAATTCCGACATTGGGACGCCAAACATTTTTCGGCTTTTCGCCCGCTTGCCGGCCTTGATCAGCCCGCACTTGGCAAAACCGAGCGCCGCGGCCGCCACAGAAATCCGGAACACATCAAGGGTTGCCATCGCCACCTTGAACCCCTCTCCCGGCTTCCCTATAAGGTTTTCCTTTGGAACCTTGACGCCTGAAAATTTCAGGCGTGCCAGTGGATGCGGGGCCATCACTTCTATCCGCTCAGCCACTTCAAGTCCGGGGGTATCAGCGTCAACCAAAAAGGCACTGATGCCCTTGGCGCCATCGGCCTCACCGGTGCGGGCAAAGACAGTGTAGTAATCAGCAATGCCGCCGTTCGAAATCAGGGTCTTCTGGCCGTCGAGAATATAATGGTCACCCATTTCCTTGGCCGTCATTGAAAGGTTGGCGGCGTCTGATCCAGCTTTTGGTTCGGTCAGCGCAAAGGCGGCAATTTTCTTGGCCCCCCTGACATCAGGCAGGTATTTTTGCTTCTGGTCATTGGTTCCAAACAGCGTTATGGCGCCGGAACCAAGTCCCTGCAGGGCGAAGGTGAAATCCGCGAGGCCTAAATGCCGGGCCAGGGTTTCGCGGATAATACAAAGCGAGCGAACGTCAAACTCCTCAAATTTCCCGCCATACGCTTTCGGGACAACGTAATCCAGCCAGCCGCCCTTGCTCAGTTCGCCGACCAGGGTCTTGCACAAGTCATCGACATCGCCTTCCGCCTTTCCAGCCAAGGGGGTCAGGGTCTGGTCTGCCCAAGCGTCAATATCCTGGGCTAAAACCCGGTGGTGGTTCTCAAAAAAAGGCCAGTTCAGATAATCGTGCATGTCCTAGTCTCCCTTGAATTCCGGCTTTTCCTTTTTGACAAATGCCTCATAAGCACGCCGGAAATCGTTTGTTTTCATCAACTTCGCCTGCTCAACTGCTTCCTCGTCAATAGCTTCCAGCAAGCCCATGTCCCACTCCCGCAGCAACTGCTTCTTGGTTACGCTGTTGGCAAGCGGTGGCCCTTTGGCGATTTTTTCGGCGAAAGTCCTTGTTTCCGCCATCAAATCTTCGGTTTTAACTAGGCGATTGAAAAAGCCCCAGTCAAAGCCTTCCTCCGCTGACATGACACGGCCGAGATAGAGGAGCTCTGCCGCACGGCCCTGGCCGATGATCCGGGGCAGCATCGCGCATGCTCCCATGTCACACCCGGCAAGGCCGACTTTATTAAAGAGGAATGCGGTCTTGGCCTCGGGCGTCGCAAGGCGGATGTCTGAGGCCATCGCCAGAATTGCTCCCGCGCCAACGCAAATACCATCCACAGCGGCTATAATAGGCTGGGCGCTGTGCAGCATGGCTTTGACCACATCGCCGGTCATTTGGGTAAAGTCCAGCAGTTCTTTATGGTCCATTTTGACCAGTGGGCCGATAATTTCGTGGACGTCACCGCCGGAGCAGAAGTTTCCCCCGGCACCGGTCAGGATTACGGCCCTTACAGTGCGGTTTTCGCCAAGCGCGCGGAAGGTATCCCGAAGCTCAGCGTAGGATTCGAACGTCAGCGGGTTCTTTTTTTCCGGGCGATTCAGGGTGATGGTTGCGATGCCATCACGAAAATCCCATTTGAAATGTTTCGCATTGTAAGTTTCAGGGTTCATGCCTTTTTCCCCGTTTGGTTGAGTTTCGCGGCCTCTTTCAGTTTTGAAAGCTTTTTGGTCATTTTAATCATTTCCTGTTCATTCAAACCGGAAAAAATATCCATTACCCATCTTCTGTGGGCTCTGGCCTGGGCTTCAAATTCGCGCCGGCCCTTGACCGTCAGGCTCAGGTAATGGGTGCGCTTGTCATTTTTGCCTTGCTCCCTTTTGACCAACCCCTGGTTTACCAGAGATGATACTACCCAGGTGACGTTGCCCTTGGAAACCAGGAGCTTTTTGGAAAGTTCACCCATGGTCATTTTGCCATTTGTGCGATCAAGCGTCGCCATTACATCGAAGCGCGGCAGGGTGGTTTCAAATTCGTCGCTTAATTTTCGGCGGATTTTTTTCTCCACCATGGTTGTCAGGGTCAGCAGCTGCAACCACAACCGAAGCGCCTCCTTACCGGCCGGGATTTCTTCCCTTTCCATGACCGGGGATAATGGCATGTTAACTATCCTCCCCGGTGATGGGAATGGTCAACCCGGTCTTGTCCGCCGCTTCGTCCGAGGCCAGTTCCAGGACAACCTTGGCCACCTCCTCCGGTTCAATCATGCGCCCGCCAGCGTTCAGTTTAACAAGTTCCGCCAGCGCCTGGCCGCGGCTCATTCCGGTTTTCGCCATAATGTTCTCGGCGGCACGGTCAACCATTCCAGTTCGGGTAAAGCCAGGGCAAACCGCGTTCACGGTCACCGAATCTTTTTTGAGCTCATCGGCCAGCGCGCGGGTAAAGCCCACCAGCCCATGCTTGGAAGCACAATAGGCGGAAGTGTAGGCCAGGCCCTCCAATCCCGCGATACTGGCGATATTGATAATCCGCCCGGCTTTTCGTTTTTGCATGGCGGGGCCGACCTCCCTGGTTACCAGGAACGCCCCGGTCAGGTTAACATCGAGCATTTTTTGCCAGTGCTCCAGATCCATCTTGGCAAGCGGGGCGGAAGCGGCAATCCCGGCATTGTTGACGAGGATTGTCACCGGCCCAAATTTTTCAGTCAATTCCGCAAGCGCCTTCTTTACCGAGGCCTCATCGCTTACGTCCATCACCGCCCACTGGCTATTGGCCAACGTTTTAGCTGCTTCCTCAAGCTTCTTTTCATTACGCCCGGTAATGCTGACGTGTGCGCCTCTGGCGGCAAAATCCTTTGCAATGGCCAGGCCGATACCACCACCGCCGCCAGTGATCAGGACATGATGTTTGGAAAAGTCGTTCATGCCTTCATCACCATCATGTCCGCCTGGCGGGCAAGGTTGCGCTCAAGCTGATCAAAGCCTGAAGAGTACTGCGGCGGGATGTCGATATCACGGTAGCCAAGTTCGGCGGCAGCGCGAAACGTCCAGTAAGGGTCCATCAAATGGGGCCTGGCCAAAACACAAAGGTCGGCGCGCCCGGCCATCAGGATCGAGTTGACGTGATCAACCTCATATATGTTGCCGACCGCCATGGTGGCGCACTCTTCCTCATTCCTGATTTTGTCGGAAAAAGGCGTCTGGAACATCCGCCCGTAAACCGGTCTGGCCTCCGGGGTGGTTTGGCCGGCGGACACATCAATGATATCGGCGCCGGCATCCTTGAAGGCACGGGCGATCACAGCCGCATCTTCAGCCGTAACCCCCTTGTCACCAATCCAGTCGGTGGCTGAAATCCGAACTGACATCGGCTTTTCTTCCGGCCACACAGCTCGCATGGCGCGGAAAACCTCCAAGGGGTAACGAAGCCGGTTTTCCAGGGAGCCGCCGTATTCATCATTCCGCTGATTTGAAACCGGGGTGATAAAGGAAGAGAGCAAATAACCATGGGCGGCGTGGAGTTCGACCATATCAAACCCGCACTCGATCGCCCGTCTGGTGGCGGCAACAAAATCATCGCGGACCTTATCCATATCATCCCGGGTCATAGCGCGGGGAACCTGGTTGGCCTCGGCCCAGGGGACTGGGGAGGGTCCGAGCAGGGGCCAGTTGCCGTCATCCAGCGGCTCATCCATCCCTTCCCATACCAGCTTGGTGGAGCCTTTCCGCCCGGCGTGTGCCAGCTGAATCACCATTTTGGCCCCGGTATGATAGTGGACATAGTCGACAATCCGTTTCCATGCTTTTACGTGCTCATCATTATAAAGCCCGGCGCACCCGGGACTGATGCGCCCGTCTGCCGAAATATCGGTCATTTCCGTATAAACAAGGCCCGCGCCGCCAGTGGCCCGCGAGCCGTAATGGACAAAATGGAAATCATTCACCAGGCCGTCTTCGGCGGAATACATACACATGGGTGAGACCACGATGCGATTTTTAAGTTCCATGTCCTTTAGCTTAAAGGGTGTGAACATTGGCGGCACCGGCTTGTTGACGGCTTTCCCGAAGGCGCGATTGGCGAACCATTTTTCCACCCCTTCCAGCCAATCCCGGTCGCGAAGCCTAAGGTTTTCATGGCTGACCCTTTGGCTCCGGGTCAAAAGGGAGTAGGCGAACTGGGTTGGCTCGAAATCAATATAGCGCTCAACGTTTTCGAACCATTCGGTGGAATTCCTGGCAGCCGATTGCAGTTTGATGACCTCAAGATGGCGTTCTTCCTGATATTGCTTCAAAGCCTCAAGCAGTGGGAGTTTTGAGGTGGTTAGAACGTCGGCCAGCTTGATCGCGTCCTCAAAGCCGAGCTTGGTTCCCGAACCGATCGAGAAATGTGCGGTGTGCGCCGCATCACCGAGGAGGATGATGTTCTTGTGGTACCATTTCTCACTTAAGATCCGGGTGAAGTTCAGCCACACTGAACTCCGCAAATGCTTGGCATTGTTGATGAGGGTTTGGCCGTCGAGGTATTCAGTAAACAGCTCCTCAAGCGCGCGGCTGGTTTCATCCGGGTTCATTTTATCAAAGCCGAAATTTTTCCAAGTCCCGGGCGAACATTCAGCGATAAAAGTGGAGGTGTCCTTGTCGAACCGGTAGGCATGAACCCAGATCAGGCCGTTTTCGGTTTCCTTGAAAATAAAGGTGAAAGCCTTAAACACTTTTTTTACGCCGAGCCAAACGAACTTGCTTTTCCGAACCTCGCGGTCAACTTGAAACTCTTTTTCATAAGCGATGCGGATTTTGCTGTTGATTCCATCGGCAGCGATGATCAGGTCATACCCTTTGAAGCGGGTTTCCAGGTCTTCGGGCTCAATCTCCTGTTCGAAATGAAGGTTAACCCCAAGCTCCTTTGCCCGCGCCTGGAGAATTTCCAGAAGCCTGAGACGGCCGATACCAATAAACCCGTGGCCGCCTGAGGTGATGACCTCTCCCTTGAAATGAACGTCAATGTCGTCCCAATGGGCAAAATTGTCAGCCATTTCTTCAGCGCTTTTTGGATCGTTGGCTTCTAAATTCTCCAGCGTCTGGTCGGAAAACACTATCCCCCAGCCAAAAGTATCGCCCGGTTTGTTGCGCTCAAAAATCTCAACTTCACAGTCGGGTTTTCTGAGTTTCATGGAAATGGCAAAATAAAGACCCGCCGGTCCGCCGCCTATGATGGCTATTTTCATGGCTCGTCCTCCTGGAACAAATATAGTTTAAGCTTAAACCATGTTTAAAGTCAAGAAAGCCCTAAAAATAAAAAACGGCCCGGAAAAATGCGCCGGGCCGTCCTGTCAGTTATTAATTCGAAGCCGTTTATTTCAGGTCGACTATTTCTGAAGGATTTAACCTGAAAGCTTTACCCACCTCGTCAAAGAAAATCACCTCACCCGGGCTGACTGAGCCATCAGCCTTAACCACATCGCCCATAGCCTTGATAATGAAGGTTTTATCCTCCATCGAGATTTTATCCCTAACGCCGGCAAGATATCTGGAAAAACCTTTTGATTCGTGCAAATCACCGCGCGCGGCAACTCTGACTTCAGGCCCGGTGATGTTTTTCCCCGTGGCTTTTTTATAAATCTTCTGAACCGCCTGCACTTCCACTGCTTTGGTATTGCTGTCGGCGTAAGTCATCCTGGCCAGGGTTTTCAAAAGAACCTCGTTTCTCAAATTCGTGTGTTCCTCGGCCCGGTCATCATCGCTCTTCCCCTTGTCCTGGAAAAATGTTTTCACCCCAAGGGCAAAAATCAAAAGTCCGCCAACCTCAAAAACGTAATAAAGAAAACTTAAACCCCAGTCATTAAACTGAGTTTTAAGCAAATATCCGGCGACCATAATAATAGCGCCGATCAATATATTTCTCATTCCTGGTTTCCCCACGGGCCTTCTCCCTCTTTTGACCTTTGATAGCAAGAAAACTGACGCTTTTTCCAGCTATTTTTTATAATCCTTTGGCTCCGATGGAAAGAGCTGTTTTATAATTTTAAAAAGAGCTGCACTCAGGGCAAAGATTTACAACAATGCTATTCATTACGAAGGGTATTCGATGGGAGGTTTTTGGCTACCGAAAAAACGTGTCCGGCAACAGTAACCCAGACAATTAAAAGCGCCATTAGCAAGAATCCGATCAACGCCTTGTTGAGACCGGTAAAGATGGAAAAGACATTTTCAAAAGCTTCATCTAGGGAGTTTCTGATGATCGGGAAATCAGACTCGGCCCGGGTCCGGGCAATCTCGGCGCCCGCAACGGTCTCAGCCAGCATGGCCGGATCATATTTAATCAGCGTCGCACAAAAAGTTTTCGGCCGGATTGTATTCTAAGGTTGGCTTTACTTACTCCCAGAAAACGCAACCGTCCCTAAGCTGCACAAAGATGTCAGCCCTTTTCAATAATCCCCAAATTCAAAATAGTTGTCGAATGCGTTAATAAAATGGTGATTACCGGAGCTCGAATATTTTACTTCTTCCGGCTTTGAGGAAAGTGACAACACCGGCGCCAGATAAAAAGTCAAAGTATAAAGCCCGAGAAGAAGCAGCCTGGATATGTCAGGAAAACGAAATCTAATTGCTGCAACCGATAATTTTTTCATCACCTACATCCCTACGTTGTTATTGTCCCCAAAAGAAATTTACAGCAATTTTCTAAAATCGGCAATTATGCCGGTTTGATGCTATCAGGTTGAGGGGACGGTGGGTTTCAGAGCAAAAATCTTCAAATTATGTTAGCAATGAAGAACATTTTGTTTTGACCAGAAATAAGGGCCTATTCTCATGTGGCACTCAATCGCAGCTGATTTAATAGTGGTTTTTCACCTCAGCTTTGTCATTTTTGTGGTGGCTGGAGGCCTTTTAGTCCTGAAATGGCGCTGGATTCTTTATGCACACATCCCGGCTGCGGTTTGGGGTGTGCTTCTTGAATTCCAGGGTTGGGGATGCCCGCTCACGCCACTCGAGAAAAGCTTGAGGATCACAGCGGGCGAAGAAGGCTATTCTGGCGGCTTTATTGAGTACTACCTTGTGCCACTGATTTATCCCGGTGAAATTACCAGGGATATACAAATCTGGGTTGGTGTTTTTGTCATCATCATCAACATGGTAATATATGGCCTTGTGATCGCACGGCGAAAAAGATGATCATACAGACCCCTTTTTAGATGGCGGAGGGGGCAGTCACATCCGAACTTACCTCTCGTGAAAAATTTCTGTAATCCAAGGAAAACGGAGGAAAATAATTGTTTATCTGCGGCGAATTTTTACCAAGCCCATGAAAAATAGGATAGTTCTTCAATTTGGGAATTAGTGTAGCAGAGAATAACAGGGAAAAGGGCCGGCTTTAATATCCCATCTTTTCAGGAATAACTCCTTAAACGCCACCTCTGGGATTATCAACATCACCCCTTCGCCTGAGTAGTAGGTGAATATGACAAAAGAAAATAGCCTGACCAGCATCCTCTCTATTGTTTATCCCGATGTTAAACCCTGCAATTAAGCCATCCTTTCCGAGAAGAAACTCTCTTCTTTCTTCAATTAGAAGGCATTGTCACATTAACTCAACATTTCATGTAAATATGGAAATACGCTGTAATTCAAATCCAAGAAAACTGCCATTTTCTAGTGTAGCAAAGCCAAAGTCAAAAAAGAGTGTCGCAGATCAATCAATGTGCTTATTGCATTGACATGCATTTTAAATAAGCGCCCGCCGCCAGAAAAACTGTCAGCATATTTTTAAGAACATCAATTGATCCAGAACATGGCTCATTTTCTTGATCCTTGTTGCCCCCTAAGGGTTTTTCACATACGCGTTCGGGCGCAGGTAGAACCACCAGTTGATCAAGATGCAAATGCTATAAAAGATGGCGAATCCATAAAGCGCATATTCAGGGGTTGTGGCGGTAATCTGCTCCCCGAAAACCTTTGGGATGATAAAGGCGCCGTAAGCCGCCACCGCCGAGGTCCAACCAAGAACCGGGCCTGCCTGTTCCCTGTCAAAGACAACCGCAATGGTCCTAAAGGTCGAGCCGTTGCCAATGCCGGTGGCGGCGAACAGGATCAGGAACAGGATAAAGAATGGCAGGAAGAATTCCTCCGGCGTCGCCGAGGCATAGGCCTGGCGCATGTAATAGGCCGCCCCCAAAGCACTGGCGACCATCACAACCGAGATGATCTGAGTCACCTTGGCGCCGCCCATACGGTCGGAAATCCAGCCGCCCACGGGCCGGATCAGGGCGCCGATAAAGGGGCCCATCCAGGCGAACATCAGGGCGCTGGGACCATTGGGGTTGACGACAGAGTGATCGATCACGCCATCCGGACCCATGACATGGCTGAAACCAAAGATCACCTTGATAGCCAGCGGAAATGCCGCCGAATAGCCGATAAACGATCCGAAGGTCATGGTGTAGATAACCGTCATCGCCCAAGTGTGTTTGTTATCGAAAATCTTATACTGGCGCTTGAGGCTTTTGTTGATATCACCCGGGATCAGCTTCAGCAAAAAGACCGTAGCGACAATTACAATCGGCAGGACAATCCATTTGCTGACGTCCCAGCCCGAGCCGCCGGTCGCTTCCGGAAGCATCATCCAGAGACCGGCCGAGGCGGTCATGAAACCGATTAACAGCATCCCGGAAATTTTTGAAAAAGAGCTTAAAGGCGATCCGATATCAGGCGAGACGTGCTTGGCAGTGATGTTGTTCATGCCGAACCAGGAGGCGAACGCCAGCGGGATCAGGAACACCAGCCAGATAAATCCGGCGTTCTGAATCCAAGCTTCGGACCCGGCCGGGATTTTCCCGATCAGGGTGCCGCTGGTGCTTTCTAAAATCAACGACCCGCCGCTGAAAACGCCCATGGTCATGACCAGTGGCACTAGGACCTGCATAGTGGTGACGCCGAAATTGCCTAGCCCGGCATTGAGGCCGAGCGATAGCCCCTGAACCTTTTTCGGAAAAAAGAAGCTGATATTGGACATCGAGGAGGCAAAGTTGCCGCCACCGAAGCCCGACAATAGGGCCAGGACCTGGAACTGCCAGAGGGGGGTTGATGGATCCATCAAGGCCAGACCCACTCCTACTGCCGGAATCATTAACAGCGCGGTGGTGAAAAAGATCGTATTTCGCCCTCCCGCCAGTCTTATGAAAAAAGTTGAGGGGATGCGCAGTGTCGCCCCCGACAAACCGGCGATGGCCGCCAGGGTAAAGAGATCCGATTTTTCAAACAGAAAGCCCAAATTCAGCATCTGAACGGTGATGATGCCCCAGTACAACCAAACCGCAAACCCGCACAGCAGGCTCGGGATTGAAATCCATAAATTCCGGGTGGCTATTTTTTTGCCTTCGCTTGCCCAGAATTGTTCATTTTCCGGATCCCAGTTTTTTAAGTCTTTGCCCATATTTGTTCTCCTAAATTATGGGTTTATTCCGCAGGTTTGGCTTTGGGCTTGAGGCGGTGGTGAGCTTTATGGATCTCTTTCATCTCGGGCAATTCAGGCAGGGCGCCAAGTTCTGGTACATAGGCGCGCTCCATCCGCCGGATGGTAAAATGCATCCAGACCAGCGCGATACTGACCAGTGTGAACAGCAGCATGAAGCACGCGGTCCAGACCCCGATCAGGTCGTTCATAACGCCAAAGGTGATGGGCAGGACAAATCCGCCAAGGCCGCCGATCAGGCCAACCAGGCCGCCAACGGCCCCAACATTATTCGGATAGTAAACCGGGATGTGTTTATAGACTGCGGCCTTTCCCAATGACATGAAAAAGCCCAGGAAAATGGTCAGAATTACGAACGGGGTCAGGCCCATTTTGATGGTGAATTTAATCGGCCCTTCTATGCCGTCCACAATGTATGAGGTTGCCGGATAGCTTAAAAAGAAACAGATAATAATTGAGGCAATAAAGGTCCAGTACATTATCGCCCGGGCACCAAATTTGTCAGACAGCCAGCCCCCAAGGGCGCGGAAAATACTGCCGGGCAAGGCATACATCATGGCGAAAAAGCCTGCTTCTTTAAAACTCAGGTCATAAACCCCGACGTAATAGCGGGGCAACCAAAGAGCCAGGGCCACAAAAGCCCCGAATACGAAGAAGTAATAAAGGGAAAACCGCCACACCTGAAGTTTCTTCAGGGGTGTCATCTGTATCAGCGCGGGGATGACTTTTTCCTTCTTGGCTTTCCTCTCGGCTGTGGCCGGATCCTCCTTGGTAAAAAGATAAAAAAGGATCGCGGTGATAAAAAGTATCCCGGCGTAAACTACCGCCGTTTGTTCCCAGCCAAGCGCCAGCAGCAAATAAGGGGCCCCAAAGTTGGTGACGGCGGCGCCGACATTTCCCATTCCGAAAATACCAAGGGCAGTGCCCTGACGGTCCCTTTCGTACCAGCGCGAGACATAGGCAATGCCGACCGCAAACGACCCTCCGGCAAGACCGACAAAAAGGGCGGCAAGGAGGAACATCGGGTAGGTTTCAACCAGGGACAGTAGCCACACCCCGACCGAGGTTAAGAGCATCAAAAGCGTATAAACGAGGCGCCCGCCGTACTGGTCGGTCCAGATGCCAAGGAAAATTCTGCTCAAGGACCCGGTCAGGATCGGGGTGGCGACCAGAATACCGAATTGGGTATCACTTAGCCCAAGGTTTTCCCTTATTTGCAGGCCAAGAATTGAAAAAATCGTCCAGACCGCAAAACAGACCGTAAAAGCCAGCGTACTGGTAACTAACATCCGTGTTTGTTCAGATTTAGTCACCCCGTCAAGAATATGCATTTAAACGGCCCCCTTCTTTATCATGCGGTTTCGGCTCTGCCGGTCTGATTCATCAAAGAGTATTGTCGGAAAGTTTCTCACCCAGCCGCCGATCGGCTTCTCCGTTAGCCCACAGCCATCTGGACATAGGCCGAAATTGCGATCACCCCGATGAGGATGGTTGCGCCTAAATAAATCAGATACGATTTGTCGCTCCTGAGTGCAAATTCCCACCGGTCTTCGCTGTGGAACCGGTTGGTGCGCATCACCAAGTAGGGGCGTACGAAATAATTGATCGGCACGGTCCAGAAGTGGACCATTTTTGTGAACGGGAAATAACCGAAGAAAGTGAGCGCGAGGAAGACGTGGACGCGGGTCAGCAGGCTGGCACCCTCCATAATCTCCGGCTCTGGCGAAAACGTCCAGATGCTCACGAACCACGGCGCGACTACATAGGCAAATCCGAAAATCTGCTCGACGACGACCTGATACAATCCAATCCCGAGGATCGCAATCAGGAAGATATGGACCAGATAGTCATCATGCTGGTTGCTCATGGCGCGCACTTCCGGCACCGTGAGCCGGCGCACCAGCGCCATCACCGATCCGGCCAGCACCATCAGACCGCCGATCAGCGCCAGCCAGTAGAAGGCGAGATCGACCCAGGCGTCAAGACCAAGCCCGCCCCCGACAAATCCTGCCACATGTCCGAAGAAGACCGCAAAAATGCCCCAGTGGAACAGAAGCATGGCGAGGCCCTGAAGACGATGGCCGAAAAGACCGCTCGCCCGGGTCGTGAAACTGTAGGGACGGAACACCATACGGATGACCGGCACCACGAAGAACAGCGTAAAAACCACATAAGGGTACACACCCCAAATCAGGTTCGTCATAGCTTTGCTCCATTTTCCTGGGTTAGCCGGGTGGCCCCTGGCATGCCATGGATGGAAGGCTGCGCCCCCTGACCAACACCTTCGCCCTCCGCGGGAGGCTGCCATTTCGGCCCCTTGGCCATCAGCGTAATATCTTTCGCCAAAGCGACACCGAGGGCGTCAACCAAAAGCACATACGGGCTCTCGTGTTTCCGGAGCGCCGTTAACAGGGACTCAATGCCTTTGATCAGCAGGGTTTCCACAAGGTAGCGGCGCAGTCCGATCCGGTCTTCTTCCCTGCGTTCCAGGCTGACGGCGAGGAATTCGACCACCACCGGTACGAAATCCGCCATTTCACGGCCGGAAAATTCGACTCCGAAGTGGCGGTAGATATTGGCCAGCTCCAACATGTAACTATTGCGTCCCGAGATGCCGGCGCCGCGGCAGGACTTGGGCTCCTCGAAGAGATATGCACCAAGATAAAGCGGGACCGGCGGCGCCAGTTCCAGTGTCGCCACATATTCCGCCGTATCGGACGCGGCGGGCGTGGTCAGGAAAGTCGTGAGCGGTGTTCGGAGTGCGGCCGGCGCGCCCGCAAGCGCCTTCATTCCGGCCCTGATCCGATCCTCATCGCGGTCTTCAGGATACAGAAACAGCTCCGAGATCACGCGGTAGGCCGATATCAGCTGGGTCTTTTTCATTATCAGATCTCCGATACGTTTTGGCGTCTGGACCTCCCGGGCGTCAGGTCTAACTTTCAACTCCTGTTTTCCGGCCGTGGAGAAACCGGCGGCGCGGCGGGGTCTTGCCCGGCGCCAGCTCGTCAAATCCAACAAAACCACGTTCAACATACGGGGAGTGCCCGGTCTCCTCGGGCCGGGTCGTGGCAATCACGAACCGCTCGTGGAAATGGGCCAGCGCCAAGAGACGGTGCATGTCGCGCGCGTCCGCTTCCGTCAGACCGGCGGCCTTGAGGGGTGCGGTGTCGATCACGCCCTCGACCCGCTCGGTGCGGCGGAAATAGCGCACGGCAAGCTGGCGCTTCAGCGCCTTGCCGACCTCCTCCTCGTTTCCGGCGGCCAGCATCCGCGCAAGATATTTGATCGGGATGCGGAACTCCTCAAGATTGGGAAGGACGGTACCTTTGCCGACCATGTCGTAACACTTGCGTTTTTCCACCGCGTTGGCCACCGGGCTCTCCGGCGGGATGTAAAACAGGCTCGGGAGGGTTCGGAACTCGGGATGGAGGGGCAGCGCAATCTCCCAGTCCTTGACCATGCGGTAAACCGGTGAACGCTGGCAGGCGTCGATCCAGGCGCTGCTGACACCGTCACGTTTTGCCGCAGCAATAATGTCCGGGTCATGGGGGTCGAGAATGATCTCACGGTGTAATGAGACGAGGTCTTTTTCCGCTGCGTTGGCCGTTTCCGCCACCCGGTCCAGATCATAAAGGAGCGGCCCCATATAGCGAATCCGGCCTGGGCAGGCCTGGAAGCACACCGGCGGCTGTCCGGTTTCGATGCGCGGATAGCACAACACGCACTTCTCGGATTTGCCGGTCCGCCAGTTGTAATAGACCTTCTTGTAGGGGCAGCCGGAAAGGCAGTACCGCCAGGCGCGGCAGCGGTCCTGGTCGATCAGGACCACGCCGTCCTCCTCGCGCTTGTAGGCGGCGCCGCTCGGGCAGGCGGCTACGCAGGCGGGATTGAGGCAGTGATTGCAGATCCGCGGCAGGTACATCATAAAGCTGTCGCGAAACGCCAGAAACACCTTGCGGGCCTCCGCCGTCATGTCGGAGAAATTATAGTCGTGCTTTCCGGTTCCGCCCTCATGCGTGCCGGCGGCATTGTCTTCCCAGTTGACGCCGTAGGTGATGTCGATGTCCTCCTCGCCGGTGATCATCGATTTCGGGCGCGCGACCGGTTGCGAGTATTTCGTCTGTTCCGCGCTGTGGAGGTCTTCGTAGGTAAAGGTGAACGGTCCCTTGCCGTAATAATCCTCCATCTGCGGCATCACCGGGTTGTAGAAAAGGTTCATCATCTCCCAGAACCTGGAGGCGACACGCAAACCCGGGCTGTCCTTTCCCGGCCGGTGCTGCCAGCCACCACGGTACTTGTCCTGGTTTTCCCATTCCTTGGGATAGCCGATGCCGGGTTTGGTCTCGACATTGTTCCAGAACATGTATTCCGCACCCTCGCGGTTGGTCCACACGTTCTTGCAGGCCAGCGTGCAGGTATTGCACCCCAAACACTTGTCCAGATTAAACACCATTGCCATTTGCTGTTTGATGCGCATGTCAGGCCCCCAACTCCAGATCACGTTCCTGATAGATCACTTTGCGTCCGTCCTTTTCCAGCGGCTTCTTGCGGATGAAGACGGCGCAGTCGCGCTCCGACGGGCTGGTGCCCCAGTAGTTAAGGAAATAGGTCCAGTTGGCGTAGCCGCCGACCATGGTGGCCGGGTTCATCATGATCCGCGTCGGCGCGTTATTGTTGCCGCCGCGCAAATCACTGACCCCGCGTTCCCGCGCCAGCGATGAGAAAGGAACATTCACATGGCGTTCGCTGGAATGGTACATAATTACTGTGTCGCGGGGCACGGTGTTACTGACCACAGCGCGGGCGACGACGATGCCGTTTTCGTTATAGACCTCGATCCAGTCGTTATCCTCGACGTCGATCTCGACTGCGTCTTCGTCGTTGATCCAGACCGTCGGGCCGCCCCGGAACATATTCAGCATGTGCCAGGTATCAACGAACATCGAGTGGATCTGCCACTTGCCGTGCGGGGTTAAGAAGCGGAACACCTTGGAGTTAGGCTCCATTTTCTCCATCTGTGCGTCGCCGATCTTGACCATATCCACCGGCGGTTTGTAGGTCGGCAGATGTTCACCCAATTCGCGGTAGATGCGATGGTCAAAATAGATTTCCTGGCGGCCGGTGAGGGTATGCCAGGGTTTCAGGGTCTCAATATTCATGGTCCACGGGCAGTAGGTCCTGCCGGGACTTTCTATCGCCGACCAGTGGGCGGATGTCAGGCTCCGCCGGGGCTGCGATATGAGATCCGGGAAATGGTGGGCTATCTCGCGGTCGCCCTCTATCAGGTGAGTAAGTTCAAGGCCGGTCTGCTTTTCCAGTGTCTCGAAGAACTTGTGCGAGATTTCGCCGTCGCTCTCCGGTGAGATGCGCAGGATAACTTCCGCCACCTGCTGGGCCTTTTCGAGCGAAACGCGCCCATCCTTCTCGCCCACCAGATAGCTTTTCTTAATCTCCTCGACGGTGTCCGTAAGATCGATGAAGATGCCCTTGGCGCCGTATCCGCCGGGCTTGCACACATTGGGGCCAAGTGTCGAGTATTTGTCCGCAATCTTGGTGTAATCACGCGTCACCACACGAACATTGGGGAAGGTTTTACCTGGGATCGGTTCGACGTCGCCGGCCTGCCAATCGGTCAACTCGCCCATCGGCTGCGCCATCTCATCCGGAGTGTCGTTGATCAGCGCGGTCATGACCAGATCCTCGACCGGCTCGGGGAGGTGCTTCGCCGCCAGTTTGCTGACTTGTTCGCCAATGGTCTTGAAAATTTCCCAGTCATCACGGGTTTCCCAAGGGGGATCATGCGCCGGGGTGAAGGGGTGGAAGAAAGAGTGCAGATCGGTGCAGGTGAGATCGAACTTCTCGTACCAGTGCGCCGTCGGCAGAACGATATCGGAATAATTGGCCGATGAGTCCATCCGAAGGTTCGCGTTGTAGATAAGATCAAGTTTGCCCTGTGGCGCCTGGTCGTGCCATTTGATTTCCTCGACCAGATCTTTGGCACGATCTTCGCCCAGCACATTGTTGTGGGTCCCAAGAAGGTGCTTCAGCGCGTATTCATGGCCGCGCATGGAGGTGCCGATAAGGTTACCGCGATAAATACCCAGGACCTTCGGGTGGTTCTCCGGGGCGTCAACATCATTGAGAGCAAACTTGAGATCGCCGTTCTTGAATTGTTTGGCAACCCAGTCGCCGACCTCTTTTTCGGTCTTGCAGCCCGCCGCCCGGGCGTCTTTCAAGACTTCAATCGGGTTCTTCTTGTCGAATTGCGGGAAGAACGGCAGCCAGCCGTTTCGCACCGCCAGGCTGTTCATTGTCGCCGAGTGTTGCGCCTTCGCCGGGAATTTCTCCGCCCATGGCGCCCACAGGGGGTCGAGGCTCATGCCGTCATAGCGCCACTGGTCGGTATGGAAATAGAAATAGGAGGTCGAGTTCATGTGGCGGGGGGGCGCGGTCCAGTCGGTGGCGCCGCCAAGCATGCCGATGGCCGCGAATGGCCGGATTTTTTCGGTCCCGACATAATGCGCGAAACCACCGCCGTTCTTGCCCATGCAACCGGTGAGGATGCCCATCACCGCCTGTGCGCGGTAGGTCAGCGTCCCGCCGTGATACCAGTGCAGAATACCGGAACCGGTAATGAACAGGCATTTGCCCTTGGTCTTGCTGGCGGTGTCACCCCATTCACGCGCGACCCGCAGCACCAGCTCACGGGAGACACCGGTCTCCTGTTCCTGCCAGGCTGGAGTGAAGGGTTGGTCGCCGTCATTGTAGTCCGCCGGATAGTCGCCGCCAAGGCCACGGTCGATGCCGAACTGGGCGAGTAGCAGATCGTAGGCAGTGGTGACGCGGGCAGTCTTGCCGTCCAGTGTGGTCACGGTCCGGCTTGGCACGCCTCTGGCCATTCCGCGGGATAGGTTGCCCTTCCCTGGCGTGGTGCCGAGCTCGAGATTAAACGTGTCCGTGAAGTCGGCAAGCGCGACCTGTATGGTTTCATGTTTGAGGTCCAGGCAGGTCAGCAACGGATCGAAGGCTACCCCGGTTGTGGCATCCTCGTTCTTGTTGTTCCAGCGCCCGGGGTTCTTTTTCTCCCAGCGGAAGCCGACCGACCCGCCGGGCAGCCTCAACTCACCTGCCGCATCAAACATCGGCATCTTCCAGTCGGCATTTTCCTCACCGGCAAATTCACTGACGTCGCTGGCGCGCAGGAAACGGCCCGCGAGATAGCTGCCATCGTCCTGTTCCTCCAGCATGACGAGGAACGGCAGGTTAGTGTACTGCTTGGTATAATCGATGAAATACGGGGTCTTTTTCTGGACGTGGAATTCTGTGAGCAGGACATGGATGCAGGCCAACAGAAATGCCGCGTCGGTGCCGGCGCGGATTGGCACCCAAAGATCGGCAAATTTGGTGATGTCCGCGTAATCCGGCGATAGATTGACAATCTTGCCGCCGTTATATTTGTGCTCCGAGGCAAAGTGGGCGTCCGGTGTGCGGGTCATCGGCAGGTTGGAGCCGAGTACGATCCAGTAGGCGCTTTGGTACCAGTCCGCGGATTCGTGCACATCGGTCTGATCCCCCCACATCATCGGCATGATGTGCGGCAGGTCGTGATACCACTCATAAAAGCTCAGCATGGTGCCGCCCATCAGGTTGGATAGCCGGTGGCCGGAACAGAAGCTGACCATGCTCATCGCCGGAATGGGCGAGAAGCAGGCAAGATGGTCGGGCCCGTATTTCTTGATCGTGTAGATCTTGGCGGCGGCGATAATCTCGGTCGATTCTTCCCATGAGGCCCGTTGCCAGCCAGCCTTGCCGCGGGCGTTGCGATAGGTTTTTGAGCGTTCCGGATTTTCGACGATTGCCGCCCAAGCTGCTACCGGATCCTTGCCGGCTTTGCGTTCGCTGCGGTAATAATCGAGCAATACGCCGCGGACATAGGGATATTTGGGCCGCACCGGGCTGTAAGGATACCAGGACGAGGAAATTCCGCGCTGGCACCCACGCGGCTCATAATTCGGCGTTTCGTCATTGATCTGCGGCCAGTCGGTCTTCTGCAATTCCCAGGTAATCAGCCCGTCCTTCACGAACACTTCCCAGGAACACGAGCCCGAGCAATTGACACCGTGGCTGGTGCGCACTGATTTGTCGTAGGACCAGCGGTTGCGATAAAATTTCTCCCAGTTTCGCGGCTCATCAAGAATCCGAAACCAGCGTGATCCATTACCGTTCTTCTTGTCTTTTGTCATTGCTCCAACCTTTTTCCTTCCCCCTGTTCCGGGCGGCGCCTAGTTCTGCAGCACGTAACCTTGATAAAAGGCGTCCACGAAGGGCCGGAAATCCCGGACTGTTCCGTAGATCGCCACAATCGCCTTGCGGTCGATGTCGTAAACAAGATTAACAGCCTCCGAGCGCCCCACCGGATGGGGTCGTGCCGCGCCCTCGTGGTTGGTCAAGTCCTCCTGCATCGCCTGCAGCGATGCATAGACAATCCGGTCGGGATGGACCTGCCACCACAGCCGCATTTCCCAGTCCTCAATCATGATATTAGTGGTCCCTGATTTTGCGCTGGGATCTTGCGGGTTAATTTCCCACTGCAGCACCGGCAGGTCGCCGTCATAGACTTGGCCGCCCGCTAACGGGGCTTCTTGGGGCGATTTCGCAGCGCTGGTGCGCACCCGATCTGCATCATGGTTATTTGCCGTCATGGTGACACTCCCTTACGCTTTGCAGGCTGTGCTCTATTGGTGCTTGTTCACCCCGAACGTAACGCACATGGCCGTGCCAAGCCGGTTAACTGTTTGGGCCGGATTCCAGTTGGATCTGTTATCTCATGCCTCGGAGGCATTAAATTTGATTTGAATCAAGAACTTCAGAAACAATTTATACTGCCGAAATCATCTGAAGCCTCACAGGTGGACATCGTTTTTATTCTTTATTTAACAGCCGGAAGGGTGTTCGGACTCTCATCCCAAGGTCTATTCCAGTTCCGGGATTTATGCCCGGCTTGCGGCCCTTTGTTTCTGAGAACCTTTGGTCCGTTTGATGGGTTTTCGTTTTTGGGTTTGGGTTGTTTTTTCATGGCGCCTGGTCAACTCCCTCAACAGCGCCTGGTTTTGGTCATCAATCGAAATCTCAATCATTGAGGGAAGACCAAGGTCCCGGTCTTCAAAAACATCCTTGCCCGGGTATTTCTTTTTCCATTTGGCAATGACGGCATCCCTTTCTTCCAGGAGCTCCCTGATTTGGGGACGAAACAGCCACAGCAAAGCGGTCACCCAGCGGTTCACAACCCAAGAAGGTTTGGTCTGGTCAATCTGGAAGCGTTCGACCATCGCGTAAACATCCCTGGCATTATACCAATTTTCACCGGTCACCCACCGGTTGACTGTGAAAAGCCGGATCGGGATGCCGTAACGGTCCATCGAAATTGCAACAAGATGACAGATCTTGTCTTCGCGCTCTTCTATGGGTTCTACCTTGGACTGTTTTGCAGGCCGGCAATCCTTGGGCATGCCCTTTTCCCGCATAAAAATGTGAAAATGGCCATGTTCGCCTTCGCGATGGGCGTGGTAGTAGAATTGAGAGTGGCTGTCATAATCGATAATGTCGCCCGGCGGGCAGTGGTCAAACTGGTAGAATGTTTCTTCTTTGGGAAGCAGTTCTCTGACAATATTATCACCTGTTTTGGCCAGAACCCGGTGACATTCAACAACCTCGAGACCAGCTTCGGCCATGGTTTTCAGGTCTTTTGTGGAATATTTTTCAAAGTTGATTATCGGGGTTTTTTTATTCATGTCACAATTTCCTGTTTCGCCAAAAGAGAAAAAGCAAATTCTGGGCTACCCCAACAACTCCGGAAAATTTTAAGAATAACCCGTCATAAATTATTTCTGAAACTTTTATTTCATAATTCGCAGGCATTAAATTTGATTTGAATCAAGAGCTTCATCAACAATTTGTGAGGGAAAAACTGTTCGAAAAAGGTTCTCATATCCTTCCCTGGCTCAACTAGGGATGGGCATTGCCGCACAAAAGCTGCCGAAATCAACCGAAGCCTCACAGACCGCATTGCCTTAACCCCTGATCCTACACCTGTTAGGCAAACATTCCCGGATTGGGGGGAAGTGGACAGCGTCTTTATCCTTTGTTTAATGGCCGGAAAGGCATTGTCACATTAACTCAATGTTTCATGTAAATTTGGAAATACGCTGTAATTTAAATCCAAGAAAACTGCCATTTTCCAGTGCAGCTAAGCCAAAGAATCGTTTCAAAATTAATTGATGTGTCAATGCCCTTTATTGTCGGTTTTTGACCCGCATCAACGGCCTTTGGTTTGGACTGGCGAGTTTGTTGTTATGGAAAGGTTCTCCAAGGAAACAAAATCTTAAGGTAGCTGAAACGCCCATCTTAAAGCAATGTGAACTTGGCGGTGAAGTGGCGCAGCATTGGCGGCTCATAAATGATGCGAAAGCCTTTGAGCTTTTCGCGCCCGGTATAAACCTCTTTAAAACACTCAATTACGTAATCGATATGGCTCTGGGTATAGACCCGCCGCGGGATGGCAAGGCGCACCAGATCCTGCGCCGCCGGCTTTTCGCTGCCATCGGTTTGCCGCCCGAACATCACGGTGCCGATTTCACAGGCGCGGATGCCGCCCATTTTGTAAAGTTCAACCGCCAGCGCCTGACCTGGGTATTCCAACGGCGGGATGTGCGGAAGCATCGCGCGGGCATCGACATATATGGCATGGCCGCCGGGGGGCTGGACGATTGGTACGCCCATTTTGGTCAGCGATTTTCCAAGATATGAGGTCGAGGTGATGCGGTATTCAAGGTAATCTTCATTGACGACCTCTTCAAGGCCGATGGCGATCGCCTCCAGGTCGCGGCCCGCAAGCCCGCCGTAGGTGGGGAAGCCCTCGGTTAAGATCAGCAGGTTGCGGGCCTCCATCGCCCAGGCCTCATCGTTCAAAGCCAGCCAACCGCCCATGTTCACCAGACCGTCTTTCTTGGCGCTCATGGTCATGCCGTCAGCATAGGAAAATATCTCACGGACAATCTCGAGGATCGATTTATTCTGATAACCCTCCTCTTTCTTTTTGATGAACCAGGCGTTTTCGGCAAACCGGCAGGCATCGAGGAACAGTGGCGTACCATGCGCTTTACAAAGCTTGGCGGCGGCGCGGATATTGGCCATTGAGACCGGCTGGCCGCTGCCGGAATTGTTGGTAATGGTAATCATCACCAACGGTACTTTGTCGCCGTCTTTCTCCAGGCAGTCCTTTAGGGCCTCAAGGTCGATATTGCCCTTGAAGGGATCGGTTGAGGCGGGATCCAGCCCGGCTGCCGTAATCAGATCAAGGGCGCGGGCGCCGGTCGCCTCAACGTTCGCCCGGGTGGTATCGAAATGGGTGTTGTTAGGGACAATCACGTCTTTGCCGCCCAAGATGCTGAAAAGGATTTTCTCCGCCGCCCGGCCCTGGTGGGTCGGGATTATGTGTTTGAACGGCATCAGGTTACGAACTGCTTCCTTAAAGCGGAAGTAGGACGGCGAACCGGCGTAACTCTCATCCCCCAGCATGATACCGGCCCATTGGCGGTTGCTCATCGCTGTGGTGCCAGAATCGGTCAGAAGGTCGATCAGGACATCGTCGGAATGCAAATAAAAGAGGTTGTAATAGGCCTCGCGGATCAGTTTTTCGCGTTCATCACGCGTCGTCATACGCAGCATCTCGACCGACTTGATGCGGAACGGCTCGATAATGGTTTTCATGGGCCTTACTCCACAAGCCAATGTACATAATTTGGCTGCTCACCCTTTGATTCAAATCAAAATTGGAGTTTTTGTTTTTTGGGGGTTCCATAATGGAGCCGCGGAGGTGGTTTAAATATCCGGTCTTGCTATTGTTAAGTCATTTCCCTTCGAATAATTTAAGATCCTTGTGCAAATCTATATCAACCAGGATTCCATCGTCACAAACATTTATCTCTTGTACAAATTTTGGACATTCCTTCATGATTTTTTTTCCACCATGATCCGGCCTTAGGCTTAATAGCTCTGGAAATAATGCCTTGTCCCAAAGAACCGGGTTTCCCCTTTTACAATTATGCGTTGGAACAAAAATTAATTTTTCGTTCTTGTTTTCATGAGCCCTTAAAAGGAGATTAACTGTTTCCGGATCCACAAAGGGCATATCTCCAAGAACAATAAGGGCCGCTCCGACATCTCTTTCAAGTGATAAAATTCCCGCATGAATGGATGTTCCTATTCCCTTGGAAAAATCAGGATTTTCAATAAAAATTGTATTGTGATTTTTTAACGCGCGCCGCACAAGCTGGCCCTGATACCCGATGACCGTAGTTATTTCGTCAATGTTCGATTGTTCCAGTCGCTCTACGGTTTTTTCTATAATACTTTTACCGCTTAAGGATATTGTTAGCTTGTTTCCTGGTCCAAAGCGTTTGGAAATCCCAGAGGCCAATACAATTGCCACCCTTTTCCTACCCAAATTCAATCTTGCTCCTCCCCACCATTCCTCATAGCATTTATTATTTCGGCCAGGATTGAAATTGAAATTTCCTGAGGAGTCTTTGCCCCAATTGCAAGCCCTACAGGGCCAGAAATCCTTGCCAATTGTTTCTCAGAAAACCCCTCCCCTTTTAATTTACAAATTCTCGTTTGATGGGTTCTTTTGCTTCCCAGAGAACCAATGTAAAAACATTTTGATTTCAGGGCTACTTTTAGAGCTGCTTCGTCAATTTTTGGATCATGAGAAAGTGTTACGACCGCACATTCAGTATCCAAACCCTCTTTTTCCAAAAATTCATCAGGCCATTCTACAACTAAATTATGGCCCGGAAACCGGGCGAAATTCCCAAAAGCCTCCCTCGGATCAACCAAAGTAACATCAAAACCAGCCATTTGAGCCATTGGCACAAGACTTTGGGCAATGTGAACAGCGCCAATTACAAAAAGTCTCGGCCGAGGAAGAATTGCATTAATAAAATAATCTTGATTATTATCGCTAACTAATTTTGAAAACCTGTTTTTCAAACAAAGTTTTGCTTCCTCCCCCAGAGTTTCGGAAAATGGGTTTGATGTATCCAGTTTACCCCCTTTTCTGGTCATTAGGTGCATTTGTCCATCATTAAGCCGGGTTATTAAAAGGGTGGGAGACCGCTTTTTCAGATACCTGGCGATCCTTTTAAAGGCGCCAAAATTTTCTTTCTTTATTGGCGCCACAAAAATTGAAATCTTACTTCCGCATGAAAGGCCGGGACTCCAAACTGAATCGGTATCGTTTTCAAAATGCAAACATTGCGGTTTGCCGGTGTTTAATATTTCCAGGGCCTCTGAAACAACCGCACCCTCTACACATCCACCACTTACCGACCCTTCAAAAACCCCATCCTCTCTGATAACAAGGACACTCCCAAGGGGTCGTGGTGAAGAACCCCAAGTTTTGACAACCGTTGCAAAGGCAACCTTGCTGCCGGTCTTAAGCCAATTTGAAGCTTTTTCCCATTCCAGTTGTATTTTGTCTTTCTTGCCCAAAATCTTTTCTGTTATTACCCTTTAGCGAAGGTTTTAAGTTTTATAACCACGGCTCAAAACTACTCATTATACCTATTGCAGGGCATTGGGAGGGTTAATTAACGTTCTGACCTCCATGGGTTCCGACAAAAGTCCCGAATTTGTTCAGTTCCTCAAGCCGGCAACTCCACACCAATTTTCCTTCATGAACGGTCATGTCGGGACAGCCGTCGCACATGTCCTGGCGGCCATCTGCTTCAATGTTGATGGGCTGGATAACCATGATGCTTTGCATGTGGGCTTTGCGGAACAGGTTGGCCGGGCGGGTCAGGGTGCGCCTGAGGATCCGGTAAAAAACCCCTCTCATTTCCTTATCGAACATGGCCCCCAGTAGGGCCAAAAGTTTTCCGCGCGTAGTGCTCTTTGGGCCGACATAGGCGAGGTAGGTTCCCTTTGTGAAATGGTTCAGGTTCTGGGCGGCCTCAACGAACTTCGGCGTCAGGTAGCCCATGGTCTCGCCATTCAGGACAATTCGGTCGGCAAGAAGCCACTTCAGGGAATCGGGATTGATAGTCCCGTTAAGGTACGCCGCCGGTGAATAGAGCGGGTCGGCTTTCCGGATCATCCGGACCGCATCATCAGTGTAAATGCTTTTCGAGCCGCTCCATTCGCTTTCCTTGTAGATTGCGGCAAAATCCATATTCTGGCCGCTTGGGTGGCTTTCAAAATCGCCGGAAAGCTCAGGCGAGCGGAACAGGATGAAAACCATAGTATGGACGATTTCAGCGTTGTCCTGGGCCCACGCCACAAGGTTCGGGATTTCGCTTAAGGTTTTTTCGGAAACCGTGGCGTTGAAGGAACAGGCCAACCCGCCCTCGCGCGCCACCATTTCGGCATAGTGCTGGCGAACCTCGTTTAGCTCAGTTTCCGATTTTCTTTTCGCTTTCGGGCGATTCTGGCTGGTATCGACGTGAAAGGTAAAACCGAAAGCGCCCGCTTGTTTCAGGTCTTTCAGAAGGGTTTCGGTAAGCGCAATGCCGTTGGTGTTGATGATCGGCTTCCAGCCCATCTCTTTGATCATTTTTACCAGCTCGACGATCGGCGGATACAACAGCGGGTCGCCGCCGGCGATGCTCATGCAGTCACTTTTCCTGAGCCGTTTGAAAACCTCGAGCTCGGCCTTCATTTCCTCAAGGGATTTGTGGACGGGGTTTTCCAGGTCCCGGTAACAGCCCTGGCAGCGAAGATTGCATTTGGTGGTCGGCTCTAGCCACGATATCCCGTTGTCCGAGAAATTCCATGGCAGCCGGTATAAATCGAGATGGTTGAGCGTTTGTTCCATTGAGTTTAGTCCTTTATTTGTGAATTTAGAAACTTCAGCAAAATTTGTTGTTGGTTGTGTTTGGGCTTGAAACCGAAGCGCTTTTGGAATCTCGACCCGTCGATCACGATCGGGTTCCTGATGAACCTGAGCGTCGTGGCGCTGACCGGTGAAAGGCCAAGCCATTTCGCCAGCGTCGCAAGCGAAGCCAGAAGGCCATAGGGCAAGAGCACAATTTTCTTGTGCAAAATCCCGGCAAGTTCGGGATAAGTCAACATCCCCTTTCCGGTGACATTGAAAACACCCTCCCCGTCCCCGGTGGCGGCAAGATAAAAGGCTTCCACGGCATCGTCCTCGTCAATAAGCTGGATCGGCGGGGCATCCCCTTTCATATAAAAGAGTATTTTCTGCCGCAATGAATCTCCGGTCGGGTTGTTGATATGGGGGCCGATCAGAACACACGGCCGCAGAATGACGGTCTTGATATCAGGCCGGCTTCCCAAGACGTCCCCCGCCAGCCGTTCCTGTTCGGCCTTGTGCCACGAATAATAAAAGTAATCGTTAGGACGCAACGGCTGATCCTCGGACATCGGCACCGGGTTATCGGGATGGCTTCCATAGGCGGCGGCGCTTGAGGCCATGACAAATTTCGCGGTCCCGGCCGCGGCCACGGCGCCCAGGATGTTTTTCGTGCCATCGATATTGACCGACAAGGCTTCCTTCGGGTCGCCTTCCGGGTGCGTATAAAAGGCCAAGTGGATAAGCGTGTCGATCGCCTCTGCTTGTAAAATGTCAGTGATCGCCGGGTCGCGGATGTCTATCTTGTGGAAAACGATGTTATCCAGACCCTCAGGGGTTTTGACATCAATGCCAACAACACGGACTTCGGCATCCCGGGCCAGCCTTGTGGCCAAAAGCTGGCCGATGTAGCCGGAGATGCCCGTTATGCAGTAGGTTTTCACGTTTCTAGCTTCCAAGCCCGGCGTACTGGCGGTACCAGGAGATAGTCCGGCGCATCCCTTCGCGGGTTGAAACCCTGGGCCGGTAGCCTAGAAGCTTTTTGGCCTTTTCGGTTGAATAATGGCTGTCGCGCATGACTACGCGAACCCGGTATTTGTTAATCAGCGGACTGTCTTTCTTGCCAAACGCTTTGGTGATATTTTCAACCAACACACTCAACGGCCAGGCCAGGCGGCCCGGGACCGACAGTCTGGGCGTCGGACAGGCCAGGTCAGTGCACATCCATTCGATAAACTCACGCCAGGTTACCATATCATCATCAACAGCATTGAAGGCCTGACCCGGGGCGCCTGCGCTTTCACCGGCACGGCGGATTATCTGAACCAGGTTGTCGATATAGACCGGCGCCATGATATGGCGGCCACCATCCACGTGGGCAAATTTTCCGGCCAGAAGCACCGGCGCCAGCTGCAGGGTGGTGGTGCGGTCGTTCGGTCCATAAACACCGGCCGGGCGGATGACCGCAACCTCAAGGCCCTTGCCGTTGTAACTCATGGCAAGGCGCTCCCCCTCTGCCTTGGTTGTTATGTAGGGGTCATCAGGCCGCGGGGTGAAGGGGGTGTCCTCGGCAACGTTGGTCTTGCCGGGAAAGCCGTAGACACTTACCGAACTGATATGGACAACACGCTTGACGCCGGCCTCGCGGGCCGCTTCCATAACATTCCTGACGCCCTCGACATTGACCCGCCGGAAGGTCGCCCAGGGGCCCCAGTCGGAGGAATAACCGGCGACATTATAGACTATTGATACTTCCGCCATGGTGTTTTTCAAACTTTCGGGTTCGGTGATGTCACCTTGTTTGATTGCCAGGGGTTCCAGCCCTTCAAGAAATGTGCGCTCTCCTGAC
Source organism: Pseudomonadota bacterium (assembly GCA_022566215.1). Lineage (GTDB taxonomy): Bacteria > Pseudomonadota > Alphaproteobacteria > Sphingomonadales > SMXR01 > SMXR01. The sequence goes on along the minus strand of JADFJJ010000001.1, from coordinate 20,269 downwards.
GGCCTGACCAGTCCGGCAACCGAGTGCCGGTCCCGGATGAGATGCTTGCAAAGGTTGCTTCCGATGAAGCCGTTCGCCCCTGTTACCAGAACTTTCACCTGAAATTGTCCCTTTCATTTCCCATAAATGGGAAATTCTCAAGGCGTGCAATTGTACAAACATTTAATCTTTAGTATTTGATTGAAATCAAAACCATAATCCTTTTTTTGCTGTAGCTTGTGTTTTTGATTGGGAGGATGCCTTGCAAACAAACACACCAGCCAATTACGATGTCATTATTGTCGGGGCAGGTCCCGCGGGGCTGTGCTTCGCACGGGAGTTGGCGGGAACCGGCCTTAAAATTGCGGTGATCGAAAAACTTTCAGAGAAGGTTTTGGCTAACCCGCCCCAGGACGGTCGGGATATCGCCCTGACGCACCTTTCTGAAAAAATATTAAGAGAGCTTGATATCTGGCCGCGCATTCCCAAAAGCGAGATATCGCTTTTGAAGGAAGCCAAGATTCTAAACGGCGCTTCCCCTTATGTATTACATTTTGATTGTCGCGAAACCGGTAAGGATACGCTCGGCTTTATGGTCTCGAACCACCTCATCAGGAAGGCCGCCTATGAGACTTTGGCTGATTTTTCAAATATTGATTTGATGACAAAGGTTGAGGTTACCTCAACGGCCACAAACAGCACCAGCGGCATTGTCCGGCTTGCCAATGGTAAGACGCTGGAATGTTCACTGGTGGTAGCCGCAGACAGCCGCTTTTCCACCATCCGCCGCAACCAGGGTATCCCCGCTTCGATGCATGACTTCAGCAGGGTTGCGATCGTGTGCCAAATGGAACATGAAAAACCTCATAATGAGACCGCGTTTGAGTGCTTTTATTACGGACAAACACTGGCCATTCTACCACTTCCCGGCAACAAATCCTCGATCATTATTACCCTGCCGGCAGGCGCTTCCGAGGAGGTGCTGAATATGGAAAAGTCCATGTTCAACAAGGACATACAACAGCGGTTTGAGAACCGTTTGGGCAAGATGAAACTGATTGGAAAACGCTATTCATACCCCTTGGTCGCGGTTTACGCCAATAAGTTTGTCACTACCCGTTTTGCCCTGATAGGCGATGCCGCGGTTGGTATGCACCCGGTCACCGCGCATGGGTTCAACTTAGGCTTAAGAAGTGCGCATACGTTGGCGGATGAAATAAAAACCGCTTTGAACATTGGTGAAGATATTGGGTCTTCCGAAATGCTTGAGCGCTACCAGTCTAAACACCGGCGTATATCGTTGCCGCTTTATCTGGCCACCAATGCGATTGTCGATCTTTATACTACTGAAATTCTCCCGGCCCGGATTGTCCGCGACACTATGCTAAGGCTGGGAAATCATGTCTTGCCGGTCAAACGCGCTATCATGAACCTTTTGACCGAAAGCCACCTTTAGGCCTTAAGAGTTATTGGCAATAATTGTCGAACAGTTTTTTGGTTAAACGCCGGGCCAAAACCCCAGCCATTTTGCGGCGGTAATTGCCGGGCGCGAGGGTGGTTTTCATCGACTTGATCTGTGCGCTCATCAGCTTATCAAGCGCATTGAAAAATTCATCATCAAGCGGACCGCCAACCAGATGCGCCGTGCCATCCAGCAACACCGGTTTTGGATTTGTCCCGGTTACGGCGATGTGAAAATCAGTGATTTTATTGCCTTCCCGGCACAACCCAGCGGCCACCCCGGCCAGGGGATAGTCAATCGACTGGCGGGTTCTGATCTTTTCATAACCACTCCGAAGGCCGGGCTCTTTCTTGATTGAAAGGGCGGTTATAATCTCCCCTTCCTCCAGGGTCAGATAGTTTTGCCCGTCGCCGGAATAAAGATCGGTCAGGGTTAGTCTCCGCTGGCCATTTGGGCCAATAATCTCAACCTCCGCCCCAAGGACCATCGCCGCGGGAGCCAGGTCCCCCGAATAGGTTGCAAAACAGGTTTTGCTTTTGAGCGCGATGTGACATTTTTCACCCTGGTATTTGAGGCAAAATCCGTTGGCCGAGCGCCACCAGTCGCTTTGATTGTAATAGATGCAGCGGGTATCAAGACAAAGGTTGCCGCCGAGTGTTCCCATGGCCCGCTGGGTGGGCCCGGCAATTGAAGCCGCGGCCTCGGCAATCGCCGGATAGTGATGGGCGATGGTGCTGTCATCTGCGACCTCCTGAATAGTCACAGAGGCCCCTATTTTCAGCTTCTTGGCATCAGCCTTAATAGTTTTAAGCTCGGCAATATTGGTCATGTCGATCAGAGCGGTGGGCGCATCTCCTATGCCCCGCCGGATATTGACCAGCAGGTCGGTGCCGCCACCTAATAGGCGGTTGCCGGGGAACTTTTGCCGCGCTTTTACCGCCTCGTCCAGGGTGCGCGGGCGGATCAGATCGAAGTCTGGTAAGGATTCCATTATAGCTTTCCTGTAGCGCGTTTTCTTTTTTCCATTGCCGCAAAAATTTTGTCCGGGGTTACCGGCAGATCGGTAAAACGTATCCCGATGGCATCCTCAATGGCGTTGGTGAACGCCGGGATGAATGCCGCCAGGGATCCTTCGCCGGCCTCCTTGGCGCCAAACGGGCCGTTGGGGTCGTTACTTTCAACGATATGGCATTCAATCGGGGGCGAATCCTTGATCGTCGGAACCCGGTAATCCAGGAGACTGGCGGTCAGCGGAAGACCGCTTTTGGGGTGGTATACCACTTCTTCGCTGAGGGCCTGGCCCATACCCATCCACACCGAGCCCTGGATCTGGCCCTCGACCGTAAGCCGGTTAAGCGCTTTGCCACAATCGTGCGCCGCCCACACTTTTTCGACCGTGACCTGGCCGGTTTCCTCGTCAACACTGACTTCAACCACCTGGGCGGCATAACTGAACCCCATGGTCGCGCCCACCGCGGCGCCCCGGTAGGCCTTTCCCCCCTGGGCTTCAAGCGGGGTCGTGAAGGTACCTTTTACCATGATGGTGCCGCTATCTTTTAGCGCTGCGGCAACCACCTGATCATAACTGAGCCCCTTATCCTGTGAGGCGGCACGGTAGATTTCCCCCAGAACCTCGATATCCTCCGGTTTGACGCCCAGCTCTCTGGCCGCCGCCGTGACCAGAACAGTCTTGAGGTTGCGGGCCGCTTCAACGGCGGCGTTGCCAACCATGAAGGTCACCCGTGACGAATAAGAGCCGTTGTCCTTGGGGGTTACCTCACTATCCCCGGCGACAATCCGAATGCGCGAAAGATCAAGGCCCAGAACCTCGGCCACGCATTGAACCAGGATAGTGGATGACCCCTGGCCGATCTCTGCGGCACCGGTCAGCACCACTACCGAGCCGTCAAAATCAAGCTTGAGGTTGATGGTGGCGTGTGGCTCGCCGGTCCAGTTGACCGGTTTGGCGGCGCCGCTGATATAGTGGGAACAGGCCATGCCGATCCCCCGGCCCTTTTCCAGTTTTCCTTTTTTGATCTTCCAGCCGCTGGCTTTTTCAGTCCAATCCAAACATTCGGCCAGCCCATAACTGTTGACCATTAAATCGTTTTTAGTGAAAGTTGGGGCCTTCAGCAAATTGGCGCGCCGCACCGTGAAAGGATCGAGGTCCAACTCACGCGCCATGCTGTCCAGCAAAGCCTCAAAGGCAAAACGGGTTTTAACCGTCCCATGGCCGCGCATGGCCCCCGAGGGCGGGGTATTGGTCAATATCCTTTTGCCAAGGAATTTGACGCTGGGAAGGTCATACAGCCCATAAAGAAGTGCCCCGGCATAAAGGATAGTGACAATGCCGTAGCCGCTGTAAGCGCCCCCGCGCTGAATAGTTTCCAGTTCCGCCGCGGTGATTTGGCCCTCCTTTGTCAGGCCGATTTTCATCCTTAACCAAGACTGCGGGCGGCAGCGGCTGGTTAAAAAAGTTTCCTCGCGGCTGATCAGCAGACGCACCGTGCCGCCAGCCTTCTTCGCCAGCAAGGCGCAGATCAGCTCGACATTGAGGGCCTCCGTCCGGGCTCCAAATCCACCCCCCAGCTGGGGTTTCACCACCCTGATTTGCGATTTGTCCATTTTCAGGCAGCGGGCCAGCATCAGGTGCACATAATAGGGAACCTGGGTGGTGCAATGCACCGTCAGCCGGCTGCGGACAGGGTCAAACTCGGCAATCGCGGCGTGGGGCTCCATATGGGCCTGGCAGACCTCTGAGGTGGTAAAGGTTTGCTCGCGCACCAGATCGGCTTTGGCAAACCCGGCCGTCACGTCCCCCAATTCATAATCGGCCTCGCGCTCAATATTTCCGGGGCGTTTCTCGTGCAGGTCGATGGCGTCTTTTGCCGTAGCCGCCTCCGGGGTCAGATAGGCTGGCAATTCCCTGACTTTCAGCTTGATCAGCGACAAGGCTTTTTTTGCGGTGGCGTCATCAACGGCGGCAACCGCCGCGACCGGTTCCCCCTGGTAGCGAATGCGCACCCTAGCCAGCGGGTATTCTGTGGCGGCAATCGGCAACACCCCGAAGGTTGTGTCACAATCCGCGCCGGTCACGATCGCCATCACGCCAGGCAGCTTTAAGGCGGCAGAGGTGTCCAGGCTGATAATCTCGGCATGGCTGCAGGAACTGCGGAAAATTCGTCCGGCCAACGCCCCCACCGGCACCAGGTCGGCGGTGTATTTGGCCCGGCCGGAAACTTTTTCCGGGCCATCGACCATTGGCACATGGAGGCCGATTGATCTGACGCGGGTGGTGGTTTCAGTCACCTCACCCCCCTGCCACGCTCTTTGGCGGCCCATTTGACAGCTTCGATAATTTTCACATAACCGGTGCAGCGGCAGATATTGCTGCCCAGCGCCTCGCGGATTTCCTCATCATTCGGCTGGGGATTGCGGCGCAGCAGCCCTTCTGCCGCCATGATAAAACCGGGCGTACAAAAGCCGCACTGGGACCCGAGTTTGTGATGAAACCCAAGCTGAATATCCGAAAGGCCGCCGCCCCGGGATTGTGATTCGATGGTCTCAACCCGGGCGCCCTGAACGGTTGGTGCAAGGGTCAGGCAGGCCAGGGCTGGCTGGTCGTTGATCAAAACCGTGCAAGCTCCACACTCGCCGCCATCACAACCGGTTTTGGTGCCGGTCAGTCCCATTCCACGCAGGTAATCGATGAGAAGAATATTATCAGCAACAGCCCCGACATGCGGCTGTCCGTTAAGTGTGAATTTGACAATTTTTTTCACGTCACCCATCCTCAAATTCAGACAATAATTTGGCAAACTGGTTTCAAGGTTTTGCGATCGGCAGGGCGGTCTCGAATTTCACCTGTCTGAGTGCGAAGTTGGAGCGCACCTGGGCTAATCCCGGAGCCCTGAAAATGGTCTTTTCAAGAAACTCGTCGTAGGCCGAGACACTGGGCGTCACGACCCGCAGCAGGACATCGGCGTCGCCGGTGGTGTTGAAGCATTCCATCACCTCCGGGTGTTTGCTGATCTCGTCGGTAAACTCCCGGGCCAGGGTTGCCGAATGGCGTATCAGGGTAATATGGGCAAAGACATTTTCCCCAAAACCAACCTTCCGGGGATCGAGAATGGCCACATAGCGCAGGATGACGCCGGCGTCTTCCAGGGCCTTGACCCGGCGCCAGCAGGCCGAAGGCGAAAGGTTCACGCGTTCGGCCAACTCCTGGTTGGTCAGCCGCGCGTTGGCCTGCAGCTCGATAAGGATATGGCGTTCATAACTGTCGAAAGCAAGTGCACAGTCTTGTCGGGTTGGCGTCATAATATAGAATATCCTTTCTTATTTTGTTTAATTATAGACCATTCCTTTTAGTTTTACATCATTTTTCGGTAAAATAGACAATTTTCTCCGCCAAATTAGGTGTAAGCTGTCATAAAGTTCAAAAACCAATCAGGAATTCAACATGAATCTCAAGGCTCCCAAGCCAGTTGCCGCTAAACACGTCACTGACTGCAGTCCGAATGGTCACGGCAAAACATTTCCTCCCCAGATCATTCCCGACGGCGTCAGTATGACCATCGAAGCGCTGGCCGCCGCCGTCCAAGAGCCCCTCAGTCAAGTTGAAATTACCGATGAAATCCGTGAGCGCGTAACCGCCTCGCGTGAGTTGCTCGAAAAATTTGTGGCTTCGGGCCGCATTATTTACGGCGTTACGACCAGCGTGGGCGGGTTCGTCAACTGGCTGGTTCCGGCCTCCATGGCTGGTGAGGTGCAGAACAATATCCTTAAGTGTGTCCAGTCCAATGTCGGGGATTATCTGGACGATCATTATGTGCGCGCGGCAATGCTGGCGCGGATTAATTCGCTGGGACGCGGGGCTTCGGCGATTTCCCTGGAAAATTTCGAAAAATATGTGGCGATGTACAACCGCGGCATCGTGCCGTGCATTCCCGAAAAAGGCTCGCTCGGCACCAGCGGTGATCTGTCGCCTCTGGCCTGTATTGCTTTGGTCGGGACCGGGCAGTGGCGCGCCAAGTACCAGGGCGAGATTATACCAGGAGCCAAAGCCATGAAGCGGGCCGGCATTGAGCTGATGGAGTTGGGCTACAAGGAAGGCTTGGCCCTGATAAACGGAACCTCGCTGATGGCCGGGATGGCTTCTTGTCTGACCGCCGATGTCAAACAACTGATAAACGCTTATCTGCTGGCCACGTGCCTCAGTCTTGAGGTGCAGAAAGCAAAGATCATGCCGTTCCACCCCGCCGCCCATCGGCAAAAACCGCATCCCGGCCAGGTCCGGGTCGCGGACTGCATTTACCGCACCCTGGCCGACAGTAAAATGATTGTTCAGGACCATGAAGTGGAACAGTGGCTCAGGAAAATGGCCCGGGATAAACCGCGCGGCCTGGATGAACAGATCGAGGATGCTTATTCCATAAGAGCCACGCCACAAGTCTTGGGGCCGGTTCTTGACACCACGCTGTTTGTCCAGCGGACGCTCGAGATTGAGCTTAACTCCTCCAACGACAACCCGCTGATCGTAGTCGCTGAAAACGATGTTGTTCATAACGCCAATTTCCACGGACAGTATATCTCAAACGCCATGGACCAGATGGCAACGGTGTTGGTGACCATGTGCAATTTGTCGGACCGGCGCAATAACCGGCTTCTGCATCCCAGCCTTAACGGCGATTTACCGCCGTTCCTGTGCAAGGAGAACCCGGGCCTGCGCCAGGGTCTTATGGGGGGTCAGTTTATGGCTACATCTTTGACCGCGGAAGTGCGCCAGATGTGCACCCCGATGTCGATACAATCGCTGCCCTCGACCGGAGATTTCCAGGATCATGTGTCGTTCGGCCTGGTGGCTGCCAGACGCACCCGCGATATCCTGAAGAACTGTTATTATATCCTTGGGTTCGAATTGCTTTGTGCCTGCCAGGCGGCCGACATTCGTGGTGTAGAGCACCTCAGCCGGGCAACAAAAAAGCTCTATGACGTGGTGCGGGAAAAGGTTCCTTATCTCGACCATGACGAGCCGATGACCGATCATCTCGAGGCCGCCGCGGATCTGTTTCAGTCGGGCGCCTTGCTGATGGCATTGCCACCGAACGTAGATGCTTACGACTGGTAGGGGGCGGTATGGTTTCTCAACTCACATCCGGTTTTAACACACAAGCTGCTCCTATCGCTTCGCCAATCCTAAAGACATACCGAGCCCGCACGCGGAAAAGTGCGGCGCTTTTTGAGGCGGCCCAGCGGGTTATGCCGGGCGGCAATTCCCGGCAGGCCAGTTTCTGGACCCCACATCCGCTGGCGATCGAGCGGGCTGAGGGTGTACATCTGTTTGACGTCGACGGGCGCCGTTATCTCGATATGATCAACAACTATACCTCCATGGTTCATGGCCATGCTTACCCGCCAATTGTCGCAGCGGCGGAAAGGCAGATTCGGCGGGGTACCGGCTGGGCAGCGGGCAATCGGATGCAAAACCGTTTGGCCGAACAAATTGTGGCCCGTATTTCGTCAGTGGATCAGGTACGGTTTACCAATTCGGGTACCGAAGCCGGGGCGCTGGCTTTCACCATCGCCCGTAAAATTACCGGACGCCGGAAATTGCTGATGGCGCGTTATGGTTATCACGGCTCATTGATGGAGTTTGAGACCGGTTCGTTCGGTCATGAGGGGCCGATCACTTATCTTGCCGCCTTCAATGACCTGGCGAATTTCAAGGCCGTGTTGGCCAAGCACGGCAATGAAATCGCCGCGGTTTTTCTCGAGCCGGTGTTGGGTTCGGGCGGGGTTATTCCGGCCACGCCTGAGTTTCTTAAAGGGGTCAAAGCCGCCGCCCATAAAGCCGGGGCGCTGTTTATTCTGGACGAGGTTCTGAGCTTCCGATTCGCCACTGGCGGCTGCCAGGAGCATTTTGACATCAAGCCTGACCTGACCATGCTCGGCAAGGCCATCGGCGGTGGGTTTCCGGTCGGCGCGGTGGGCGGCGCGGCTGAGTTTATGAAGGTCTTTGACCCCGCCGACTTGAAGGTTTTCCACACCGGCACCTATAACGCCAACCCGGTCACCATGGCTGCCGGCGATGTCGCTGTGCGGGAGTTGACGGGCGAGCGGATCGCGGTCATGCATGGCTTGGCTGAAAAACTCAAAGACGGCTTGATCCGGGCAGTCAAAAAGGCTGGGCTGCCGGTTTCGGTTAACCATTTCGGTTCTTGCCTCAATCTTTATTTCAGCGCGGCAGCACCGGAATCTTCCATCGTCCGCGAGGATACTAAAATTATGGGCATGTTTCATCATGCCGCCTTGAACCACGGGTTGTTCCTGGCGCCGCGCGGCATGATGGCCTTATCGACGGTCATGACCGATGCTCATATTGATGAGGCTCTGGAACGCGCGGGAGCGGCATTGAAAGATGTTGCTGCTGAGGTTCAATTATGACCTATTCAGCTCGCATCCCTTACGGCGCCTATTGGTCAACACCGTTCGCCAAGTGGCAGGGCAGCCTGGCGCATCTGCATAGCATCAGGTTCGCCGCCCATGTGGCGGAACGGGAACTTGCAGCGCGCGGGGTTGCGGCCGAGGCATTTGATTACGCAATCCTCGGGATGACCATCCCCCAGCATCAATCCTTCTATGGAACCCCTTGGCTGACCGGCCTCATGGGGGCAGACGGGGTGGGCGGGCCAACCATCAACCAGGCTTGCGCCACCGGCACCCGGGCGTTGCTGGCGGCGGCGCAGGAAATTGACGCCGGGCTGGCGGAAACTGTGCTGATCATGACCTGCGATAGGACCTCGAACGGCCCCCATGTTTATTACCCCAACCCAGAAGGCCCGGGGGGAACAGGCATATCTGAGAATTGGGTTATGGATAATTTCTCCTGCGATCCGCTGGGCGGCCACGCCATGATCACTACTGCTGAGAATGTCGCCGCCAAACACGGCATCAGTACCGAGCAACAGCACAGCGTCGTGCTACGCCGTCAGGACCAGTATGGTGATGCACTTAAGAATAAGCGGGCGTTCCAGAGGCGTTACATGACCCTGCCGTTTGAGGTGCCTAGCGCCAATTACCGCAAGGCTGCCGGGATGCTTGACGGAGATGAGGGTATCAGCACCTCAACCAAGGAGAGCCTGGCCGGACTGAAACCGATTATCAAGGGGGGTACGCTCACCTATGCCGCCCAGACCCACCCGGCCGACGGCAGCGCGGCGATGATCGTAACAACGCCCGGGTGCGCCGCTGAGTTGAGCCGGGATAAAAACATTATAATTGAAATCCTGGGCTTTGGCAGCGCCCGGACCAAACTGGCCTTTATGCCGGAGGCCACAATCCCCGCCGCCTGGCGGGCGCTGGACCAGGCGGGACTGGCGATCAGTGATATGGATGCGATCAAATCGCATAACCCGTTCGCGGTGAATGACATTGTGTTTGCCAGGGAGACCGGCGCCAATCTCGAGACCATGAACAATTTTGGCAGCTCGCTGATCTGGGGACACCCGCAGGGGCCGACGGCGCTGCGCTCAATGATCGAATTGATCGAGGAACTTGCGCTGCGCGGCGGCGGCGCCGGCTTGTTCCAGGGCTGTGCGGCGGGCGATACGGCGATGGCGGTGGTGCTGCGGGTGCGGGATCAGCAAAGGACAAAAAGGACCGGATAATCGATACCCCACGGACCATACCGGATTTCGCGCCCCCGCTGGTTGAGGTGAAAAGCTTGAGCGGCGGGCGGCTTATTGTGCGCTCGCCGGTGGCGCTGGAGCCTTATGCCAAACACCTGCTGGAATACCTGAAATACTGGGCTGAAAAAGCCCCCGGCCGGACCTTTCTGGCTGAGCGGGATGCGGCCAATCACTGGCAGAAAATATCCTATCGGAACACCCTTCAGCGGGTTCGCTCCATCGCCCAAGCGCTTCTCGACCGGGACCTTGAGGTGGAACGTCCGGTCATGATTTTGTCGGAAAACAGTATCGAAAACGGACTTTTGCAACTGGCGGCCATGTATATCGGCGTCCCGGCTGTGCCGGTTTCACCAGCCTATTCGCTGCTCTCGGATGATTTCGGAAAACTTCGCTATATTTTCAACCTGATCCAGCCGGGGCTGATATATGCGGCGAACGGAAAGTCCTATTCAAAAGCGCTCGGCGCGCTTGATCTTGCCGGTGTCGAGGTGGTCGCCGATAAAGACTTTGCTGCACTGGAAGAGACAGTCCCGACACCGTTGGTAGAAAAAGCCCTTGCTAAAGTCGGCCCCGATACGGTTGCCAAGATATTGTTCACTTCGGGCTCTACCGGCAAACCTAAGGGGGTGCTCAATACCCATCGGATGCTTTGCTCCAACCAGCAGGCGATGGCCCAGGTTTGGCCGTTTGTCGCCAAACGGCCGCCGGTGCTGCTGGACTGGCTGCCGTGGAACCATACCTTTGGCGGCAATCATAATTTCAATATGATCCTGCGCAACGGCGGGACGCTTTATATTGACGCGGGCAAACCAACCCCGGCCCTGTTTTCCCGCTCGGTCGCCAATCTCCGCGAGGTCGCGCCGACGGCTTATTTCAATGTCCCGAGCGGTTATGCCATGTTGCTTCCCTATCTGGAGCAGGACCAGGATTTGCGTGATCACTTCTTTTCCAGGCTCGATATGATTTTTTACGCCGCCGCCGCCTTGCCGCAGAAGCTGTGGGAACGGCTGGAAAAACTGTCCCTGGGAAGCTGTGGAAAAAAGATCCCGATGACCGCCGCCTGGGGCTCGACCGAAACCGCGCCGCTAGTAACCTCGGTTCACTTCCCAGTCGACAAGGCCGGGGTGATCGGTCTGCCGGTCCCGGGATCAGAGCTTAAGCTGGTGCCTAACGGCGGTAAACTGGAGGTTCGCGTCCGCGGCCCCAACGTAACTCCCGGGTATTATAAAGACCCTGATCTTTTTGCCGAGGTCATCGATGAGGACGGGTTTTATAAAATCGGCGACGCGGTCAAGTTCGCCGATCCGGACGATCCCTCAAAGGGCTTGGTGTTTGATGGCCGGATCGCCGAGGATTTCAAGCTTATGACGGGTTCGTGGGTAAATGTTGGTGAGCTGCGTATCAAGGCCATCTCCGCCGGGGCGCCGATTATCCAGGACGCCGTGGTCACCGGTCATGACCGGGACGAAGTGGGTCTGCTAATTTTTCCCAATATCGAGGCAGCCGCCAAGGTTGCCGGTCTGGATTCTGATACCTCACTAGATCAGGTTATCGCTGAAATTAAGGTGCAAAAAATACTGTGCCGAGGGCTTGCCGCCTATAACCGCAAAAACCCGGGCTCGAGCACCCGGATCGGGCGGGTTCTGTTGCTGGCCGAGCCGCCGAATGTCGATGCCAATGAAATTACCGACAAGGGATACATCAGCCAGCGGGCGGTGCTTGAGCGGCGCGCCGGTCTGGTAACGTGCCTTTACCAGGGCGGGCCAGGGGTGATGGTGATCCAATGAAAGAGTGGAAAAAGAGAAAAAATTAAAGGAATACCGGGACTTTATATTTAATCAACTAAAGGATTTGCACTTGGTCATGAAATGTATTAAACATAAAAAGAACGAACGATCGTTCGGGTTTCAAACACCAGTGCCTTTAGTGACCATATAGGAGGCAGCGTTTTGGACAAGATAAAGGCTTACGGATATTTTCTTTGCACTCCAGGCGAAGCTCTGGAGCGGCGGGAATTTACCATTGATGCCTTGGCCGACGATCAGGTAGTGGTCGAGGTCGCCGGGTGTGGCCTGTGCCATACCGATTTGGCTTTTATGTCCGGCGATGTGCGCACCAAGCACGATCTGCCGCTGGTGCTGGGTCATGAGATCAGCGGCGCTGTGATCGCCGCCGGGGCGCATTATCAGGACAAACTTGAAACACGGGTGATTGTCCCGGCGGTCCTGCCGTGTGGGGAATGTGAGTTGTGCTTGGCCGGGCGCGACAATATCTGCCGCCACCAGGAAATGCCGGGAAACGACTTTAACGGCGGGTTTGCCAGCCATGTGGTGGTGCCAGGACGGTCGCTGTGCCAATTGCCCGACGATCTGGAAGGCTTTGACCTGGCGCAGCTGTCGGTTGTCGCCGATGCCATCACCACCCCCTATCAGGCAATGGTGAGATCAGGTCTAAAAGCAGGAGATCTGGCAATCGTTATCGGCACCGGTGGGATCGGGCTTTATATGGTCCAGCACGCCAAAAACGCCGGCGCCACCGTGATCGCAATCGATGTCGATGCCGCCAAGCTGGCGGTTGCTGAAAAGCAAGGCGCAGATTTCACCATCTGCAGCAAGGGCCGGGATGAGCGGGAGTTGAAAAAAACCGTCCGCGCCCTGGTCAAGGAACAAAAGCTGCCCGGCACCCAGTGGAAAGTATATGAGGCCAGCGGCAGCGCCGGCGGCCAAAGCGCGGCCTTTGCGCTGCTGAGCTTCGCCGGGTCGGTCAGCATCATCGGCTTTACCATGGAGAAGATTTCACTCCGGCTGTCGAACGTGATGGCTTTTGATGCCTCTCTTTTCGGCAACTGGGGGTGTTCTCCCCGGCACTACCCGGTGGTGGTGGGTGACGTCCTGACGCGAAAGATCAACTTGGCCGACAATATCGAAATCCACCCATTGGACCAGATCAATGAAGTGGTGGCTCTGGCTGTTGCTCACAAGCTTGAGCGCCGGGCCATTCTGGCACCAGGGCATTAAATTTGAGGAGTGGAAACATGAAGAACCATCATTTGATAAAGGACCCCGAGTACAATGAAATTACCGCTGAAAAACGCCCGTTGCTGGACGGTGAAGGAAAGACAGTAAAGGGACTTTATAATTTCTGGATCGTGCTCAACAACGAGGCCCAGTTCAACTCCTATACCACCGAAATGATCAAAGAGATCATTCTCGCTTTTCGTCAAGCGTCATGCGACCGTTCGGTGGTCGCAGTGGTTTTTACAGCCATGGGAGACAAGGCATTTTGCAGCGGGGGCAACACCAAGGAATACGCCGAATATTACGCCGGTAATCCGCAAGAATACAAACAGTACATGCGTCTCTTTAACGACATGGTCACTGGCATCCTGACCTGTGACAAACCGGTCATTAACCGGGTCAACGGGCTCAGGGTTGGGGGCGGTCAGGAAATCGGCATGGCTTGCGATTACACTATTGCCGCCGATACCGCGCGTTTCGGCCAAGCCGGCCCCAAGCACGGCTCAGCTCCGGACGGCGGTGCGACCGACTTTCTGCATCTTTTTGTCGGCATCGGCCATGCCATTGAAAGCTGCACCTTGTGCGAACCATGGTCGGCTCATGCGGCGGTACATTTGGGATTGATCAACAAGATCGTGCCGGTGTTGAAAGACGCTCGGGGCGAGTTTATCTCCAATCCGTTTATCGGGACGGAACCTTTTGACGCCTGGGGCAACCCCAGCTATGGCGCGTTCAAGACCGGCGAGGCCCGCGCGGAGGCCAAAAAGGTGGCCGCCGAATGCACGGTCGATCAAAGTCTGCTGGACGCCGAGGTCAATGGATTTGCCTACCGTCTTGCGTTGACCATGCCCGATTGCTTGAACAAAACTCTTGAATCCCTGCGCAAAAAGAAACTGGAGCATTGGCTTAAGAACTGTGAGACCAACCGCTCGTGGCTGGCGCTCAACATGATGACCGAAGGCAAGGCCGGTTTCCGCGCCTTCAATGAGGGGCCGCGTCATAACCGCGAGGTGGATTTCTTAAGGCTGAGGCGCGAGCTGGCCAAAGCCGCTCCGTGGGACGAACGCCTGTTCGAAAAGATCATGCCGAAAGGATAAGCTGTGAGGTATCAGACCATAAAAATTCGGGAGCTGTTTGACGGCCAGGTGTGTGAAATCACGCTTGACGCCCCACCCGCCAATATCCTGACCGCCCGGATGATGGCTGAAATTGAGGACCGGCTGGAGCTGGAGAGAACTGAGGCAGGACGCAAGCTGATCGTCTTTCAGGGAGCCGGTAAGAATTTTTGTTTCGGCGCCAGTGTCGAGGAACACCAGCGTGACCAGGTTGGTGATATGTTGCCGGCCTTTCATCGCCTGATCGGTAAGATTCTGGACCATCCGGTTCCGACCCTTGCCAAAGTGTCCGGCCAGTGTCTGGGCGGCGGGTTCGAGATAGCACTGGCCTGCACCTTTGTGATCGCCGATGAGAGCGCAAACTTCGCCGTGCCGGAGATTAAACTGGGGGTCTTTCCGCCGGTGGCGGCGCTTTTACTGCCCTGGACGGTGGGTAGCGCCCGCGCCAACCGGCTGGTTCTGACCGGAGACGGGATGGGCGCCAAGGCCCTGCACCGGGCCGGATTTGTCGATACGCTGGCCCCAACTGGGAAGTTGGACAATGTCTTGGCGGACTTTATCGAAAACCAGATCTGCCCCAAGAGCGCCAGCTCCTTGCGCATAGCACATAAGGCCGCGCGGTGGGCCCTGGTCCGCTATTACAATGAACACATTGGCGATCTGGAACGCCTTTATCTGGATGACCTGATGGCCAGCCATGATGCCAATGAAGGCATCGCGGCTTTTTTGGAAAAACGCAAACCGGAGTGGAAACATGCTTGAGACCAACCCCAACCCGAACCTGGACGAAATTCTGATAAGGTCCGCGCGCTTAATGGCGCACCGTGGTTACCACGGCACCAGTATGCGTGACCTGGCCGAGGTAACCGGGCGCAGCCTGTCGGGTCTTTACCATTATTTCGAAGGCAAGGAGGACCTGTTGTACCTGATCAACAAGCGGGGCTTTAGCTCGCTTCTGGACTTGGCTGAGGACCTGCGCGAGGCCGGGTTTGGGCCGACTGAAATGCTCAAGGGCCTGATCAACAGACATATCGGGTTTTTCGTCGACCACCTGGATGAAATGCGGGTGATGATGTTCGGCACCCTTGAATTGAGTAAGGACCGGGGCCGGGAGATCAACCGGCTCAAGGAGGTTTACCGCCAAAATGTTCAGGAAATTGTTCAGGCTTACATTGCCGAGGCCCGCGGGTCTGGTCTGAGCGAGGTGGAACTGGCGCGCAAAACCTATTTGCTGTTCGGCATGATGAACTGGATTTTCGGCTGGTATTCAAGCGGCGCTCACGGCACCCCGGAGGATTTGGCGGACGATATTTTCCGCACCTTCACCGAAGGCTGTGCGGCTGGGTAAGCGGAGAAAAAAATGAAAGTGGAAACCATCATAAAACGCTGTGAAGACCTCTACGATGATCTTGATTTCAATTATGTCAAGGACTGGAAAGAGAAAAACAAGGCCGGGGCGATTGGCTTTATGCCGGTTTACGCCCCGAGAGAATTGATCCATGCCGCCGGCATGCTGCCGGTCGGGATCATGGGCGGCGGCGATAACCTGGAGATCATCCGGGGAGATGCCTATTTCCAGTCTTATATCTGCCGCATCCCCCGCTCAACCATCGAGCTCGGGGTCTCCGGACGGCTTGATTTTCTGGACGGCATGCTGTTCCCGGCGATCTGCGATGTGATCCGTAACCTGAGTGGCATGTGGCAAATTATGTTCGAGGGCAAATACATCAAGTATCTCGATATGCCTCAGAATTTCGGCGCCGAGGGGCGGAGATTTTATCTCACCGAGCTTGCCGGTATGGCAAAGGCTTTCGAAAAAATTTCAGGGAATAAGATCACGCCGGAGGCGCTCAATCACTCATTCGGGCTTTACAATGAAAACCGACACCTGATCACCGAGTTATATGATCTCCGCAGCCAGATGCCGCACAAGGTCAAAACCGCTGAGCTGTTTTTGCTGATGCGCGCGTCCAATATTCTGGAAGTAGGCGAACACACAAAAATGCTGCGGGATTATATTACGGCCATCTCAAACAGTGAGCGGCCGGAGCGCGACCATGTCCGGGTGGTGGTGACTGGAACCTTTTGCGAACAGCCGCCGCTAACCCTGGTCAAGGCGCTGGAAAACAGCGGCTGCTTTATCGTTGATGATGACTGGGTCCTGGGAAATCGTTACCAGCTGGAGCCGATCGCCATTGGCGATAAACCGATCGAGGCTCTGGCCGATGCCTATCTGGGTGAAACGGTGGCGACCGCTTCGCGTTATGTTCCGGGCCCAGGTAAAGGGGACTACCTGGTCAGGCAGGTGCGTGAGCGGAAGGCCGAGGGGGTGATCTTTGCCGCCCCCAGCTTCTGTGATCCGGCGCTTTTGGACCGGCCCATGATCCAGGAAGTGCTGGCCCGGGAAAACATCCCTTACACCGCCTTCAAATACGCCGAGAACACCGGACAAATTCAGGTGATCAAAGAACAGACAGGCACTTTTGCCGATTCCATTAAACTGTGGGGGTCCCAATGAACGTTCAGCAGAAAATTCAAAAAGAAGACAGCATGATCATGCAAAAGGAAATGATCGCTGGCCATTTCGAAAATCTCGCGCGCGCTACAGAGAACGGCAAGAAGGTGGTCTATACCTTCGTTCCCGGCAATCTTAACGAATTGATCCTGGCCTTTGACATGCTGCCGGTTCACCCGGAGGTCAACGCGCTGCAATCCGGCATGCGCAAGATGAGCGGCGATTATATCCAGGAGGCTGAGAAATTTGGCCACTCGGAAGATGTCTGCGCCTATGTCAAATGTGACATCGGGATGATGAAAAAAGGCAATATCGGCCCCACTGGCCTGCCCTTGCCCAAACCCGACCTGCTGTTGCTCAGCTACACCGGATGTTTCACCTTTCTCAAATGGTTCGAGATATTAAAGAAAGAATATGACTGCCCGATCGTCCTGTTGCAGGTGCCTTATCAGGCTGAGGGTAAAATCACCCCGGAAATGCGCGATTATGTCACCAGGCAGCTTGAGGAAGTGGTGGTTCCGGCGCTGGAGAAGGTTTCCGGCAAAAAGTTTGATCGCGACCGGCTGAAGGAAATGCTGGCCCTGTCCGCACAGGCCGAGGACCTGCTGGTGGAGGTATGGAATTCGGCCAAGAACAAGCCATCGCCGATCGATGCCTATTTCGGCGGGGTGTTTTACATCGGCCCCATTTTTACTGCGTTTCGCGGCCTGCCGGAGTGTGTGGACTATTATAAGGCCCTCAAGGCTGAAGTGAATTACCGAATTAAAAACAAGCTCGGCCCGGTAACGCCCGAGGGCGAGCTGAACGACCAGAAATACCGGATCGTTGTCGAAGGGCCGCCGTCATGGCCCAACTTCCGTGATTTCTGGAAAATCCTCACCGATGAAGGGGTGGTTATGGTGGCCTCCACCTATACCAAAGTTGGGGGGCTGTTCGAGGACGGTTTCCGCCATGACCCGGAGCGCCCGCTCGAGAGCCTGGGCGAATATTGCATGGGCTGTTATACCAACCACTCGCTGCCGGCACGGGTCGATATACTCGAGAAATACATCAAGGATTTTTCCGCTGACGGCTTCATGATCCATTCGATCAAAAGCTGCAACTCGTTCTCCGCCGGTCAGCTTCTGATAATGCGCGAACTGGAAAAACGCACCGGCAAAGCCGGAGTCTTTATCGAATCCGACCTGGTTGACCCGCGTTATTTCAGCGCGGCCAATATCAAGAACCGCCTGGAATCCTATTTCCAGATGATTGAAACCAAACGCCCAGGAGCCTGAATTATGGACCGCTGTTACATCGGCATCGACCTGGGATCAACCACCACCAAGGCGGTGTTTATAGATAACCAGGAACGGGTGCTCGGGCGCGGCATCACCAATTCCCGCTCCAACTATGAACTGGCCTGCCAGATCGCCCGCGAGGAAGCGGAGATCAATGCCCGTTTTGCCTTGCTCGGCCAGCATTTGGAGCAGTCAAAACATGTCGGCAAACATAGCTCAAGCCTGTTGAAGTGGCTTACCTGCTATTACCACCTGGCGCAATATCTTCGCCAGTTGGAAACGTTACGGAGCGAGTGCCTGGGGGCCAGAAAACACTGGAATAGCCCGGAAGCGGAGGCGGAGAAATTCACCCAGGCGCTGTCTTACATCTTTAGCGAAATGGAACGGGAAGTTTATGATGAATTTGATCCCGAAAAACGCTCCGAGAGTGATTTTTTCCGCGATCTCGCCAGCAGCGCCTATATGCGGCTGGCCGAGCAGGTCAGTATGGAGCGCGGGTTGTCATTCGGCCGTCTGGTCGGGCTGTTCGATGGCGCCATCCTTCGCACCGAAAGCCACAGTTTTGCTGGCGGCTATGAGGAATATCTGGAATTTGCCCGGACCAAGACGATACAGGCGCCGCGCTTTGCACCGTTTGCCGATGATATTACCGAGGCGGTTGCGGCAACCATTTCCACCACCTTTAACGTGGTCAACACGGTCGGCACCGGTTACGGCCGGTTGACCCTACCGTTCGCCAAACAGCAGATCCGCTCGGAAATACTTTGCCACGGTCTCGGCGCTCATTTCATGTTTCCGGGAACCCGCACCGTTCTGGATATCGGCGGCCAGGACACCAAAGCGATCCAGGTTGATAAAGAGGGCATCGTTACGGCCTTTCAGATGAACGACCGCTGTGCCGCCGGTTGTGGCCGTTACCTGGGCTATATCGCCGATGAAATGAATATGGGGGTGCACCAGCTCGGCCCCTTGGCGATGAAGTCATCCAAGACCGTCAGGATCAATTCCACCTGCACGGTCTTCGCCGGAGCGGAACTGCGCGAGCGCCTGGCGCTTGGCGAGGCGCGCGAGGACATCCTGGCCGGGCTGCACCGGGCGATTATCCTGAGGGCGATGTCGTTGCTGGCGCGCAGCGGCGGGGTGACAAACGAGTTTACCTTTACCGGTGGGGTCGCCCGCAACGAGGCGGCGACCACCGCGCTGAAAAAACTGGTGATTGAGAATTACGGGGACATGGTTATTAACATCGGCAACGACAGCATCTATACCGGCGCCATCGGTGCCGCGCTGTTCGCCCGGCGTGACCCGCGCGGGGTCATGGCTGACCTGGAAATATCCAAACTGAAAACGGATCCGCGACTCTAAAACGGATCATTTTTCCAGGGAGTAAACAGACTCGTTATTTTCTTTCAACTCTTCTCTGGGCCGGAAGCCTTGATTTACGATAAGCTGTCTAAAGGTGCTCTCCGTAATGAGGACTTCACCCGCTTCCGCCTGTTTTTGAAGATGGCCGGCAATATCCAGAACCTGACTCAAAACATCCGGATGTTTCTGCGTGGCATTCGCCAGGACTTCGCCGGTATTGAGACCTATCCGGACTTTAAACGAGGACTGCAGCGTGTTGGTCTCTTTGTTAAACTGGTCTAACCGGATCATGAAATTCTTGGAAGCCGAGACGGCCTGATCCGCATCCGTAAAGATATAAATCGCCCCGTCGCCGGCACGGTTCAAAAGACGGCCGCCTTTGGCATCCCACTGGTTGAACAGGTGGACATGGCCCTGACCGAGGTGCAGGGGCTGGTGCTGGTTCCCACTCGGGAGTTGGCGGTCCAGGTCCGTGATGAGTTGAGCCGCCTGGCCCAATTTCGTGGTCTGGGGGTTGTGGCTTGCTACGGCGGCCACGCTATCTCCAAACAGATCGCCGACCTTAATCGAGGAGCCCATATTGTCGTGGGGACCCCGGGCCGGGTGCTAGACCACCTGGGCCGCCAGACTCTACAGTTGGGAAAGCTTCGGACGGTGGTGTTGGATGAAGCCGATCAGATGCTGGACATAGGCTTCTTGCCAAGCATTGATCGGATTCTATCCTACTCACCCAAGGACCGACAGACCGCCCTCTTTTCGGCCACGATGCCCTCCCCGATCCGTGTGATCGTCCTGCGCCACATCCGGTCACCCATGTGGGTGCGCAGCGGCGGAGAGATTGAAACT